>JBDLVU010000010.1:0-44395 GCA_039804665.1 Pseudomonadota bacterium | reverse complement strand
CCGTGATGGCGCGCGCCGGCGTGGTGCCGGAAAGCGCCTTCCACGACAAGGGCAACCGCGCACTCAGTTTCGCCAGTGAAGACGGGGCAACCCGGATCATCCGCGTGCGCGCTTTCGACGTGGCCACCTTCGTTGCCCATGGCGCGGCGCAGGTTGGCATTGTCGGGTCCGACGTGATCGAGGAATTCGACTATTCGGAGCTTTACGCCCCGGTCGATCTCAACATCGGGCACTGCCGCCTGTCGGTGGCTGAACCGCGCGATGCCGCCGCATACAATCCCGGCAACGCCAGCCACCTGCGTATCGCCACAAAATATCCGCACATCGCCAGCCGCTGGTTCGAACGCCAGGGTATTCAGGCCGAATGCGTGAAGCTGAACGGCGCAATGGAACTGGCGCCCTCGCTGGGCCTTGCCAGCCGCATCGTGGACCTCGTTTCAACCGGCCGCACGCTCAAGGAAAACGGCCTTGTGGAAACCAGCCAGATCCTGCCCGTCTCGGCCCGCCTGATCGTCAATCGCGCGGCGCTCAAGACCGACAGCGCGCGGCTGGGCGCGATGGTCGATGCGTTCCGCGAAATGGTCGCCCGGCGAAAGGCCGCCTGATGCTGCGCCTGAAAAGCTCCGACGCCGATTTCGCCCGCGCCTTTGCCCGGCTGGTCAAGGACCGGCGCGAGAGCGACCCCGACATCGCGCGCGACGTGCAGACGATCATCGACGACGTGCGCCTGCGCGGGGATGAGGCGCTGGCCGAATATACCGAGCGTTTCGACGGCCACCTGCCCGCCGATGACGCATGGCGCATCTCTGCCGAGGATTGCCGCGCCGCGTTCGACGACCTCGCGCCCGATCTGCGCGCCGCGCTGGAACTCGCCGCACAGCGCATCCGCGCCTACCATGAAGCGCAGCTGCCCGAAGACCGCGACTATACCGACGCCGCCGGCATTCGCCTTGGTGCGAAGTGGCGCGCCGTGGACGGCGCCGGCCTTTACGTGCCGGGCGGCCGCGCCGCCTACCCGTCATCGCTGCTGATGAACGCCATTCCGGCCAAGGTGGCGGGCGTCGAACGGCTTGTCGTGGTGACGCCAACGCCCAAGGGCGTGGTCAACCCGCTGGTTCTTGCCGCCGCGCACCTTGCCGGCGTGGACGAGATCTGGCGCGTGGGCGGCGCGCAGGCGGTGGCCGCGCTTGCCTATGGCACCAAGCGGATCAAGCCCGTCGACGTCATCACCGGCCCCGGCAACGCCTGGGTGGCCGAAGCCAAGCGCCAGCTGTTCGGCGTGGTGGGCATCGACATGGTCGCCGGGCCTTCGGAAATCCTTGTGATCGCGGACGCAAAGAACGATCCGCAGTGGATCGCCGCCGACCTGCTCAGCCAGGCCGAGCACGATCCTGCCGCGCAGGCGATCCTCATCACCGACGATGCCGCGTTCGCCGATCAGGTCGCGGACATGGTCGGCGTGGAAATGGCCATGCTGCCCACGGCCCGGGTGGCCAAGGCCAGCTGGGACGCGCACGGCACGATCATCGTGGTCGATTCACTTGACGAAGCGCCCGCGCTCGCCAACGCGCTGGCGGCCGAGCACGTGGAAATCGCCACAGACGATCCCGAGCGCCTGTTCGCGCAAATCCGCCATGCCGGCTCGGTCTTCCTTGGCCGCATGACGCCCGAGGCGATCGGCGATTACGTCGCCGGCCCCAACCACGTTCTCCCCACCGGACGGCGCGCCCGCTTCGCCTCCGGTCTTTCGGTTCTGGATTTCATGAAACGCACCAGCTTCATCGCGCTCAGCGATGCTTCCATCCAAGCCGTCGGCCCCGCCGCCGTGGCGCTTGCCGACGCGGAGGGCCTTTCCGCCCACGCGCGCTCGATCGAGCTGAGGCTCGGCCTGTGAACGCGGGCCGCGCCAAGGGCAATGCCCGCTCCGCCGCACGCCTTGCCGCCGTTCAGGCGCTGTACCAGCTCGAGATGGAAAAGCCGCTGCTGCACATCCTGCTCGACGAATTCCACCTCCACCGCCTTGGCGCGGAAATCGAGGACGTGGAATACCTGAAGGCCGATACCGCGTTCTTCGACGACGTGGTGAAGGGCGTGGACGCCCGGCGCGAAGAAATCGACGCGCTGCTGACCGACAAGCTGGCGCAAGGCTGGTCGATCACCCGGCTCGACCGCACGATGCTGCAAATCCTGCGCGCCGGCACCTATGAACTGCTCGCGCGCAAGGACATCGCGGTGGGCACGGTGATCAACGAATACCTCGATGTCGCACACGCGTTTTTCGACGCACGCGAGGCGAAGTTCGTCAACGGCCTGCTCGACGCAATCGCCCGGGACGTGCGCTGAAAACCCCCTCCCCCTGAGGGGAGAGGGTTATTCGGGTATCACAACCGCTCGGCGTGCCAGCGGATGTGGTCTTCCATGAAGGTGGAGATAAAGTTGTAGCTGTGGTCATAGCCCGGCTGCAGCCGAACGGTGGCGTCCACGCCGGCCTTATCACATGCCGCCTTGAACAGCTCGGGTTGCAACTGTTCGGCCAAAAAGCCGTCAGCGCCGCCCTGATCGATCAGGATCGCACCTGCCGGCCGCTTGCCATCCTCGACCAGCGCGGTCGCATCGTGTGCACGCCACGCCGCCCGGTCATCGCCCAGGTATCCGCCCAGCGCCTTGTGCCCCCACGGCACCTGCCCCGGCGCCACGATTGGCGCGAAGGCGGACAGCGAGCGAAAGCGATCGGGATACGTCAGGCCCAGCGTCAACGCGCCATGTCCGCCCATCGAATGGCCGGTGATGCCCATGCGCGAAAGGTCTGCCGGAAAGTTGGCCCCGATCAGCGCCGGCAGTTCCTCGGCGACATAGTCCCACATGCGGTAATGGCGGGCGAACGGCGCCTGCGTGGCGTTGACATAGAACCCTGCGCCAAGGCCGAAGTCATAGGCCCCATCGGCATCGTCGGCCACGCCTTCGCCGCGCGGCGACGTATCGGGCGCCACGAACACGATGCCGTGTTCGGCACAGGCGCGCCGGTATTCACCCTTTTCGGTGACATTGGCATGGGTGCAGGTCAGCCCTGAAAGATAAAGCAGCACCGGCAGCTTCACGCCTTCTTCCGCCTGCGCCGGCACGAAGACCGAAAAGGTCATCAGCGTGCCGGTGGAGGACGAATCGTGCTTGTAGACGCCAAGCGTGCCGCCATGGGCCTTGCTGGTCGAAACGGTTTCCAGAGTCATCCGATCAGCCCAGTACGTGCAGCGCGCAAAGCTTGTTGCCGCTCGGATCGCGCAGATACGCGAGGTAATACGGCGAACCTTCGCGCGGCCCCGGCGGGTCTTCGCACGCGATGCCACCGGTTTCCTGCCCGGCCTTCCACCACGCGTCGGCCTGTTCGGGCGACATGGCAAAGCCGATGGTGCCACCGTTGGCGCCGCACGCCGGTTCGCCATTGATCGGCTTGGTGATGAGCAGCAGCCCGCCGTTGTGCTGGTAGACCAGCCGCCCCTTGGGGTCGACAATGCCCTGCGGCCCGCCGAACGCGGCGAACGTGGCATCATAGAAACGCTTGGCGGCGTCGATATCGTTCGCGCCGATCATGATGTGACTGAACATGCCTCAGGTCTCCCCCTTGCGCTGTATGTTGAAGCACGATGCGGCGGCGCGGGTGGCCCGGTCAAGCCTGCATCACGCATGCAATCCATTTCACGCCGCAACCGCGCCCAGCCGGTTGACCGCCCTGCCCGGTTGTGCCAATCGCCCACCGACGCGACGCGGGTGTAGCTCAATGGTAGAGCAGCAGCTTCCCAAGCTGAATACGAGGGTTCGATTCCCTTCACCCGCTCCATTTTACCGTCCACCGGCATCCCCACATCGACGTAATCCCAGAGATGCGGGGTATTTTTAGCGTCGCCCCATCGCTGGGAGCCGCTGTTTCCTGCCTGAATCCGGCCCTTTGGGGCTTTTGCTCTCCGCGTCAGACAAAGGCTCCACCCACCGGGGCCTTTGAGCCGCTGTCCGAATGCCGTGCGCAAACGTGCGCAGGCCCCGATGCCAAGGGGCGACCGGGGCCTGCGGAACATGGGTGAGGTCAGTACGCCCCTGCTTATTCCCACTCGATCGTGCCGGGGGGCTTGCTGGTGTAGTCGTAGACCACGCGGTTGATGCCCTTCACCTCGTTGACGATGCGCGTCGCCACGCGGCTGAGGAATCCGGCGTCGAAGGGGTAGATATCGGCCGTCATGCCGTCGGTGCTGGTCACCGCGCGCAGCGCGCAGACGCTGTCATAGGTGCGGAAATCGCCCATCACGCCCACGGTGCGCACCGGCAGCAGCACCGCGAAAGCCTGCCAGATCGCGTCGTAGAGCCCGGCGTTGCGGATTTCTTCGAGATAGACGGCGTCCGCCTTGCGCAGGATGTCGCACTTTTCGCGCGTCACTTCACCGGGGATGCGGATGGCAAGGCCGGGGCCGGGGAACGGATGGCGCCCCACGAAGATCTCCGGCAGGCCCAGTTCGCGACCCAGCGCGCGCACTTCGTCCTTGAACAGTTCGCGAAGCGGTTCGACCAGCTTCATGTTCATGCGTTCGGGCAGGCCGCCCACGTTGTGGTGGCTCTTGATCGTCACCGACGGTCCGCCAGTGAACGAAACCGATTCGATCACGTCAGGGTACAGCGTGCCCTGCGCAAGGAAATCGGCGCCGCCGACCTGCTTTGCCTCTTCCTCGAACACGTCGATGAAGGTCTTGCCAATGAACTTGCGCTTGGCCTCGGGGTCCGTCACCCCGGCAAGGCCGTTCAGGAACAGCGCGGACACGTCCTTGTGCACCAGCGGGATCTTGTAATGGTTGCGGAACAGCGAAACCACCTGTTCCGCCTCACCCAGCCGCATCAGGCCGTGGTCCACGAACACGCAGGTCAACTGGTCGCCGATCGCCTCGTGGATCAGCACCGCCGCCACTGCCGAATCGACGCCGCCCGAAAGACCGCAAATCACGCGGCTGTCGCCCACCTGTTCGCGGATTTCGGCGATCTTGGTCTTGCGGAACTCCGCCATCGTCCAGTCGCCGGTGCAGCCGCAGACATGGCGGACGAAGTTGGCGATCAGTTTGCCGCCGTCGGGCGTGTGCACCACTTCGGGGTGGAACTGCGTGCCGTAATACTTCTTTTCATCGTTCGCGATCACCGCGAACGGCGCGCCATCGCTGACGGCGACGATGCGGAAGCCCGGCGCGAACTGCGTCACCTTGTCGCCATGGCTCATCCACACCTGATGGCGGTCACCGACGGACCAGAGACCATCGAACAGAACGCAAGGTTCGGTCACGGTCAGGAACGCGCGGCCGAATTCGCCCGAATCGCCCGGCTCCACCTTGCCGCCCAGCTGGTGGCTCATCACCTGCTGACCATAGCAGATGCCCAGGATCGGCAGGCCGCTGTCAAACAGCACCTGCGGCGCGCGGGGGCTGCCATCGGCCGGCACGCTGGCGGGCGATCCCGACAGAATGATGCCCGTGGGCTTCATCCGGTGGAACGCGGCCTCGGCCTGCGTATAGGGTGCGATTTCGGAATAGACGCCGGCCTCGCGCACGCGGCGGGCGATCAGCTGGGTGACCTGGCTGCCGAAATCGACAATCAGGATGGATTCGGATGGGTGGATGCTCATGGCTGGCGGATAAAGACGCCGGCCTTCGCTGTCCAGACCGGAACCGCTAGGCGCATGCGTACTTGCAGATAGTGAATTGCAAGTTTTGCAACCGCACTTGCCGTGTTCGCATTTGCACAATACGCCGAAAAGCGTATCTGCGCCCTCGTTCAGCAAGCTCCTGCAATCCACCACCCTGCCGGCGCCGAAGAACTTGGGAGACTGCCTGGAAGAGCCTCATAAAAAAATGGAGGTAATTCCCATGCGCAGCATTGTAACCTATGCTCTGCCGTTCATTCTTGCTGCTGGTGTCAGCGGCATGATGTTTACCGCCACGCTCGTCTGAGCCTGCGGCTTCACATCGGTATTTGACCAAAGCGGCTGCCCCGAAGCGCGGGGCGGCCGTTTTGCTTTTTTGGCAAAGTCGCGCCAGATGGGCGCGTGATGCCAACCACAACCCGCTTTGCCCCCAGCCCCAACGGGCCGCTGCATCTGGGCCACGCCTATGCCGCCATCATGGCGCACGATCGCGCCGCGCGTGACGCGGGACAGTTCCTGCTGCGCATCGAGGATATCGACGGCGCACGCAGCCGCGCCGAACTGGTCGCCGAATTCCGCGACGACCTTCGCTGGCTGGGCCTGAACTGGCGCGAAGTGCCCGCCCAATCCACCCGCATGGCCAGCTATTCGGCCGCCGCCGACACGCTGCGCGCGCAAGCGCTGCTGTACCCATGCGCCTGCACCCGCGCAGAAATCGCCGCTGCCGCCATAGCGACCGGCCCCGATGGCCCCATCTATCCCGGCACGTGCCGCCGTGCTCCGCCGCCGGTCGGTGCCGAAGTCTGCTGGCGACTGGACATGGCTGCTGCCATGGCCCGGGCCGGCCCGCTGGACTGGCGCGACGAACGTCGCGGCCTCCAGCGCGCGCGGCCAGACCTGTTCGGCGACGTGGTGCTGTGGCGCAAGGATGTACCCGCAAGCTATCACCTCGCCGCCACACTGGACGATGCGGCCGATTGCGTCACCGTGGTCACGCGCGGGGCAGACCTGTTTGCCGCCACGCATGTCCACCGCCTGTTGCAGGCGCTGCTCGATCTGCCGGTGCCGGTGTGGCACCATCATCCGGTGCTGGTGGAACCGGACGGACGCAAGCTGGCCAAGCGGCGCGGCGCGCCTTCGCTGGCAGACCGCCGCCGCGCGGGCGAAGACGGCCCAGCGCTCGCCGCAGCCTTGCGCGCTGCCCTTTTTGACGCTGGCATTTCCTTGTCCGAATACGTAGACCAGACCGCATGACCATGTTGCTGATCCCGCTCCTGCTCATTTTCATGGGCCTTGCCGTCTATTCGCTGGTGCGCGGCATCGCGGCGTTCCTGAAAACCTCGCGCGAAGGACTGGAACGCGGGGACGAAGGCATCAAGGAAATGCAGCTCCTGCAGAACAAGATGATGTGGAAGCGCATCAAGTTTCAGGGTCTGGCCATTCTCGTGGTGATGATCCTGCTGACCTTCGCGCACAAGTAACGCCGGACGGCACGCCACCGTGGTAAAACTCAACAAGATCTATACGCGCACCGGCGATGACGGCTCCACGGGGCTCGTCGATGGTTCGCGCCTCGCCAAAAGCGACCTGCGCATGCACGCCATCGGCGACGTGGACGAGGCGAACAGCGCCATCGGGCTCGCCACGCTGGCCGTGCCGCCCCAAACCCTCGCCGATCTGACACGCGTGCAGAACGATCTGTTCGACCTTGGCGCAGACCTTGCCACGCCCGCCGGCGCCTTTGGCACCACCGGCTTCGAACCGTCGGACATGGTCCTGCGCGTGTTGCCGGGGCAGGTCGAATGGCTGGAACGCGCCATTGACGCGCTGAACGATGCGTTGCCGCCGCTCACCAGCTTTATCCTGCCCGGTGGCAGTGAAGGCGCCGCGCGCGTCCATCTGGCCCGTGCCACCACGCGCCGGGCAGAACGTGCGGCCGTGGCGCTGGCTGCGGCCGAGCCGGTGAACCCATCCGCGCTCGCCTATCTCAACAGGCTGTCGGACTATCTGTTCGTGCTCGCCCGCGCGCTGAATGGCGGGGCCGACCCGCTGTGGGTTCCCGGCAAGAACCGCTGACCTTATCCAAATCCAATGCTGCAATGCGATAGGTGGCGCGGGCCTTCGCCCTGCGCTAGGCAGCGCGCCAGCTGAATTTGGAGGGAATGCAAATGCAGACAGTGGCAGTGATCGGTGCCGGCCAGATGGGTTCGGGCATCGCGCAGGTTTCGGCGCAGGCGGGCATGAAGGTGCTGCTGGCCGACGTCTCGCTCGAACTGGCGGAAAAGGCCAAGGACAAGATCGCCAAGGGCTATGCCAAGCTGGTCGAGCGCGGCAAGGTCGATGCCGCGCTGGCCGCCGGCACGCTCGACAACCTCGTCCCCATCGGTGACTATACGCGCCTGCCCGAAGCCGAACTGGTGATCGAGGCCGCGACCGAGCGCGAGGACATCAAGCACAAGATCTTCAAGGCTGCCGGCGAATTCCTCGGCGCCAATGCCATCATGGCAACCAACACCAGCTCGATCCCGATCACGCGCATGGCCGTCAGCTCGCCCGAGCCTGCACGCTTCATCGGCATCCACTTCTTCAACCCCGTGCCGCTGATGAAGCTGGTGGAAGTGATCCCCGGCCTTGCCACCTCGGAATCCACGATCATGGCCGTGCGCGATTATGCCGCCGCCATCGGCAAGGAAGTGGTGCTGTCGCAGGATGAACCGGGCTTCATCGTCAACCGCATCTTCGTACCCTTCATCAACGAAGCCGCCTTCGTGCTGGGCAGCGGCACCGGCTCGGTGGTGGACATCGACAAGGGCGTGAAGCTGGGCCTCAACCATCCCATGGGTCCGCTGGAACTGGCCGACTTCATCGGTCTCGACACCTTGCTCGAGATCATGAAGATCTACCTCGCCTCGACCGGCGACCCGAAGTACCGCCCGGCCCCGTTGCTGCAAAAGTATGTCGAAGCCGGCTGGTACGGCCGCAAGACCGGGCGCGGGTTCTACGACTACTCGGGCGAAACGCCGGTCCCCACGCGCTAAATCAGGAACGGTGGGCATGGCCCACGCGTAGTCTCACCAAAGGAGACCTTGCGTGACCAAGCCCACCGAACCGCCCGAAGACAAGACCGCCGAGAACTTCGTCCAGCGGGACCTCGCGCCCGAAACGCACAACGACGAACAGGACGATGAACCGGAGCAGGCGCAGTCGCTGGCCGACGAAGCCATCGGCCGCGCCACCACCGTTTTCGGCAGCGATTCCGAAACGGAGCGCGTGGGTGACGACGATGACGAACCCGGCAGCGGCACGCCCGACATCGTCGATCATATGAAGCAGATGGTCACCAGCGGACGCATCGACATGGGCGCCTTTCGCGGCGAACGCAGCGACGACGACGAGGAAGGCTACTATGGCGAAGGCGGGATCGACGACCCCACCCCGCGCGGCGCCTATTGACCGTTGTATCCGTCCGGGGCAGCGCCGTATTCCTCGTTCGCATTGTCGCGACTTTCGGATGAGCGGGTATCCTGCGCGGCCCAGGCCCGAAACTTGGCCTCGTCGCGCGCCCGCTTTTCCTGCCTGGTGTCTTCGGCCGAGACCGGCGGCGGCGCGACAAGGCCGAGCAGGCTAGGCCCCGAGGTCATGAACAGCGCATAGGCGGCGACCAGCCCTACCCATAGCAACGCCGCCCAGCGACTGCGAAACAGCAACGAATACATTCTGGCCCCCGACAAAATGTGCTGCGCCGGGCGTCCGGCGCACGGTTGAAAAGGTCTACTGCTCCACGCCGTCCGGCTGGGTCTGGCCTTCTTCGCCCGACACGGCCTCGGCAGCGGGTTGCTCGCCATCCTCCGACACGCCATCGCCCTTCGGCGCATCGTGATAGATGCGCACTTCCACCTTCTTGCGCCCGTCATCCTCCTGCGTCTCGGCGTTGTCGGGCTTCTCCGCGGCCCACCGCGCAAAATCGTCGCTGGGATTTACAGCGGGCACGGATTCGGAATCGCTCCCCACCATGCCCGCGAGCCCGCGCGTGGCGATGAAGAATGCGGCGCACAGCACAAGCACGACCCAGACGACGGCCAGCCAGCGATTGCGAAACAACAGGGCGTACATCGGGCGCTCCAGAACGGGAATGCGATTGCTAGTCCCATTCCCCTTAACAATCGGCAAAGCGGCATGTGCCTAAGCGTCCGCCCGGATTGTGCCCTGCCAGCGTCGATGCGACGCTTCCCCTGCTCCGCGCGTTCCCCAGCGCACCCCAATTGCCCGTCGCCGGCGGGCGCGCGGGGCAGCCTTTCCCCCCGTTGCAACGCCGGCATGATCGGCGCATGACCCCCGCCCGATCGTTGCGGAGCGCGCCCTTGCAAACCGTCCTGCTGCTTGTCGTATCCAACCTGTTCATGACGACGGCGTGGTACTGGCACTTGCGCGGTGGTCCGCACGTGGCGGAAGCGCGGCCGGTGGTGATGGTGATCGCCATAAGCTGGGCGCTGGCGCTGGTGGAATACTGCTTCGCCGTGCCGGCCAACCGCATCGGCTATGCACAAGGGTGGAGCGCGGGCCAGCTCAAGGTCGTTCAGGAAGCGATCGCGCTGGTCGTGTTCGGAGGCTTCATGGTGCTGGTGCTGGGCGAACCGTTGCACTGGCGCCACTTTGCGGCGTTCGCCTGCCTGATGGGCGCGGTCGGCTTCCTCTTCCTGAAGTAGCGCCGCGCTACTTCGCGTCCTTGGCCCACGGATTGGCGTGGTGCTTTACCGGCGTGCCGGAACCGTCATCCGCCGGATCGGCCGCAGGCACCAGCGACCACGCGGTGAACAGCATTCCAGCCGCCCACCACAGCGCCGCCCAGCGGCTGCGAAAGATCTTGTGAAGGGCTCCGAACATGGGCGCCAGCCTGCCATGAACGGGTTAAGACTTTATCCTACTTAGCAGCCGCCCTCAGCGTCGTCCCGCTCAGGGTTTTCCGGCGGAGAACCGGCGGCCGCGATCCGCGATTGTCGCGCGATGCGCATCCTCCTGCTTCCGCTCGCCGCCCTGCTGCTGGGCTCCACCGACACACCTGACCGCGAGATGGCAACCTTTGCCGCATGCGGATCGGGAACCCGCGTCACTTGCGTGGTCGATGGCGACACGTTCTGGTATCGCGGCACGAAGATCCGCATTGCCGACATCAACGCGCCCGAAGTCAGCCATCCGATGTGCGAGGACGAGGCCCGCCGCGGCGCCGCGGCCACCCGCCGTCTCACCCAGTTGCTCAACGCCGGGCCGTTCTCGCTCGAAACGGAAGGGCACGAAACCGATCGCTATGGCCGGGCGCTGCGCGTGGTGATGCGCGGCGGGCGCAGTCTGGGCGAAGTGCTGGAGCACGAGGGCCTTGCCGAACACTGGCACGGCCGCCGGGGCAACTGGTGCGCGGCCTGACCTAGGCCGCGCGCAGGCCGGTCACGCCTTTCGCGCCGCGATCGTGGCCGGAAAGCCCGTCGAACACCGCATCGATGATCCGCGCCAGCTTGTCCTCGCTCAGCCGATCCATGACCATCGTCATCGTGTCGATCGAGCAATAGGGCGCCACCATCTGGTTCACCAGGCTGATCGTCTCGTCCACGCCCAGCCCCTCGAAATGGCCTTCGCCCATCGCCTCGCCGATGATCACGCCCAGATAGTGGTCGGCCAGGTCGATATAGCTGCGCACTTGCTCGAAGTGTTCCTCGCCCAGTTCCATGTACATCTGGTGCGCCACCGGGTCCGCGCGCCATCCCTCACGGATCATGGCAAAGCGGCGCGCGAAGAATTCGTACATCTTGCGCCGGGGTGGCAGGTCGCTGGCCACGACCTCTTCCATGATCGCCACCTTGGGACGGAACCAGCGCTCGGCGATCGCCTCTGCCAGAGCGTCCTTGCTTTCGAAGAAGCGGTAGATGTTGGCGGTGGACATGCCTGCGCGGCTGGCCAGTTCCTGCATGGTCAGCGCCTGCGCGCCGCGTTCCTCGATGATCGCGCACGCGATCCCGACCAACCGCTCCTGCCCTGCCTCGATATCGTTACGCGGACGTGCCATGTCGCATCCTGTCCCGGAGTTTCCTGAATCTACACGCGAAATCTTCAGGATTCAATCATCCGCCCGGGGAACCCCCGCTGCGCCGAACAGATGGGCGCGCCGGGCTTCCTCGCGCGCGCTTCTGGCCCACGTCCCGGGACTGATGCGCACACTCTAACCGCGTGCCGTTTGCCCTTCGGTAACTGCTTTTCGGCCATAAACCCGCAGCCGCCCCCTTGTATGGGTGGCCCCGCAATGCGATATTCCGGCGATCATGCAGCGTGAGTCCGAACTTCCAGCCCCAGCGGCCCCCGAACGGCTGGCCCCCGAACAGGTGGCCATCTCTGGCCTGCCCGCCATTCGCGCTGCCGGCGACGACGATCCGCACGGCCCCGATGGCGACGACCTTATCGGCATTGCCACCCGCACCCGGACCCGGCCCAAAAAGCCGAGCATGTTCAAGGTGCTGATGCTCAACGACGATTACACGCCGATGGAATTCGTCGTGCTGGTACTCAAGCGGTTCTTCCACATGGATCTGGAACAGGCCACGCGGGTGATGCTCCACGTCCACCAGAAGGGCGTGGGCGTCTGCGGCATCTTCCCGTATGAAATCGCCGAGACCAAGGTGAATCAGGTGATGGACTTCGCCCGCCAGAACCAGCACCCGCTGCAATGCACGCTGGAAAAGGCCTGATCGGCGTCAGCCAAGCCGCATTTCCCGATTGCGGGCCACCCAAATTCGCCTGTCCCGAACCTGTCGAAGGACGCGCGTGGCGCCCCTCAGCGCACCGACCGCTGCTCCACGATCTCGCGCGCCAGCGCCCGCAGCAGCGCGGCCAGCCAGGCCATCGCCAGCGACCGCCCCGCGCGGGAATGCGCGCCCGCGCCACTGGGCAGGATCACCTGCGCCACGAACGTCCCATCGGCCAGCCGGCCGCCAGTAAAGCTTGCGCGCGTAGGCAACAGCGCCAGCGCCGCACTTTCAAACGCGCCCGAATCCGCCAGCAACGCAACCGGCAGGCTCGCTTCGGCGTGCGGCTCGTCACGCACCGGGGCAAAGCCGCCGGTGTTCAGCAGCGCCAGCACGCGTTCGAAGGCGCGGCGCTGGTCGCGCGGCGCCGTGTTTTCGCAAGCGGCGGCAAGGTCGTGCAGCTCGGACGGGCTGGCCTCGCACCGGGCGGCGAAGCTATCGCGCCAATCGTGCCCCGTGCTTTCCCGATTCATCTGCTGCTTCTCCGGCATGTTGCGGGGGGCGGGTGCCGCCGATGCCGTGGAACTAGGTTCTTTCGTTTGGCAATACAATAACTTTGGTTAGGCCAGCTCTTCCGACCCGCTGGGCGGGGCCGTCCTTTTTCGCCTTTCGCCGGCGGGCGATCCCGGCTAGTCGGAAAGGCCCGGCCCAGCCGTGCAGCAGATCATCCGAGCGCCCGTGAAGTTCCTGACCGCAACCGATAAATACATTGCCCGGCTGGTCATCGTGCCGATGCTTTCGGTCTTCGTGATCGCGGCCTCGCTGCTTGTGCTCGACAAGATGCTCAAGCTGTTCGATTTCGTGGCCACGCAGGGCGGCCCGGTCAGCGTCGTATTCAAGATGCTGGCCAACCTGCTGCCCGAATATGCCAGCCTCGCCATCCCGCTCGGCCTGATGCTGGGCATCCTCTTTGCCTTCCGCAAGCTCGCCACCTCGTCGGAACTCGACGTGATGCGTGCGGTCGGGCTCAGCTACACCCGCCTGCTGCGCGTGCCGTACCTGTTTGCCATCGCGTTGGCGCTGCTCAACCTTGCCATCGTCAGCTACATCCAGCCGCTGTCGCGTTATTACTACGAACAGCTCCAGTTCCAGCTGCGCTCGGGCGCGCTCGGCGCCTCGATCAAGGTGGGTGAATTCAACACGCTGCAGGATCGCACGGCGCTGCGCGTCGATGCCAGCCGCGATGAAGGACGCGATCTGCAAGGCATCTTCGCCCGCATCGCCACGTCCAAGGGGCAGGTTCTGGTGATTTCCGCGCGCGAAGGGCAATTCTTCGCCAACAAGGAAAATCCCGACACGGTGATCCTGCGGCTGACCGACGGGCAGATCGTGCAGGACGGGCCGGGCATCGTCAGCCCGCGCGTGCTGTCCTTCGCCAGCCACGACCTGCCGATCGACCTGCCGAAGATCGAGCAGTTCCGCCAGCGCGGAAACCAGGACCGCGAATACTTCCTGCCCGAACTGCTCAAGATCGGCTGGAGCGACAAGGCCAGTCAGGAAGCGCGCAACCAGTCGATTGCCAGCCTCAACTATCGCCTTGTCGAAGTGGCGATGATGTTCCTGCTGCCGCTGCTGGCCGTGGCGCTGGCGGTGCCGCCAAAGCGCTCATCCTCGGCGCTCGGCGTTTTCCTGTCGATCGTGATGGTCGTCGCCTATCACAAGGTGAACGAATACGGGCAGGACGTCTCCAGCCTCGGCCGCGTCGACCCCACGCTGGCGCTGTGGGGGCCGTTCGTGCTGTTCGCCGCCCTGATCGTGTGGATGTACTGGCGGCTGGCCTATGTGCCCGGCGGACAGCCCATCGGCGCGCTGGAAACCGGCTTTGCCAAGCTCTCGCGCCGCGTGCGCCAGCTGTTCGCCAAGGCCAACAAGGCGGGCCGCGCGGATGAAGAGGAGGCCGCCGGTGCAGCTTGAATTCTTCCCCTCGCGCACGATGATGCGTTACATCGCAAAGACCTTTGCGGTGCGCATCGTGGCGGTGCTGCTGATGCTGGTGCTGGTCCTCCAGATGCTCGACCTGCTCAGCGAAAGCGGCCACATCCTGTCCGCGCCGGGCAATGGGCAGGCCGAACTGCTGACCTATGCCTCGTTGCGCATTCCCCAGCTGATCAGCCGCTTCCTGCCTTATTCGGTGCTGCTGGCCACGATCATCACGCTGATGACGCTCAACCAGAACAGCGAAGTCATCGCGATGAAGGCCTCCGGCCTTTCGGCGCACCAGATCCTTGCGCCACTGTTCCTTGTCGCCGGCGTCACCTCGATCGCCACTTTCGCCTTCAACGAACGCGTCGTCACCCGCTCCACCGCCACGCTCAAGGCGTGGCAGGACGTGGAATACGGCAAGATCCCGACGGACAGCGACGTAAAGTCCAACGTGTGGTTGCAGGATGGGCCCAATATCCTGTTCGCCCGCTCGGTCGAAGGGCGCGGCCCCGCCACGCGGATGACCGACGTCAGCTGGTATCGCCGCGATCCTACCGGCATGGTCACCGAAATAGTGCGTTCGCCCGCCGCGGTCTATGCCGCGCCCGGCTGGCGGTTCGACCGGCCGTCCGCGTTCGACGTGCAAAGCGCGCGCCGCACCGCCTCGGTAACGCCGGTGGTCTATGCCAAGTCGGTGGAACCGGCGCAGGTCATCATCCGCAAGGCCAATCCGGACGGTGAATCGCTGCCCATGCTCAGCCGCTCGATTCAGGCGATCCGCGATGCCGGCTATCGCACCAGCGAGCTGGATGGAAAGTGGTGGCACAAGCTGTCGGGCCCGCTCTCTGCGGTGCTGATGCCGCTGCTGGGCGCAGTCGCCGCGTTCGGGCTGGCGCGCTCAGGCCGCCTGTTCGTGCGCGCGGTGATCGGCATGGCGCTGGGCTTTGCCTATTTCGTGGTCGACAACGCCGCGCTGGCGATGGGCAACTTCGGCGGCTATCCGCCGTTCCTCGCCGCGTGGGCGCCGTTCCTGCTGTTCCTGCTGATCGGCGAAACCGTCCTCATCCGCACCGAGGAATAGCGGTTCAGCCGCGCTGCGAGCGTGCCTTTTCCACGCCGCCCCAGAACATCACCACTTCGGCCATGTCGAACAGCGCGCGGATGCGCCGGTCCAGCCACGCCCAGCGACCGTAAGCCCGCGTCGCGATTTGCGCGACCAGTGCCGCCGTCGCGTTTACGGCCCATCCCCGGCGCGCCAGCGGCAAATACACGCGCCGCGTGCGCAGCGCCGTCGGCCCGTACGGCCCAAACATCTCGTGCGCCCGCGCCGGGTGTCGCCGTTCAAAGTGCACTGCGGCGAACCCGGCCTTGAACACCTGGTTCAGGTTCTGCCTGGGCGTGATCACGTAAAGCTGCCTTGCGATTGCCTGCGGGCAGAACACCGCCCGCCCCGCCGCCATCATCCTGATGCCAAAGTCCAGATCCTCGTGCCCATAGCCCCCGGCGCGGGTATAGTCCTCGTCGAACCCGCCGATCCGCTCGAACAGCGCCCGCCGCACCGCCACGTGCCCGCCCAGCAGGTCGAACAGCTGCAAGCGCGGGTCGCGCGCCAGCCGGGTTGCGCGTTCGGCCACCATCTCGTCCACCTTGGCGCGGGTGAGACCAGCGGGGGATCGCGGGTCGCACGGGATATCGCCCAGCACCGCGTCGGCCCCTTTGGCAAACGCGGCGGCGTGGTGGGTCAGGATGTCGGGATCGACCATCATGTCGTCGTCCAGAAACAGCACGATCTCGCCCTGCGCTGCCCGCCCGCCCCGGTTGCGCGCGGCGGCAAGCCCGCCGTTGGCCTGCTCGATCACCTGCGGCGCGCGTGTCAGGTCCAGCCCCGCGATCGCGGCGGCGGTGCCGTCGGTCGATCCGTCCACCACCACAACCACGTCCCAGCGCCCGGCATAGGCAATGCGATCGATCGCACGCAGCGCATCGCACACGATCGCGCGGCGCTGATACGTGGGGATCACGATGGTGAACCAGGGCAACCCGGCCCCATCCGCCCCTTCCCCCGTCATCGCGCCCGCTCCCTTCGCTGCCTGCAACCCGGTTGCGCTGCCCCGCCCGCCCGGTAAAGTCGCCTCGCGTCAGACGCGCCTTGCGCCCGACCATAGTGTAACCAAGGCCCCCGGTCGATGCTTCCCCCGCGCGTTTCCGTCATCTGCACCTTCCTGAACCGCGAGTCCTTCCTTGGCGAAGCCGTGGACAGCGTGCTGGCGCAGGACTTCGCCGACTGGGAGCTGTTGCTGGTCGACGACGGTTCGCGCGATGGCAGCAGCGCGCTTGCCGCCGACCATGCCCGCCGCGATTCCCGAATCCGCGTCCTTTCGCACGAAGGCCACATTAATCGCGGCATCAGCGCATCGCGCAATCTCGGCCTTGCGCAGGCGCGCGGACAGTTCATCGCCTTCATCGATTCCGACGATGTCTGGCTGCCGGGCAAGCTTTCCGGACAGGTCGCGCTGTTCGACGCGATGCCCGATATCGACATGGTCTGCGGCCGGGTGAACTACTGGAGCAGCTGGGACGGCGGCGAGGACGATCACATCCAGACCGGCGGCGTCCGTGACGCCGTGCTGGAGCCGCCCGGCACCCTGCTGGCGCTCTATCCCGTCGGCCCCGCCGGCGCGCCTTCCCCCAGCGAGGTGATGCTGCGCGCCTCTGCCATCGCGCGGATCGGCGGCTTCGACGAAGCCTTTCCCGGCTATTACGACGACATGATCCTGTTCGCGAAGGCATACCTGCACTTGCGCATCTTCAGCGCCGACCGGCTGTGGGTCCACTATCGCATCCACGGCGGCAGTTGCACCGCCGACACCCGCCGCCGGCGCGACTATGTGCCGCGCCGTCGCCAGTTCTTCGAATGGCTGTCTGCCTACCTCGCCCGGTCCGACGTGACCGCAACCCCGGCGATGCGCGCCGCCGTGGCGCGCGAGCTGCGCCTGCTGCGCCATCCGCTGGCGTGGAAGCTCAAATGGCGGCTCGACCGCCTTCTTGCGGCAGCGCGGGCCAGACAATCGGCCTGATCCGCCGACCCACCGCGCCGCGCAGGCGCGCGCCCCACAACCGCCAGCGCAACTGGAAGGCAAGGCGCGGAAAAGTGAGCTTCAACCAGAAGCGCACACCCGTGTCCCCACGCCGCAACTCGATCCGGGGCAGTTCCATGCGCGCGCTGGCGCGGTTCGCCACGGCCGGCGCCACGCCAAACCCCAGCGCATACCCGGCCCGCGCCGTTGCCGCGCGCACCCGCGCGTCGCAATCGCCATAGGGAAAGCAGAAATGGCGCGGCAGCGGCAGGCCATTGCGTACGATGTCGGCCGCCGGCCCTGCCACTTCGCCGTCGATCTGGCTGTCGGGCACCGTGGTCAGGCGGGGATGCGTGCGCGAATGGCTGCCCACGGTCACCCCCAGCGCGGGCAGTTCGCGCAGCTGCGCCCAGGTCAACAGCCTGCGCGGCCGCGCGCCCACGCGCTGGTCCCATTCGTTGCTGTGGCTGGCAAGCCCGGTCACCGCAAAGGCCAGCGCCGGAATGCGGCGCGGCGCCAGCACCCTCCGCGCCACGTCCAGCAGATCGTCATAGCAATCGTCGAAGGTCAGCAGCACCGCCTTGCGCGGCAGCCTGATCACGCCGGCAAGGCACGCTTCGAGATCGTCCGCCGTGACAAAGGCATAGCCCGCGCGCTGCATCCACGCGATCTGCCGTTCAAAGCGCGCGCGCGGCACCGAATAGGGGCGCAGCACCGGATCGTCGGCATGGTCGGCAATCGCGTGATAGCACAGGATGCGCGCGCTGGTGGCATCGGGCACCCCGCCGCCCGCGTCCACGCCCGCCCAATACGAAACCATCCGCACCGCGTGGAACACACGCAGGAAACCCCGGCTCGATCGCCATGGCGTGCGCAGCACAACCCACGCCGCCATCGCTGCAAGCACCGCCATGATCCGGTGCAGCCCCGGTACGCGCGCCAACGGCCGGATCACCCGTCGCGTGCTCGCACGGTCGATGTGGTTGCGCGCAAACAGTTCGTTCGCCAGCTGCGGCCATGCCCGCGCAAACTGTGCGTCCGCCAACCCCAGCGCATGGCCGCGCCGCAGGTATTCGCGCGGGCTCACCACATAGCGATGGTGGCTGATCGCACGCGGGTTGTGCCCCACGGTATAGCGCGCCAGCAGTCGCACGCCGAAATCGGCGTCCTCCTTGCCATAGGCGCCCTTGCCATCGCAGTACCGGCAATCGAACCCGCCCAGCGCGTCAAACACCGTGCGCCGCACGGAAATCTGCCCGCTGAAGATCTGGAATGGCCCCGGCGCCACACCCTCACGCGCTTCCTGCGCGGAACTCTCGGCCCAGGCGGCAATGCCTTCGGTCAGGAATCCCTTGGGTGAATTGGCCTCAAGCGGGATTTCCCCCACCACCGCGTCGGCGCCCGCGGCATGGCTGCGCGCGTGTTCGGCCAGCAGGTCGGGCGCGCAGATCATGTCATCGTCAAGGAACAGCACGATCTCGCCCGTGGCAAGCGCGGCCCCGGCATTGCGCGCCGCCGATTGCCCGGCGTTGGCCTGCTCCACCACGCGCAGCGCAAACGGCACCTTCAGGCCCGCCAGCGCCCTGGCCGTACCATCGGTCGATCCATCGACCACCACAATAACATCGAACGCGCCGGCATAGTCCAGCCGGGCCAGCGCCCCCACCGCCTCGCACGCCAGCGCGCGGCGCTGGTACGTGGGGATCACGATCGTGAACGAAGGCCAGACCGCCGGATCGCTCATGCCGCCATCCCCCCGCCCATCCCGGCGAAGTACGCGGTCTCGCGCAAGGGGCCGGCTTCCACCACCCGGCCGCCATCCAGCACGAGCGCGTTCTCGCACGCGGCCAGCGTGCTGGGCCGATGGCTGATCACCAGCGCCGCGCGGAAAAAACGCCGTTCATGCAGCAGCGTCATGATCTCGCGCTCGGTCAGCGCGTCCACCGCGTTGGTCGCCTCGTCCAGAATCAGCAGGTCCGGCTTCAGCAACAGCGCGCGGGCAAGGCCGATGCGCTGGCGCTGCCCGCCCGAAAGATTGCGCCCGCCTTCGCCCACCGGCGAATCGAGTCCCTGGGGCAGCGCCTCGATAAACGGCAGCGCCCCCGCCGCGCGCGCCGCCTCGTTGATCTCGGCGCGGTCCACGCCCGGCCGGCCATAGGCGATGTTATCCGCCACCGTTCCGGTGAACAGCCCCATGTCCTGCCCGGCCAGCGCCACGTGCGCGTGCCGGTCCGCCGGCGCAATACGCTCGATCGGCACCGTGCCCAGCCGGATCGTGCCCGAATCCGGGCGAACGAGCCCGCACAGCAAGTTAACCAGCGTCGATTTGCCAGAGCCTGACGGCCCGACCAGCGCAGTCACACCGTCGGCGGCGATCGTAAAGCTGGCATCGCGCAGGCCCGCCGTCCCATCGGGATAGGCAAAGCTCACGCGGTCGAACCGCACCGGCTGCGGCAGGCCGGACAGCGGCACCGGCGCCTCCACCGGGGGGCGCACCGGCTGGCGCAGCAGCCATTCCACTTCGCCCAGCGCACCCACCTGCCCGGCAAACGTGGTCCGCGCCTGCACGAACTGGCCCACCTGCGGCTGGCCGCGCACCAGCAGGATCAGGAACGCGCTCACTTGCGGCAAGGGCACCTGCAGGGCGTGCGCCGCCAGCAACAGCGTCACGAACAGGCAAGCCACCAGCAGGTCGAACACCGGCGTCACCAGCCCCGCCTGCCGGTTCAGCCGGAAATAGGCGGCAAAGGTCCGCCCGGCCAGCGTTCGCACCCGCGCCTGCTCTGCCTCTTCCTGCGCGAACAGGCGCACCACGCGCCCGCCATCGATGATCTCGGTCAAGCGGTCGGTCATCGCCGCCGCGTCGTCGGACAGCCGCTTGCTCTGGCCGCGCTGCAACGCGTTGATCATGCCCAGCACCAGCGACACCACGATCGCGCCCGCCCCGGCCACCAGCGAAAGCCGCCAGTCCAGCCACAGCAGCAACGCGCCGAACACCAGCGCGCCCGCACCGGATTGCGCCATCAGCAGCCCCGCCCGCACGATCTCATAAGCCCACCAGCTCGACTGGCGCACCGCGTTGGCGGCCCGGCTCGATTCGTTGCGCAGCCAGCTGCCATACTCCAGCGCCAGAAGCCGCGCCGCCATCGCTTCCAGAATCGCCCGGCTGGCCCGCGCCTGTATCCGCACCAGCAACACGTTGTTGGCCGCCTGCACCATGCTCTTGATCAGGATGATCGCCAGCACGAAACCGCCGATCGCCGCGGCGCGATGCGCCGGGTCCAGCGCGGTGGCAAAGGCCGCAACCTGCTGCATCGGGCCGGGCAGCGGCGTTCCCGCGCCATCGGCCATCAGCAATGCCAGCAGCGGGATCAACACACCGATTCCCACGCCTTCCAGCAGCGCGGCCACCATGCCCAGCACCACCACCAGCGGCATCATTCGCAGTTGCGGACGGACAACGGCCGCCAGCGGATCGGCATCCGCGCCATGAGGCAACGCGGCATACGGCGCCGACGACGGACCCATGGCAAGTCCCGCCAGCCAGCGCAGCGAACGTGGCTGCACCCTGTCCACCAAAAAGGCGTTGCGGGGCGTCTCCTGGGCCGGGTGGTTAACTAAGGTTATAGTTGTAACGCCTAAATAGTTAACTTGTATTCCTCGGACATGCGCGCGAACATCCCTTATTGCCGCCAGAAAAACAACGGTTTTCCAGCACATCTGAACGTGCGGCGACTGTTCGTTTATGGGTCATTGTTACGCTCATCCGTCTTTTTCGCAATTGCGAAGGGTTAATTTTGGCCGTATTTGAATCCTGCGGCGTGAATGTGGTGCGGCGCGATGCGGCAGGAGGCGGCTTGAATCATTCGTTCGCCGTCGATTCGTTCACGGCGGTTGCCGTGGAACCGATCCCGGCCGGGGCTGCCGATGGCGATAGCGTCGCCATCGTGGTCACGACGTATAACCACGCCCATTTTCTGGCCGATGCGCTTGCCAGCATTACCCGCCAGACCCGCGCCGCCGACGATGTGCTGGTGGTCGACGATGGCTCCACCGACGATCCCGCCGCCGTCGTCGCGCAGTTCCCCGGCGTACGCCTGCTGCGCACCCCCAATCGCGGGCTTGCCGCCGCCCGCAACGCCGGGATCGCAGCGATCGACACGCGCTACGTCGTGTTTCTCGATGCTGACGACGTGTTGCTGCCCGATGCGGTCAGCCTCAGCCTTGCCTGCATGGCCGCCAATCCGGACGCGGCGATGGCTTGCGGGTCCTACCGCTTCGCGGGCGCCGATCTCACCCCGTGCTCCGGGCCGGTAGAGGTGCGCGTCGGGCCGCAGGGCCATGCCGCCCTGCTGCGCGGCAACCAGATCGGGATGAACGCGGTGGTCCTGTTCGACCGGGAAAAGCTGGTCGAATGCGGCAGCTTCGACCCCGCGCTGCCGCGTTGCGAGGATTATGACGCCTATCTGCGAATCGCGGCGCGGCACCGCATTGCCAGCCATCGCGGGCTGGTCGCGCTCTATCGCCTGCACGGGGCCAACATGTCGCAGGACGCGGCCGAAATGCTCGCGTGGAACCGCCGCGTGCTCGACCGTCACCGCCCCCGCGATGACGATCCCGTGGCGATGCGCGCATGGACGCTGGGGATGCAGGCGCAGGTTGCCGCCTTCGCCAACGCGGTGTGGACCGAACGCGGCACGCGCGGGCGCGACAAGTGGCTGCAGCGGAGAAGGATGATGGCAATCGCACCCTGGCCCACCACCAAGGCCGCCTTGCGCCAGACGGCAATCCGCCTGCTGCCCCGCCCTCTGGCCGATACGCTGCGCGAGTTCCGCCGCCGCCGCATCGCCGCCAGCGTCGGGCGCATCGATTTCGGCGATCTCGCGCGGATCAAACCGGTCAGCGAAGGCTTCGGCTTTCGCCGGGGCACACCGGTCGATCGCTTCTACATCGAACGCTTCCTCACCCGCAACGCCCCGCTGGTCACCGGCGCCGTGCTCGAAGCCGCGGACGACAAGTACAGCCGCCGGTTCGGGCAGGGCATCACCCGGCAGGAGGTGCTCGACATCTCGCCCGACCTGCCCGGCGCCACCATCATCGGCGACCTGTCAAAGCCCGGGGTGCTGCCCGCCGATACCTTCGACTGCATCATCCTCACCCAGACGCTGCAATACGTCTACGAATTGAAGACCGCGGTCGAACAGCTGCACCAGTCGCTGCGTCCCGGCGGCGTCGTGCTGGCCACCATGCCCGCGCTCAGCCCGATCGATACCGCCGAATGGGACTGGCACTGGATCTTCACCGCACGCGTCGTCACCCGCCTGTTCGGCGAAGCGTTCGGCGATGAAAATGTCGAGGTCTGCTCAGAAGGCAACGCCTTCGTCGCCACCTGCTTCCTGCAGGGCGTGGCGATCGAGGATGTGGGTGAACAGTGGCTGGTGCCGAACGATCCCTCGTTCCCGATCTGTATCACGGTGAAGGCGCGCAGGGCGGCCTGAACCGGCGTTTTGGCGACGCGCGATCAGCCCAGGTCGATCCAGACCCGGGTTAGGTCGGTTTAGGTCGACTTCAATTTTTCTTCGGAACCGCGAACGTTCCGCTGACCCGGCCGCCCGAACTGGCCGCGCCGATTCCGGCATTTTCGCCGCCCGAACGGCCGTCTACGCTGGAAATCCCGGTGTTCAGGTCGATCACCAGCCGCCCGCCGTTCAACGTATCCGTGCCCCGCCGCAGCCCGACGTTGCCGACCATGGTGATGATCCGGCTGTTGAAGTCATAGACCGCCACGTCGCCGCTCGCGCGCTCGTTGCCGCGCGTGACCACGACGCCGCCGGTGGCGTCAATGCGTTGAATTTTAACGGCTCCGGCGTCGGTATAGGCCACCGTGGTCCGCGCCGCGCGCAAGTTCAGGTCGCCCTGCGTGATATCCACGCTGCCCGACAGGACCACGCGGTTCTGCTTGTCCTGCAACTCGATCCGGTCGGCCGCGTAATTGACCGGGGCGTTGGAATTGTGCGCCCCGATGCCTTGCGCGGAAAGATGCTGCGCACCCGCGATCAGCGCGGCGGAAAGCGCGAAACCGGCGGCCATGCTGCGAAGCGGCCTTGCCTTGCGGATTGTAGCGAGGGTCTGGTTCATCGTTGCTTTCCGGGCATTTGCAGCTTGCCCTGCTCCATCCGCAGCCGGGCATGGCCATCAAGCGTGACCGTGCGCTGTTCAAGGTCGGCGATTATCCTGTCGGCAGAGAAAGTGCCAGCGGGAATGCGCCCTTCAACCCGCCCCTGGCTGACCATGCGACGGGTGTTGAGATCGATCGAGGCGCCGTTGGTGACCATGCGATAGCCATCGGCGCTCTGGAAGTTCACCGGGGCGTTCACATCGATCACCTGCCGCCCGAAATCGTAGTTGCCGGCATCGGTGGTAAGGATCGCCGGCCCATCGCTGAGCATCACCCGCGCGGTCACGTCGCGCATCTGCACCACGCTTTCATGCGCGGAATGCTGGACCGCGCTGCCCGCCGTGACCGAGAAGTTGCGGCCCTGATCGTCCTCGCCCCGGTACATCGCACTGACCACGCGCAGCCGGTCGGCCAGCATCGCCACCTTGTTCCGATCGAGCAGAAAGCTGATCTCGCCACGCGGCGAAAGCGGCGCAAGGATCATCACCGCCAGCAGCGCGCCGATCGCGCCCGGCAGCGCCACCGCAAGCAAGCGCACAAGCCGGTCATGCGAACCGCCCGGCGCCGCGAACAGCTGGCGGCGGCTGCGCATCCGATCGGCCTGCTGGGTCATTGCCGCCGGCCCCGGATCAATCGTGACTGAAGATGTCGCGGTCGGCCCAGCCGGCCACATCGAGCAGCGCACGGGTCGGCAGGAAATCGAAGCACGCCTGCGCCATTTCCGTCCGCCCTTCGCGCGCCAGCCGCTCGACAAAGATGGCGTGCATCGCGTGCAGATAGCGCACGTCCGATGCGGCATATTCCTGCTGCGCGTCGCTGAGCACCGGGCCGCCCCAGTCGCTGGACTGCTGCTGCTTGGAAATTTCCTTGCCCAGCAATTCGCGCACCAGTTCCTTCAGGCCGTGGCGATCGGTGTAGGTGCGCACCAGCTTGCTGGCGATCTTGGTGCAAAACACGGGCGTGGCCATCACGCCCAGATAATGGTGGATGGCGGCCAGATCGAAGCGGGCGAAGTGGAACAGCTTGATCCGTGCCGGGTCCGCCAGCACGGCCTTCAGGTTCGGCGCGTCATACGTGCTGCCGGGCTTGAAGCGGATGAGATGTTCATCGCCCTTGCCATCGGAAATCTGAACCACGCAGAGCCGGTCACGCGTGGTGACCAACCCCATCGTCTCGGTATCGACGGCAACGATGCCCGGCGCCAGAACGTCGGCGGGCAAATCTTCTTCGTGCAGATAAACAGCCATCGGACCCGCTTAGGGCCTGCGGCCCCGCACGGCAAGCGCCGCGCCGGTCAAATCCGCCCCACGCTGGCGTAGTGGAAGCCCTTTTCGCGCACTTCGGCGGGATCGTAGATGTTGCGCAAGTCCACCAGCACAGGCGTGCTGACAATCTGGCGGATACGATCAAGATCGAGCGCGCGGAAGGCGTCCCATTCGGTGACCAGCACCACCGCATCGGCCCCGGCGGCGGCTTCATAGGCGCTGTTCGCCATCGTCACATCGGGCATCATCGGCGCGGCAAGGTCCATGCCTTCGGGATCGTAGGCGGTCACTTGCGCGCCTGCATCCAGCAGCGTCTGCACGATGGCGATGGAGGGCGCATCGCGCATGTCATCGGTATTGGGCTTGAAGGTAAGGCCCAGCAGCGCGACCTTGCACCCGCGAATCTCCGTGACGCCGGCTTCAGCCGCCGCCTCGATCACCTTGCGCCCCATCGCGCGCTTGCGCGTGTCGTTGACCTTGACCACCGCTTCCACGATCCGCACCGGCGAATTGTAGTCCTCCGCCGTCTTGAGCAGCGCCAGCGTATCCTTGGGGAAGCACGATCCGCCATAGCCCGGCCCGGCATGGAGGAATTTCGACCCGATGCGGCCATCCAGCCCGATGCCGCGCGCCACGTCCTGCACATCGCCGCCGACCTTTTCGCACAAGTCCGCCATCTCGTTGATGAACGTGATCTTGGTGGCAAGGAACGCATTGGCGGCATACTTGATCAGCTCGCTGGACCGGCGGCTGGTGAACAGGATCGGCGCCTTGTTGAGGAATAGCGGGCGATAGACCTCGTTCATCAGCCCACGCGCCCACTCGTCCTCGGCCCCGATGACAATGCGATCCGGCCGCTTGAAATCGCCGATGGCCGCGCCTTCGCGCAGGAATTCGGGGTTGGAGGCGACCGCAAACTTCACGGCCGTACCGCTGTCGCGCAGGATGCGCTCCACCTCGTCACCCGTGCCCACGGGCACGGTGGACTTGGTCACCACCACCGCCGGGGTCTTCAGGTGTTCGGCCACTTCCTGCGCCACGGCATAGACATAGCTAAGGTCCGCATGGCCATCGCCGCGCCGCGAAGGCGTGCCCACCGCGATGAAGATCGCCTGCGCGCCGTCGATCGCGCTGGGCAGGTCGGTGCTGAACGACAGGCGCCCGGCCTTCACGTTGCCCGCCACCAGTTCGGCAAGGCCCGGTTCGTAGATCGGCATCACGCCTGCGCGCAGCCGCTCGATCTTGCTCTCGTCCTTGTCGATGCACACGACATCATGGCCGAAATCGGCGAAGCAGGCGCCGGATACCAGCCCCACATAACCCGAACCCACCATCGCGATCTTCATGTGTCTTGTCCCTGATTGTGCAGCGCTATCGGTCCTGCCGCCGCGCGGCGGTTAGCAAGCGCGGGCGCGCGGTGCAAATGCCCGTGCGCGCCGCACGCTTGCCGCGCGGTGAACCGGCGCGTTAGAGCGCGAAAATGACAGATTCCGCACTACCCGAATCGTGGCGTCCCGCGCTTCAACCCGTCCTCGACAGCGGGCGGGGCCGCGCACTGGGCGATTTCCTGAAGGCCGAGGAATCGGCGGGCAAGATCATCTATCCCCCGCGCGGCGTGCGGCTGGCCGCGCTGGCGCTGACCCCGCTCGATCAGGTGAAGGTGGTGATCCTGGGGCAGGACCCGTACCACGGTCCAGGGCAGGCGCATGGCCTTGCCTTTTCGGTGCAGCCGGGGGTGAAAGTGCCGCCCAGCCTCGCCAACATCTACAAGGAGCTGGAAAGCGACCTTGGCATCCCGCGCGCAGGGCACGGCAATCTGGAAAACTGGGCGCGACAGGGCGTGCTGCTGCTGAACAACGCGCTGACGGTGGAAGCGGCGCAAGCCGGATCGCACCAGAAAAAGGGCTGGGAGGAATTCACCGACGCCGCCGTGGCCGCCGTTGCCGCGCAGCAGGCGCCCTGCGTGTTCATGCTATGGGGCAGCCACGCGCAGAAAAAGGCCGCGCGCGTGCCCGGCCTGCAAGGCGGGCGGCATCTGGTTTTGCAGGCCCCGCACCCCAGCCCGCTGTCCGCCCACGCGGGCTTTTTCGGCAGCCGCCCGTTCAGTCAGGCCAACGCCTTTCTGGAAGCACACGGGCGCGGGTCGATCAACTGGCGCGTCTGATCGGCAAGAATGGAGGCAGTTCGGCTTTCCTACACGTGGGACGGCGAGCCACAAGCGGAAAAGGAACAAATAAGGAACTTTCCGTATGGACATCGCTGGTTTGCAAAAGGCCGTGGGCACCAAAGCTGACGGAATCTGGGGCGAGGCATCGCGCCGGACGCTGATCGCCGCGTTCACCAACCCGGCCCCCGCCGGCTTGCCCGTGGCCGAAGCGGCGGCCATCGCCAACCATCTCGGCGTCACCCCGCGCCAGCTGGCGGCGGTGGCCAGCGTGGAGAGCGCCGGCGGCGGTTTTGACAAGGCAGGCCGCCCGCGCATCCTGTTCGAACGGCACAAGTTTCACCGCTTTACCGGCGGGCGCCATTCGCCCGCACCGTTCAGCAACGCGCAGGCGGGCGGATATTCCGACAGCAGCTGGGACAAGCTGCTGGCCGCCATCGCCACTGGCGAGGTGGACGCGGCCTTCATGGCCTGTTCGTGGGGCAAGTTTCAGGTGCTGGGCGAATTCTGGCGGCAATTGGGCTTCGATTCGCCCTTTGCGCTGGCCCGTTCGACCGTGGCGGGCGAGGCGGGGCATTACGACCTGCTGTGCCGCTTCATCGCGATGAGCCACCTGCAGGATGAAATGCGGGCGTTATCCGCCAATCCGGAAAGCTGCCGGGCCTTTGCACGCGGCTACAACGGCGCGGGCTATGCGCGGTTCGATTATCACCACAAGCTGGCCGCCGCGATGCGGTGACAACGCGGCCTGCCCGCCCTACACGCTCGGTGGTGATATAAAAAAGGGGGCGCTTCCCGACCGGGAAGCGCCCCCTTTTTTGTTTCGGATCAGCCGATCAGCGCGGCAGTTCGGAAACGCCCATCAGCGCTTCGTCCACCGCGCGGGCGCACTGGCGGCCTTCGCGGATCGCCCAGACGACAAGGCTCTGGCCGCGACGCATGTCGCCGCAGGCGAACACGCCATCGACGCTGGTCTTGTAGTCCACCATAGTGCCCTTGACGTTGCCGCGCACGTCCAGCTCCACGCCGGCCTGTTCCAGCAGACCCTGCTTGCGCGGGCCGAGGAAGCCCATGGCGAGCAGGATCAGGTCGGCCTTCAGCGTGAATTCGCTGCCGGGCACTTCCTGCATCTTGCCATCGACCCATTCGACGCGGACGCATTCGAGGCCGGTCACGTCGTTTTCGCCGGCGACACGCTTCGTCAGCACGGCGAATTCACGCACGACGCCTTCTTCGTGGCTCGACGAAGTGCGCAGCTTCAGCGGCCAGTTCGGCCAGCTCAGCGCCTTGTCTTCCTTTTCGGGCGGACGCGGCATGATTTCCAGCTGCGTGACCGAAGCCGCGCCCTGGCGATTGGACGTGCCGACGCAGTCCGACCCGGTATCGCCGCCGCCGATCACGACAACGTGCTTGCCCGTGGCCGTCAGCGACCCGCGCGGCGCGGCGCGCAGTTCGTCATCGCCTGCGTTGCGCTTGTTCTGCTGGGTCAGGAACTCCATCGCAAAGCGCACGCCCGGCAGTTCGAAGCCGGGGATGCCAAGGCCGCGCGGGTCTTCCGCGCCGCCCGACAGCACGATGGCGTCAAAGTTTTCCTTGAGCGAGGCGACCGAGACGGTGACCCCCACTTCAACCGAGGTGCGGAACTCCACGCCTTCGGCCATCATCTGCACCATGCGGCGGTTGATGAGGTGCTTTTCCAGCTTGAAGTCGGGGATGCCATAGCGAAGCAGGCCGCCGACGCGGTCGTTCTTTTCGAACACCGTCACCGAATGGCCCGCGCGTGCCAGCTGCTGCGCGGCGGCAAGGCCGGCAGGGCCCGAACCCACGACCGCGACCGACTTGCCGGTCTTCTTCGCCGGAACCTGCGGTACGATCCAGCCTTCCTTCCACCCCTTGTCGACGATGGCGCATTCGATCGACTTGATGGTGACCGGCTGGTCCACGATGTTCAGCGTGCACGCCGCCTCGCACGGGGCGGGGCAGATGCGGCCGGTGAATTCAGGGAAGTTGTTGGTCGAGTGCAGGTTCTCGACCGCTTCCTGCCAGTCGTTCTCGTAAACGAGGTGGTTCCAGTCCGGGATCTGGTTGTTCACCGGACAGCCGTTGTGACAATAGGGAATGCCGCAATTCATGCAGCGCGAAGCCTGGCCCTGAAGGCCTGCTTCGTCGTGCGGAATCACGAATTCGCGGTAGTGCTTCAGACGCTCCTGCGGAGCGTCGTAGGTCCGATCCTTGCGATCGAGTTCGAGGAAGCCGGTTGCCTTGCCCATTGTACCTTAACCCTTATTCCGCCGCGACCGAGGCGGCAGCGAGGCGCTCGGCCTCCATCTGGCGGAGCGCACGCGCGTAGTCGCGCGGCATAACCTTGACGAAACGTGGCAGCTCCTCGGCCCAGTTGTCGAGGATCGCGCGCGCCCGCCTGCTGCCGGTGTGCAGCAGGTGGCGTTCGACCAGAATGCGCAGGCGCTCTGCGTCGTGGCGCAGCATGTCGCCCATGCCGAAGTCGTTGACATCAACCCCGCGCTGCTGCGGGCGGCCGGTGCCGTCTTCTTCGTCGCGCTCGGCCGAAATCGGCGACAGGTCCACCATCGCGCCGTTGACCAGCTGGGCGAAGTTGCCGTCCACGTCATAGACGTAGGCGATGCCGCCCGACATGCCCGCCGCGAAGTTGCGGCCAGTGCGACCCAGCACAGCGACGACGCCGCCGGTCATGTATTCGCAGCCGTGGTCACCCGTGCCTTCGACCACCGCGACGGCGCCCGAATTGCGCACCGCGAAGCGTTCGCCCGCCACGCCGTTGAAGTACGCCTCACCCGCGATGGCACCGTACAGCACGGTGTTGCCGACGATGATGTTGTCGGTCGCTTCGCGGTCCACGTGCGCCGGCTGACGCACGATCACGCGGCCGCCCGACAGGCCCTTGCCGACATAGTCGTTGGCATCGCCGACGAGATCGAGCGTGACGCCATGTGCGAGGAACGCGCCGAACGACTGGCCCGCCACGCCCTTGAACGAGATGGCAATGGTGTTGTCCGGCAGGCCCTTGTGGCCATACTTCCTGGCGACTTCGCCCGAAAGCATCGCGCCGACGGTGCGGTTCACGTTGATCACGGTGCGTTCGATGCGCACGGCCTCGCCCTTGTCGAGCGCGGGCTTGGCCGCGGCGATCAGGTCGTTGTCGAGCGCGGCTTCAAGGCCGTGATCCTGCCTGCCGCTCCAGTTCAGGGTCGTGCCCGCAACCGGTTCGACCTTGTGCAGCAGCTTGCCCAGATCGACGCCCTGCGCCTTCCAGTGCGAGATCGCCTTGTTGGTATCGAGACGGTCAACGCGGCCGACCATTTCGGCCACGGTGCGGAAGCCCATCTCGGCCATGATCGCCCGCAGCTCTTCGGCGACGAAGAAGAAGTAGTTGATCACGTGCTCCGGCTGGCCGGTGAAGCGCGCGCGCAGCACCGGGTCCTGCGTGGCGACGCCGACCGGACAGGTGTTGAGGTGGCACTTGCGCATCATGATGCAGCCGGCCGCGATCAGCGGCGCGGTGGCAAAGCCGAACTCGTCCGCGCCGAGCAGCGCGGCAATCGCCACGTCGCGGCCGGTGCGGATGCCGCCGTCCGCCTGCACGCAGATGCGGCTGCGCAGGTTGTTGAGCAGCAGCGTCTGCTGGGTTTCGGCAAGGCCGATTTCCCACGGAGAACCCGCGTGCGTCAGCGAGGTCAGCGGCGAAGCGCCGGTGCCGCCTTCGTAGCCCGAGATGGTCACGTGGTCGGCGCGCGCCTTGGAAACGCCCGCGGCCACGGTGCCCACGCCCACTTCCGACACCAGCTTCACCGAAATGCGCGCACCGGTGTTCACGTTCTTGAGATCGTGGATCAGCTGCGCGAGGTCTTCGATCGAGTAGATGTCGTGGTGCGGCGGCGGCGAGATCAGGCCGACGCCGGGGGTCGAATGGCGGGTCTTGCCGATGGTCTTGTCGACCTTGTCGCCGGGCAGCTGGCCGCCTTCGCCGGGCTTTGCGCCCTGCGCCATCTTGATCTGCACGTCGTCGGCGTTGACGAGGTATTCGGCGGTGACGCCAAAGCGGCCCGAGGCCACCTGCTTGATCGCCGAGCGCATCGAATCGCCGTTGGCCAGCGGCTTGAACCGCTTGGGGTCCTCGCCGCCTTCACCGGTGTTCGACTTGCCGCCGATGCGGTTCATCGCCACGGCCAGCGTGGTGTGCGCTTCCCAGCTGATCGAGCCATAGCTCATCGCGCCGGTGGCAAAGCGCTTCACGATTTCGCTCGCCGGTTCGACTTCAGCGATGTCGATGGCCTGATCGGCCTTCTTCAGCTCCATCAGGCCGCGGATGGTGAGCATCCGTTCGGACTGATCGTTGATCGACTGGGCGAACGCCTTGTACTTTTCCGGCGTGTTGCCGCGCACGGCGTGCTGGAGGTTGGCGATGTTGTCCGCCGTCCACGCATGCTCCTCGCCGCGCAGGCGCAGCTGGTACATGCCGCCCACGTCGAGCATCTTCTTGTAGATCGGGTTGTCGCCATAGGCCGTGGCGTGACGGCGCACGGTTTCTTCGGCGATCTCGGCCAGGCCGACACCCTCGATGGTCGTGGCGGTGCCGGTGAAGTAGGCATCGACGAACTCGCTCGACAGGCCCACGGCGTCAAAGATCTGCGCACCGCAATAGGACTGGTAGGTCGAGATGCCCATCTTGGACATGACCTTGAGGATGCCCTTGCCGATCGCCTTGATGTAGTTCTTCTGCACATCCTTGGTCGAGAGCGGCAGCTCCTTGTCGACGCGGATCGCTTCGAGCGTTTCAAAGGCGAGGTAGGGGTTGATCGCTTCGGCACCATAGCCCGCGAGCACGCAGAAGTGGTGCACTTCGCGCGCTTCGCCGGTTTCCACGACAAGCCCTGTCTGCATGCGCAGGCCCTGCCGGACGAGGTGGTGGTGCACCGCCGCCGTCGCCAGCAGCGCCGGCATCGGGATGCGCACGTCGCACTGCGAACGGTCGGACAGGATCAGGATGTTCTTGTCCGCCAGCACGGCTTCGGTCGCCGCCCAGCACATTTCCTTGACCGCCTGCTCAAGCCCTTCGGCCCCGGTGCTGGCATCCCACGTCGTGTCGATCGTGGCCGTGCGGAACGCGCCATCCAGCGCGGCTTCCACCGAGCGGATCTTGGCGATGTCGTCGTTGGTCAGGATCGGCTGGTCGACTTCGAGCCGCTTGTGGCTGCCCGCGTCGTGGCCCAGCAGGTTCGGGCGCGGCCCGATCATGCTGACCAGCGACATGACCAGTTCCTCGCGGATCGGGTCGATCGGCGGGTTGGTCACCTGCGCGAAGTTCTGCTTGAAGTAGTCGTACAGCAGGCGCGAACGCTTCGACAGCACCGCGATGGGCGTGTCCGTGCCCATCGAGCCGATCGGGTCTTCACCCATCGCGGCCATCGGTTCGAGGAACTTGGTGACGTCTTCCTGCGTGTAGCCGAAGGCCTGCTGGCGATCGAGCAGCGAGGTCGTCTCCACCGGCAGCGCGGCGAGCTCGGGCTCGACGACTTCCAGTTCCTTGAGCTTGTACTGCGCGGCTTCCAGCCATTCCTCGTAAGGCTCGGCGCCCGCGAGTTCGGCCTTGATTTCCTCGTCCTCGACGATCCGGCCCTTGTCCATGTCGATCAACAGCATGCGGCCGGGCTGGAGACGCCACTTGCGCACGATGTCCTCTTCACGGAACGGCAGGACGCCGGATTCCGAGGCCATGCAGATCAGATCGTCACGCGTGATCGAGAAGCGCGCGGGGCGCAGCCCGTTGCGGTCCAGCGTGGCGCCGATCTGGCGACCGTCGGTAAAGGCCACGGCAGCCGGGCCGTCCCACGGCTCCATCAGCGCGGCGTGGTATTCATAGAACGCGCGGCGCGAAGGCGACATCAGCGGGTTGCCGGCCCACGCCTCGGGGATCAGCATCATCACCGCGTGCGCGAGCGAATAGCCGCCCGCAAGCAGCAGTTCGAGCGCGTTGTCGAGGCTGGCGGTGTCCGACTGACCATGCGGGATGATCGGCCACATCTTGTCGAGGTCCGGGCCGAGCAGGTCCGATTCCATCGTGCGGCGGCGCGCGTTCATCCAGTTCACGTTGCCGCGAACGGTGTTGATTTCACCGTTGTGCGCCACGAAGCGGAACGGGTGCGCCAGCTTCCAGCTGGGGAAGGTGTTGGTGCTGAACCGCTGGTGGACGAGGCCGAGCGCCGAAACGCAATCCGGATCGCGCAGGTCGTCATAGAAGCCGCCGACTTGCGTGGCGAGCAGCAGGCCCTTGTACACGATCGTGCGCGACGAGAAGCTGGGCATGTACAGCTGCGTCACGCCCGGCAGGTTGTACTTCTCGGCCTTCTCGGCCAGCGGGTTCTGCGTCTGCTTGCGGATGGCCAGCAGCTTGCGCTCGAACGCGTCCTGATCGGGCGTGCCGGCGCCGCGCTTGATGATGCACTGGCGGATGACCGGCATCTCTTCGATCACGGTCCTGCCAAGGCCTTCAAGCGTGGTCGGCACATCGCGCCAGCCGACCAGTTCCTGGCCTTCCTTTTCGATGAACTTCTCGAAGAACTCGGTCACGAAGTTCCGGCTCGGCTCGTCCTGCGGCAGGAAGCACATCGCCACGGCATAGTCGCCCGGCGCCGGCAGATCCTTGCCCTGCGTGGCGGCCCACTTGCGGAACAGCTGGTCGGGCAGCTGGATCAGGATGCCCGCACCATCGCCCAGCAGCGGGTCTGCGCCCACCGCACCGCGATGGTCGAGATTGTGCAGGATCTGGAGCGCCTGCTCGATAATCGCGTGGCTTTTGATACCTTTGATATGGGCGACGAAGCCCACGCCACAGGCGTCATGCTCATTACGCGGATCGTAGAGGCCCTGAACCGGCGGAAAACCCATCTCGAATTTGTTCCTGCAACCAGAATAAGGAAAACGCGCGCGAATCACCGCCCCGGAAAGGCGACGAAAGTTGCGCGAATTTTCCCCATGACTGCAGGAATGTTATTTTGCAACCGCGAGAACGGGCAATGAGCGACAAGAGGGGACGAAAATACGGTTGCAACCGGGTATCGCCCCCCAACAAGGGTGGCCAAACCCGCAGGTTTCAGCCCTTGGCCGTCATCCGTTGCAGCGTGGCCAGCGCCGCGCGCAGGGCACGATCGGCCTCCTGGGGATCGGCGGCGGTGGCCGACTGCGGCACGAACACCTGCGGCTGGGCACCGCCTTGCGCGTCGGCCGGCACGGGCCGCGCAAAGGGGGCCTGCCCCGGGAAGACCACCACGGGTTCGGGCTCGTGGCCTTCTTCCAGCTCCGGCTCGTCGATGCGGATGAATTCCTGGCGCGGTTCGGGGCGCGGTTGGGGCGCGGTCATGCCCACCAGCGAGGAATAGCGTTCCTCGGGCACGATATCCTGGGCCACCGGCTCGTCGGTGCCGGTATCCGGCTGCGCCTCTTCGGCCACGTCGTCCAGCGCCGCACGGCCCAGGAAGCGCGGCACGGCATAGTCGCGCTCGTCCTCGTCATCGGTGTCGTCGATCGGGTCGATGGGGTGGAAAGCGCCGGGGCGCAGCGGCACCACGCGCTGCGGCTGCTTGGGCACCAGCGGCGAATAGGGCGACGGGATGATGCCTTCGGGCGCAGGGCCCGCCAGCGCCGGATCGCCAAGGTCCACGATGGGCAGGTCCTCGCCTTCGGCCAGGATCATCGGCAGTTCGTCCGCCGGCACAGCAGGGACGGCATGGGCCAGCGCCTGCCGAAACAGGGGCGAGCGCGACACCAGCGAGGCGTCGGCCGCCTGCGGCGAAGCAAAGCGCGGGATCGGCGCAGGGGTGGGCGCGGGTTCAGCGATAGCGACAACGGGCGCGGCCGGAGCCTCTGCCACCGGTTCCGGGGCGAAACATGCAGGCGCGGGTTCGGGCGCGGGCTCGGGTTCGGGTTCGGCGGGCGTGACGGCTTCCACCGGCATCGTTTCCGGCAGCGCGGCTTCAGGCTGTACCGATTCGGGCTGTTCGGCGGGCGCTTCGGCCAACGTCGCGCGCACGGCGCGGCGCTCGGCGATGGCCAGCGCCAGCCGTTCGATCATCTGGACCAGCCCGAGCGAATCGAGCGGACTTTCGGCAACCGGCGAACGCGGGGCGCCCGGCACGATCGCTTCGGGGATGGCAAAGCGCGGGGCGGCCGGGTGCGGAGCCGGTTCGGCAGGCGCGTCGACGACAACCGCCTCCGGTGCGGGTTCGGGGGCGATGTCCTCGAACTCGGCGATTTCGGTGGCGAAGAATGGCGCGGGCGCTTCGGTTTCGGCCTCGACCTCAGCCTCGAATTCAGGGGTACGCTCGACCACGGGCGCCAGCCCTTCGTCGATCAGGTCGTCGCCCAGAACCAGCGGCGTGCAGACCGGCGCATCGGGATGCGAATCGCGCCCACGCGGCCATGATGGCGATTCGGCCGCCTCGCGCACCGGGTTCATCCGGCGGCGGGCAGGCGCTTCGCGACGGGGGCGCAGGGCCAGCCCGACAGCAAGGCCCGCGATGCCGCCAGCCATCGCCAGCAGCAACGCCAACAGCACTCGCGCGGTCATGCCCAGCGGCGGCGCGGCGGCGGGCACCAGCGCGGGAAGCCCCGTGGCGGCAACGATTCGCGCCAGCAGCGCGGGGTGTACGGCAAAGCTGCCAAGGCCCAGCAGGGCCGCGCACCACAGGCCCACAGCCAGCGGAAACAGGCGGTGCGCCGTGATCGGTGGGGCGGCCTTGCGCCCTTTCGAAGTCGCTTGGGTCTGTGTCACGTGGTCTTCGGTCCCGGCTGCTTTGGCTCTTCCTTTACCCGCCGGTCCGGCAACGGACTACGCCGCTGTCCCGGCAGGTTCAGGCCTTTGGGCTATCACCGTTTGGTAAACGCGAAGATAACGTCTCGCGTTGCAAGCCCAATCGTGACTCGCTTCCACGAACGCGCGCGCATCGGCCCGGCGAACGGCCCAGCCGGCCCGATCGGACAGCAGCGCCACCATCGCGCGGGCAAGGCCGGCGGGGTCGTCGGGCGGGAACAGCGTGCCGGTGCGCCCGTCCTCGATCAATTCGCGATGGCCGCCCACGGCGCTGGCCGCCACCAGCTTGCCCTGCGCCATCGCCTCCAGCGGCTTGAGCGGCGTGACCAGCTCGGTCAGCCGCATCGCCTTGCGCGGATAACAGACCACGTCGGCCAGCGCGTAATAGCGGTCCACCTGATGATGCGGCACGCGCCCGACGAAGCGGATCGCCTCGGCCGCGGGCGATGTGGCTGCTGCCGCGCGCAAGGCGTCCTCGGCAGGCCCGCCGCCCACCAGCAGCAGCCGCGTGCCCGGCACGCCGGCGACGATGGCGGGCATTGCCGCGATCAGGTCGTCCAGCCCTTCATAGGGGTAGAAGCTGCCAAGGAAGCCGATCACCGGCCCTTCGCCCAGATTGAGATCGGCAGCCAGTTGGGGATCACGCTCCAGCGGGGTGCCGAACAGGTCGAGGTCCACCCCGTTGGGCATCACGGTGATGCGGTCGCGCGGGGTGCCCCGCGCCACAAGGTCTTCCAGCAACCCGTTGCAGATCGTGACCACGGCATCGGCGCGCGATACCACGTGGTTTTCCAGCTGGCGGGTCAGCCAGTATTTGGGCGATCCTTCCCGGCCGGTGCCGTTGCCCACGGCGGCGTCTTCCCAAAAGGCCCGGATTTCATAGACCACCGGCAGGCCCAGCCGGCGCCCGGCGCGCAGCGCGGCAAGTCCGTCCAGCGCGGGCGAGTGGGCATGAAGCACGTCGGGCCGCCATTCCTTCGCCACCTGCACGATGCGATCGGCCAGCGCAGACACCTCGCGCCATTCGCGCAACAGCGGCGGCCCTTCGGCCGTGCCTGGCGTGCGGTGAAAGATCAGGCCGTCCACTTCCTCAGGCTCTGCGGGCGCAGGCAGCGCGGCGTGGCGCAGCCCGGTCACCCCGCGCACCTCCAGCCCCAGTCCCTGCTGCGCCTTCAGAATGGCGCGGGTGCGAAAGGTATAGCCGCTGTGCAGCGGCAGGCTGTGATCGAGGACATGGAGCACACGGGTCATGCCGCTGCCCATGGCACAGGAACGCTTAACGCGGCGTCAACCCCGTTGGGCTAGGGCAAGGACCATGCCAGCGCAGGTCCAGCCATGATCGACATCTTAACGGTGATCGTGCCCCATGCGTTGATGGCGCTTGCCATCTGGCGGCTGACCCACCGCAACGATCTGGACGACGACCCCGCGCTGCCCAACCGGCGCGCGCAGCTGATGCAGCGCCAACGCCGCGCCCCTTCGGGGGGAAAACCGCGTGCTTAACCTGTTTCTCACCGCGTTTGTCGCGGGCTTCCTTGTGGCGGGATTGCGCCGGCCGTTCCTGTTCGTGCTGGCCTATGCCTATATCGATATCGTCGCCCCGCAAAAGGTGACCTGGGGCTTCCTGCAAAGCGTGCCGGTGTCATTGATCGCGTTCATCTGCGCGGTGGGCGCGTGGCTGGCGGCGGAGGACAAGAACGGCATCCGGGTGTCGCCGCGCCAGTTCGTGCTGCTGGTCCTGCTGGTCTATTGCGGGCTGACCACGCGCACCGCCGATTTCCCGGTGGAAGCGGCCGAAAAATGGGGCTGGGTGTGGAAGGCGCTGGTCTTCGCCATGTTCCTGCCGCTGACCCTGCGCACCCGCCTGCGCATCGAATCGATGGTGCTGGTCATGGTCCTGTCGGTGGGCGTGATCGTGATCGGCGGCGGGATCAAGACGCTTGCCTCGGGCGGCGGCTATGGCGAACTGAAGCTGCTGGTGAACGACAACACCGGGCTTTACGAAGGCTCGATCATCTCCACCGTGGCGATCTGCGTGATCCCGCTGGCGCTGTGGCTGGCGAAGTACGGCACGATCTTCAAGCCCGGCTGGATGGTCTGGCTGTTCGCGCTGGGCATCTGCTTTGCCTGCTTGTTGATGCCGGTGGGCACGCAGGCGCGCACCGGGCTGATCTGCGTGGCCGTGCTGGGCGTGCTGATGCTTCGCAGCACGAAGCGGCGCGGCCTTTATATAGGCCTGATCGCGGTGGCGGGCATGATCGCGGTGCCGCTGCTGCCGCAAAGCTTCACCGAACGCATGGGCACGATCCGGAACCACCAGTCCGACCAGTCCGCCGGAACCCGGCTGGCGGTGTGGCAGTGGACCATCGAATTTGCCAAGACCCACCCGTTCGGCGGCGGGTTTGACGCGTTCCGCCAGAACAGCGTCAGCTATGACAAGATTCTGGCCGATACCGCGGGCGACAACAACACCGCGATCAAGACCGAGCGGATCGAGGAACAGGGCCGCGCCTATCACTCCAGCTATTTCGAGATGCTGGGCGAACAGGGCTATCCGGGCCTTGCGCTGTGGCTGCTGCTGCACATCATGGGCGTGGCGCACATGGAAGTGCTGCGGCGGCGCTATGCCAGGAACCCTCCGCAAGGATTTGAATGGGTTACGCCGCTGGCCGACGCGTTGCAGCAGGCGCAGATCGTCTATCTGGTGGGCGGGGCGTTCGTGGGCATCGCGTTCCAGCCGTTCTGTTACATGCTGGTCGGCCTGCAATGCGGCCTGACCGCCTATATCGGACGCGTGCGGCGCAGCGCCGACGTGCCGTTCCGCACCGTGCACAAGGCACCCCAGCCTGCCCCCGCCCCTTAAGCGGACGATTAAATTTCGTTGCAATCGAACCCGGGCAAAGGCAGTCTAAAGGGGGTCTGGAACGACCCAGGTCGACCGGGACGGGGAATAGCGATGCCAATAACGATGCTGGCGCAGGAGATAGCGGGGCTGGTCGGGCAGACCGTCGGCACATCCGATTGGGTGGAGGTGACGCAGGAGCGGATCGACCAGTTCGCGCAGGCAACCGGCGATTTCCAGTTCATCCACGTCGATCCCGTCCGCGCCGCGCAGACCCCGTTTGGCGGCACCATCGCGCACGGCTTCCTCACCCTGTCGCTGCTGCCGCTGCTGATCGAAAACAGCGATTGCCCGCGCGCTGCCGGCGTGAAGATGGGCGTGAACTATGGCAGCAACAAACTGCGGTTCCTGGCCCCGGTGCGATCGGGCAAGCGCGTGCGCGGCGTGTTCAAGCTGCTGGAACTTGAGGAAAAACGCCCCGGCCAGTGGCAGCAGGTGATGGAGGCGACAGTCGAGATCGAGGGCGAGCCGAAGCCCGCCCTGATCTGCGAATGGATTTCCCAGTTCTTCGTGTGACTTAAGCCACCACGCTCAGGTTCTGGCGCTTCTTCGCCAGACGGTCATGGCGCAGGATCCATTCGTCCACCACCGGCGCGATCGAGGACCGCCAGCGCGAGCCGTTGAAGATGCCATAGTGCCCGACTTCGGGCGCGAGGTGATATTTCTTGAGCTTTTCCGGAACGTTCGGCGTGACCTTCAGCGCCGCCCGGGTCTGGCCGATGCCCGAAATGTCGTCGCGCTCGCCCTCGATGCACAGGATTCCGGTATCGGTAATCTCGCCAAGGTCCACGGCATGGCCGCGATGGACCAGTTCGCCCTTGGGCAGGGCGTGGGTCTGGAACACGACATCGACGGTCTGGAGATAGAATTCGGCGGTCATGTCGCAGACAGCGCGGTATTCTTCATAGAACGTCTTGGTGGCATCGGCGCTTTCGCCGTCGCCCTGCACCATGTGCTTGAACAGGGTGTAGTGGCTCATCATGTGGCTGCCGAGGTTCATCGACATGAACGAGGTCAGCTGCACGAAGCCGGGATAGACCTGCCGCCCGACGCCGGGATAGTTCGCCGGGACGGTGGTGATCACGTTGTGCTTGAACCACACGTAAGGCTTGGTGATCGCGTGGTCATTCACCGCCGTAGGGCTTTCGCGCGTGTCGATCGGCCCGCCCATCATGGTCAGCGTGACCGGGCGGCACGGGTTCTTGGCCTTGGCCATCACCGCCGTGGCGGCGAACGCGGGCACCGACGGCTGGCACACCGCCATCATGTGCGCGCCTTCGCCGATGTGTTCGAGAAAGCCGATCAGGTAGTCGATGTAATCGTCAAGGTCGAAGCGCCCTTCTTCAAGGGGCACATACTTCGCGTCCGCCCAGTCGGTGATGTAGACCACGCACCGTTCCAGCATGCGTTCCAGCGTGCCGCGCAGCAGCGTGGCGTAGTGGCCGCTCATCGGCGCGACGATCAGCAGGCGCGGCGCATCGGCCGGCAGCCCTTCGTGCGAGAACTTCTTCAGATCGCCGAACGGACGGTGGATTTCGGTCGATTCGTTGACCGCATAGGCATGGCCGTCGACATGGATCGCCTTGATCCCGAAGGCCGGCTTGCCGCGCGGCGCGGCGGCGTGGGCGAACACGTTGAGCGCCGAAGCCATCATCTGGCTGGCGCCAAGGTTGGCGAAGGGATAGCGCGGATCGGACAGCCACTCGGACCCGAGCGACGCCATTGCACTGCCAGCGTTGAGAAACGAGCGCTGGATCTCGTGGATCTTGTAAAGCACCTGCGACAGCCTTTTTTTGTGGTGCCGGGCAACACCCGGACTCGATTGCCCCGCAGTCTGCCGCTGAATCGATGATTGTGCAATGCAACAAATGGGCAGGTGGCCGAACGTTTACCCCAAGGCGCCGCCGAGCGCGCGCGATGCCCCCTTCCGACGCGCGACGGAAGGGAGTAGGCGGGCGCCATGGACGAGCAATCCCAGGCTTCCGACAGCCCCCGTGACGACGCCGCGCCCAAGGCGCGTAACCTGACCCCGCTGCGCATGGTGTGGCGCGAGGCGTTGAAGTATCCGGGCAGGGTGGCGGCAGCCGGCCTTGCGCTGATGGTGACGGCGGGCGCAACGCTGGCGGTGCCATCGGGCTTTCGCCTGATCATCGACAAGGGCTTTGCCGCGGGCGCCGACGTGCACGCACTGGCCCGGTGGTTCGAATACCTGCTGCTGATCGTGGTGGTGCTGGCGGTGGGCACGGCCTTCCGCTTCTACTTCGTATCGTGGCTGGGCGAACGCGTGGTGGCCGACATTCGCATGAAGGTGCAGTCCAACCTGCTGCGCATGCCCCCCAGCTTCTTTGAAACGAACAGCCCGCGCGAAATCGCATCGCGCATGACATCGGACACCGCCGTGATCGAACAGGTGGTGGGCACCACGGTGTCCATCGCGCTGCGCAATTCGATCATGGGCCTTGGCGGGATCGTCTATCTGTTCACGCTGGCGCCGACGCTGACCGCCGGGCTGCTGATCGGGATTCCAGTGGTGATCCTGCCCATCGTGGTGTTCGGGCGACGACTCCGCTCGGTTTCGCGCACCAGTCAGGACCGGGTGGCCGACGTGGGCGTGCGCGTGTCCGAAGTGCTGGGCGCGATGAAGGTGGTGCAGGCGTTCGGACAGGAAGCGCGCGAGCTGATCCGCTTTGGCGAGACGGTGGAGCGCACGTTCGACACCGCGCGGCGGCGCATCGCCATTCGCGCAGGCATGACCGCAATCGTGATCCTGCTGGTATTCGGCGGGATCACCGTGGTGATGTGGCGCGGCGCCATCGGCGTGGCCGAAGGCACGATTTCGGGCGGGACGATCGCCGCGTTCGTGCTGACCGGCGGGCTGGTGGCGGGCGCGTTCGGCGCGCTGACCGAAGTCTATGGCGACCTGTTGCGCGGTGCGGGCGCGGCCGGGCGGCTGAACGAACTGCTGCTGGAACGGCCCGACATCGCGCCGCCTGCACGGCCGATCACGCTGCCCACGCCGCCGCGCGGGCAGATCGCGTTCCAGAACGTGGCCTTCCGCTATCCCAGCCGCCCCGAAGTGGCCGCGCTTGAGGACTTTTCGCTGACGGTGGAGCCGGGCGAGACGGTGGCCATCGTCGGGCCTTCGGGCGCGGGCAAGTCCACGCTGTTCCTGCTGGCCGAGCGGTTCTACGATCCGCAGGGCGGCACCGTGCGCGTTGACGGGGTGCCGCTGCCGCAGGCGGACCCGGCGGAAATCCGCGCCCGCATGGCGCTGGTGCCGCAGGACGGCACGCTGTTTGCCGCCAGCGCGCGCGACAACCTGCGCTATGGCAACTGGACCGCCAGCGACGACGAGATCTGGCAGGCGGCGCGCGCCGCCAATGCCGAACAGTTCCTGCGCGAACTGCCGCAGGGGCTGGACACCTTTCTGGGTGAGGACGGCGCGCGCCTTTCGGGCGGGCAGCGCCAGCGCATCGCCATTGCGCGCGCGCTGCTGCGCGATGCGCCGATCCTGCTGCTGGACGAAGCGACGAGCGCGCTCGACGCCGAAAGCGAACGGCTGGTGCAGGACGCGCTGGACCGGCTGATGGAACAGCGCACCACGCTGGTGATCGCGCATCGCCTTGCCACCGTGCGCAAGGCGGACCGCATCATCGTGATGGAAAGCGGCCGCATCGTGGAACAGGGAACGCACACCACGCTGAGCGCGGCGGGCGGACTTTATGCGCGGCTGGCGCGGTTGCAGTTCGACACGACGCACGCCTGAGCGGGGGCGGGTTAAAGGCAGGGCGTGAAAGGGGTGTTCACATCCGTGTAAGCCGTTATGGGTAATCCGGTCACATCTGCAACCGGACTGGATTACGCGCACCGATGTCGAAGCTCCTCACGCGTCTGCTTCTCGCCGCCTCCACGCTTTCCCTTGCCACCCCCGCGCTTGCCGATGAGGCGCCCGCTTCGGCCCCGCTGATCAGCAGCGACTACCCCGGCAGCGGCCTGCAATTGCAGTACCGGGACACCGGCGTGAAGCCGGGCGACGATTTCGACGCCTATGCCAACGGCGCGTGGAAACGCACGTTCGTGATGCCCGCCGACAAGGTGCGGTATGGGTCGTTCAACGCGCTGGACGACCTTTCGCAGGAGCGGCTGCGCGGCATTCTGGACGAGCTGGCGGCGAAAAAGCCCGATCCGGCCACCCCGCAGGGCAAGGTGGCGGCTGCCTATGCCGCCTATCTCGATACCGCCTCCATCGACGCGGCGGGCCTTGCCCCCGCAAAGCCATGGCTGGACAAGATCGCGGCGGCAAAGACGGCCGACGATCTGGCGCTGCTGTTCGCGCAGCCGGGCATCGCATCGCCCATCGGCTTCAGCGTGGACGCCGACGAGAAGGACAGCGACCACTACATCCTCTCCATCGGCACGGGCGGGCTGGGCCTGCCCGACCGCGATTTCTATCTGGTCGATTCCCCGCGCAACCAGACGGTGCGGGCGAAGTACATGGAATGGCTGCGCTTTGCGCTGGGTCAGGCAGGCTATGCGGACCCGGCCAAGACGGCTGACGCGGTCTTTGCGCTGGAGACGAAGCTGGCCGGCGCGTTCTGGGACCGGGCGCTGTCACGCAACCCCTCGCTGACGTACGCCAAGGTGCCGCGCGGCGATTTCGCCAGGGCGCTGCCGGGGCTGCCGGTCGATGCGATGCTGGCCGAAATGGGCGCATCGCAGGCGCAGGCCGCCGTGATCACGCGGATGCCACCCACGGCCGAGGCACTGGCGGCGGCGAAGTATACGCCCGCAATGGCGGCAAAGCTGGGCGGCGGCGTGCCCGCGGTGGCCGCGCTGGTGCGCAGCGAGCCGGTGGAAACGTGGAAGGCGTGGCTGACCGCGCAGTTCCTCACCTCCTATGCCGGCGTGCTGCCAAAGCCGATCGATGACGCGCGCTTTGCGTTCTATGGCACGGTGCTGGCAGGACAAAAGGCGCAGCTGCCACGCTGGAAGCGGGCGATCCGCGCGGTGGAAGGTCAAGTGGGCGAACAGCTCGGCAAGCTGTATGCCGAACGCTATTTCCCGCCAGAGAACCGCGCCGCGATGACCGATCTGGTGGGCAACCTGCGCTCGGCCATGGCCGCCAACCTTGCCGACCTGACGTGGATGGGCCCGGCCACGCGCAAGGAAGCGCTGGCCAAGCTGGACGCCTTCACGCCCAAGATCGGCGCGCCCGCCACGTTCAAGGAATACGCCGGGCTGGCGCAATCGCCGGCCACGCCGCTGGCCAATGCCATTGCCGCGCAAGACTGGGACTTCCGCTTCCAGACCGCGCGCATCGGCAAGGAAGTAGACCGCACCGAATGGGGCATGCTGCCCGAAACGATCAACGCCTATTACAACCCCGTGTTCAACGAGATCGTGTTTCCCGCCGCGATCCTGCAACCGCCGTTCTTCAACATGAGCGCGGACCCGGCGGTGAACTATGGCGGGATCGGCGCGGTGATCGGGCACGAAATGGGCCACGGCTTCGACGATCAGGGATCAAGCTATGACGGCAAGGGCAACCTGCGCGACTGGTGGACCGACAAGGACCGCGC
>JBDLVU010000009.1:0-45459 GCA_039804665.1 Pseudomonadota bacterium | reverse complement strand
TTCTCGATCAAAGCAAATTTGCTTTGAATTACATGCCCGAACCCGGACCGTACGTGATTTCCACGCGACGGTTCTGGAGCTCGCGAACGCCGTCGGCGGTCGGAACGCGGGGGTTGGCTTCACCGAATGCCTGGCTGCTGATCGCGCCGGCCGACACGCCATGCGCCGTCAGGTACGAAGTAACCGAGGTATTGCGGCGCTGCGACAGGCCGAGGTTGTACTTCACAGTGCCCGAACGGTCGGTGTAACCGGCGAGCATGATCGGAACATTGGCGCAGTTGCCATAGGCCGTGACCGCGTTGTCGAGGATCGTCGCCGCTTCAGGCGTGATATCCGACTTATCCCAGTCGAAGAACACGATGTACGGACCCTTGTTGCACACCGGAGCCGGGGGCGGCGGGGGCGGCGGGGGCGGCGGGGGCGGCGGGGGCGGCGGCGGCGGAGCCGGCTCCGGCATCGGCTCGGCACCACCGAAGTTGTACGCCAGCGTGCCCATCAGCGAGTGCGAACGGAAGCGCGTGCGGGTGTGATGGCCGGTCAGGCCGTCCGTGCCCTCGAGGTCGATGTGATTGACGTTGAAGAAGCGGTACTTGATGCCCGCGTCCCAATGCTTGCTCAGCGGTGCACGAACGCCGGCAAGAACCTGCCAAGCGAACTTGGTGTCCGAATCGTCGATCTTGCCACCCGGCGTGCTGAGATCGAACTTGGCACGGGCGACACCGGCACCGGCGCCGACAAAGCCCTGAAGGCCATCGTCGGGACCGAAGTCGAGCAGGCCGTTGACCATGTAGCTCAGCGCATCAGCGTGACCACGCACAGCAACGTCGTTGTTGTTGACCGTCAGCGACTTGGTGTTCGCGCGACGATAAGATACTTCCGATTCAAGACGGAAGCCGCCGAAATCGTAGCCAACAATGCCACCGAAATCGAAGCCGGTCTTGTGCCTGATTTCATCGGGCCCAATGTTCGAAAGCGTGCCGGTGCTGTTTTCCACCTTCATCACACCGCCATCGGCTTCAACATACCACGCATCGTTGCGGGCAAATGCAGGCGTTGCAATGGCTGAAGAAGCCAAAGCAAGGCCAAGGACCAGTTTCCGCATTATCGTTTCCCCTTTTTGCGAAATCATGCCACGTCGTGGCGGTTATCTACCGGTTCTGTTCTATCCATGCAAGCGGGCACGCACGCCGACTGTTGCCAAAAAACAACTATTTCTGTCATCAACGACAACATTGTTCAGCGGAAACTACCCTCATGTGCTCCCCCAAATGCGGTTAGGGCACATGGGTTCCCATCAGGTGGCTGAAAAAATTCCCGCGCCTTGCAGTAAGCTAACCAGCGCGGCTATCGCGGCGCGAGCCTGCGCATCAACAACGGTGCCGCCGCTGACCGCCGCCGGTGCGGAAAAGTTGCTCCAGTCGGTGGTGTAGATTCGATGACTGCCGAGCGTTGCATCGAAAGCACGCATGCCCTTGCACGGGGGGAGAAAGCGCCATCCGCCTTCCGTCCATCCGGCGATCATCTTGTCCTTTCCGGCAAACGCGCCGGTCGCGCCGTTTGCCACGATCCAGCATTGTCCGGCGAGGGGACTGGCGGGCGCGGCCGATGCCACACCCTGCACGACGGGATGGATAAGCAGGTCGGCGAGCGCCAGCGCTTCGTTGACTGTTACCTCCTTTTGGCTTTGTCCCGCAAACAGCATGGGCAGTGCGTGGCGTGAAGAGGTCGTGGCGAAGCTGATCGGATCTGTCATGGCAACTCCTTGCAATCAGGCAGGAAAGGCAATGGCGAGCGGGGGCGACGGCTGTGCGCGTCCCAACTGGCGAACGTGGAATGACGGCGTCGTTGCAAGTGCAGGCAGCGCGGCTACCTGTGTTGCAGGGATCGAGAGGGCGGGGCTCTGCACGCGCCAGCGCACCAGCGGGGCGGTGGCATCGCCGTAGGCGACTTCGTAGAGCTCGCTTTCCTCGTTCAGCGGCGCATCCACGGCATCGGGCCAATTCCACGCCCCGCGTGCGCGTCGGACCCAGGTTAGTTCGATGCCGCCAACTGCGGTGCGCGTGGATAGACCGTGACATGGGCTGAGCGGGCGCAGCGTGGAGCCAGCCCCTGCGAAAATAGCGGTCGCAGGGGTTACGTCGCCGCGTCCGACCGCGACGATTGCGACTGCGTCGGCATCACCGATAAGCGCCGGGTCGAGCGTGGTAAGCCGCGCATCAAGCAAGACGAAGGGTTCGTTGGCAAGGTGCGTGCCGATGGCCCACTCCGTCCCGCCGCGTCCGCGCAGCAGCCCGGACAGGCGCCATACCCCCCCGCCGAGCGCCACGGCAGAAGTAAACTGGATGATCTCACCGCCGACGAGGGCCCGGTTTGCACCCTGGAGCAACTGAGCGAGCGATGCATCGCCCAGGGTCAGGTCGCTGCCGAAAAGCTGGACATCGAGCGTCGAGTGCGTGTCGAGCAGGAGCGCGGATGCCGGGGCAAGCGCGTTTTGGGTCATGCCGGACCGGGCGCGGGCGCGACCGGTGCTTCTCAGAGAGGTCAGCGTTCCTTCATCGCCGCTCAGTTCAGCGAACAGTGCCGCTCCGTTCCAGCCGGCGGTGGCAGCCGAGGCCGCCACGAAGAGCGCGGGCGTGGTGCCGTCGCCGATACCGCTCCAGGGCAGTTCGAATGCCTGGAGCCGGGTTGGGACGGCGAGCAGGTCCGACGGGGCATTGCTCCGGCCTGGATCGATGACGCTCGTCGGGCTTGTGCCCGCGGCGGTGCTGCACGCGGTCAGATCGAGCAGGACGCCATCCTTCTGCCATTCCCACTGGTCGATGCGCCACAATCCGTCCGTCACGGGTAAGCGGACGAAACTGCCGGGCGCCAGCGAAGTGTCCACCTCGGTAACGCGGTACGTGATCGTATCGGTTGGCCGCGCGGCACGACGGCCCGCACCGTTGGCAAAGTTACGTGCTGCTTCGGCGGCAAGTGCTGCCGGCAGATCGATGATTGCCAGCTCGCCCTGCCCTGCGCGGCCGATGCTGCGTTGCAGGCCCGGCTGATAATCGCGCGCCACATCGTAGTATCGCAGCCCGCACTGCCGGACGCGCGGCAGCGGCTCGCGCTTTCGCGACCATCCTTCGACGCGGGCGGGGCTGGACTGGTCGCCACCGGCCGTTGCCGGACGAGGCAGCAGGACGGGGGAGGCCGGGAATGCGCGGTCCGCGGCCCGCACCACGATTTCGGTTCCGTGCGAACTGCACGATAGCGGAATCGCCTCAGAGATCGTGGCAAGGCTGTCGCCTACCGTGCCCTGATCGATTGCGAAGCCCGCAAAGGCGATGTCGAGGTCGGTCGCCTGCGCTTCGGGCAGGACCTCACCAAGGATCGAGGCGACCGAACAGCCGAACGGATCGGCAAAGATCTCGAAAGTCAGCGAAGGCAGCCTGTTACCGAAATCCGCCAGTTCCAGATCCTCGAACACCACATAGGCACAGTGGCGGTGTGCAGGACACGCCGAAGCGCCTTCGGCCTGGGCGATCAGCGGGTCGATACCTTGGTCGCCGAAGCCGGTGTGGACGCGCATGGTGCCGCCCACCTTGAGATCGCCCGCCGCGCCACGCAGCAGATTGCCGTCGGCCCAGATGCGCCCGATGCGGTCAATCGGCCGGGAGGACAGGGCGACCGCGAACGAGGCGGTGTAGGAATAAGTGGTCACCGACGGCCGGCCCTTACCGCCGCCGGTCTTTTCCTGATGCTCCACCAGATCGGTCGACCATATCACCGTACCTGCGGCGCGCATCTGCCCGAAGTGCAGGGGCAGCGCGCTGCCATAGCTGGAGGTCTGGACGGAAAGTTCCTTGAGCCGGGGGCCACTAACTGTGCGGCCACCGAAAATCATCTGATCGACCTGTCGCCCCGCCAGGGCGCCAATCGCGCCGCCCAGCGGACCGCCAAAGACCGTACCGATTGCGGAAAGGAGTAGCGTTGCCATCTTCGATCACAGCCTTTCCGCTGGGAGGCGCCAACCCTTGGCAACGGGCCAGGACAAGGGCGCGGGATGATATGTCACTTTGCCAAGTCCCGCGTGGGCGTGGACGAAGCCCTCGGCTGCCACGATCAGCAGGTGAGGTTGCACCGGGTTGGTCATGGCCAGCACGATGTCGGGATCGTCTGCAGCCGGGATCAATCCGGTCGCCGCTGCGAGCGGGATGAAACGCTGAATTTGCGACACGCGCATCGAGTAGCCCTCGGGGATCGTGGCTGGTGGAAAGCCGGCCCGCCGCATCGCCTCGGCCACCAGCCCCACGCAATCGAGCCCGGTTCGGGGATCCCGGCCATGCAGGCGAAAAGGCGTGTCGAGAAGCGTCAGCGCGGCTGTGGCGAGCGCACCGTTCATGACTGCGCCGCCGGATATCGGCCGAGCAGATCGTTGCCGGGCAGAAACGGCTCACCCTGAAAGTTCACAGCGTTGCCAAACCGCGTTGCGCAGGTTTGCAGGGTATGGTCGCATCCCTCGCGCAGGGTCACCGGATCGCCTGTGGCGACATCGGCCGGGGCCGCACGGTCAAGGATGAGCCACCCGTCCTGCACGTCCTCTATGCGCCGCCACAGTCCGCATTCGGATCCTGTGCGCCAGCGCAGGGTTCCGAACAGGAAGTTGCTGGCTGGGACCGTTGTGCCGGTGATGCGGACCCCGCTGCCGTCGGTTGTGCGCTCCGCCACACTTGCGGCGTGGCCAAATCGCATGACGGAAAGCGTGCAGCCGTCCCCACAAAATTCCGCACGGCATGTCGGCGATGTGCGCGGCACCACTTGCCGTGCCAGCAGTTCCTTCATCGATCGCAGTTCTGCGGAAAAGCCCTGGCCTTCGTGGCCCACTGAACCGATCGTGCCGGCGTACAGCGTCGCCCGCTCCAGCGTTTCCCAGTCGACCAGCCCCATCGCGACCGCCGCGCCGTCAAAGCGGCCGGACGCGAGATCGCCCTCGGTGATGGCGTCGTGGCTGAGTGCGCCGGCGATTTCAGCGCTGTCCGCCTCGAAATCGGCCGAGCGCCGGATGGCAGACGGGACCATGCCGGGGGCGGTGCGGTGCAAAAGCCCGTCGAAGGTCAGGTCCCGGTCGTGGCTGGTAAAGCCAAGAGCGACCCCGTCGCTGCGTTCCACTCGCCACCAGATGGCGACGGTTTCCAGCGCGCCGGAAAACCAGATGCGTGATGCGTCGGTCATGTCAGGCGTCCTCACGCAGTTCGATCAGCGGCACGCTCGGGGCCTCGCCGGCGGCAAAGGCGGCGCCAGAGATGTCCAGCCGATCTTCGCCAAAGCGCACGGGTACGTCGAACAGGTAGCCCGCCCGCACGATCGCGCCGGCGGTCGGCGCGTGGGCAAACACCACCACGCCCAGCGGATCGAGAGTCCATTCGCTTGTCTCGGTGCCGTTGACGCTGACGCGCACCGATTCCGCGCGGGGACGGGTGATCCGCCGCCATTGCAGTTCGCTGCCATCGCCATAGGACTTGACCAGTTCGAAGCGCGCGGTTGCGCCATCGCCGGTGCCGATACGCTGGTCGATCGGTGTAGGCGTGCCGGTCATTCCGTTCGAGCTGTTGTCCGACGGATCGCGCAAGCGGAAGCCGCGCGCCTGCCCGCGCCGTGCGCGAAAGAACCCGATCAGCTCGCCCAGTTCTGCTTCTGACCTGACCCCCGGTCCCACATCAAAGCGCAGCCGCGCATCGGCCCAAAGGCTGTTGCGGCGTTCAAAGCCCGAGGCGGTGATGGTCACGTTGGTCGAAAATTCGGGCGTCACCGTGGCATCGCGTCCGATCGCGATGGGGAAAAGGACATCGTCGAATGCTTGCATGGTCGGGTCCTCGGTCGGGTCGGGCAGGCGGGTGAATCCGTCGCGGGCCACTTGGGGCAGCGCCCAGATGAAGGTTTCGGCCACGCCCATCGCGCGCGCTTCGCTGGCGGCGGCGTCAATCCGGGGCCACATCGCGTCCGCGTTCGTGGCATTCAGGACAAAGCCCGAAAGGAAGTGCTGCTCGCCGCGCGGGTAGCCGAGGCGCGCTTCTGCCGTGGCACGACCCTGCGCCCGCAAGGCCTCGAAGCCAGCGGTCAGCCAGTCGTAGTCCTCGATCTGCAGGACATCGAACGCCGGCCGTGCCCATCCCGTTGGTAGGTTGGCGCGCTTCGCCTCCGGTATCGCCGGATCGAGTACGGTCGGCAGGAATGCCAGCAACAGCACCTCCGCGCCGGCCGCCCCCGCTACCGTTCGGACTGCGGAAACCAGACTGGCGGTCGACTGCGCCAGCAGCGCCCCGGCGCTGTCGAGCAACGCGATCTGCGCGCCAGTCAACGATCCGCCCAGATCGGCGATCACCGGAGGATTGCCGCCGAATGCCGCCTTGGCAGCGTCATCGTAAAGGCATATCCGGCGGTCGGCGGTCACCCACCACCACGGTTCGCCCACCTGATAGCGGACCGGTAGCCCGGCCTCCATCTGTAAGCCTGCGAGCGCCTCCGCCACCTTGCGCAGCCAGCCCATCCCGCCGGTATTGGCGGGTGAAAGCAGCGCCGAAGGCGGCGACCAACCGGTTCGCGCGGGGTCTCCATTGGACGCGCGCTGCTGCCAGGCATCGGGGCAATGCTGCGCCAGCACTTCGTACGATTGCGACAGGATCACGCTGAAGCCGGCGGCCTTCGCTTCGCCAAGAAAGCTGGCGTGCCAGGCCCGTGCCGCCGCGTTCATTGCCGGTAATGCGGGATCGACCACGAACGCACCTGCTGCACCGGTAGCCAGCGGAAAGAAGTGGCTCATCCCCACGTAGTGGTTGATGCTTCCGCGATAGCCGAGTCCAAGAGCCGCACGGATCAGCCGGGAGGGCGTTTGATTGTATCCGTCATCGTATCCCGTTGCGATGCTCAGGCCATGCGGAGGCACCATCACGTCGCCCAGCGTCAGCATCGGCTTGTGGCCTTCGCAGCGGATGGCGGACAGTTCCGCCCAGCCGCTAACCTCGCTGGTGAACGCGGCGCTGCTGCCCGGCGCATAGTCTGGCGCCACCAGCGAAATGAACAGACGGTCGATGTCGGCGGGATGCACCGGGTCCGCTTCGCCGGGCAGCAGGAACCCGCCGTTCAGCGCCGAAAACGGCAGTGTGATCCGGGCATCCGTGGGGGTGCCGGTTGCATAGTTCCACAGCCGCACATACCATGCCCGCGCATGGCCTGCCGCGTCCCGTCCTTCGATCGTCAGGGTCGGCCCGTTCACTGCGTCCAACGGCCGCAATCCGCCGGATCGCCAATGGAACGACAGCGTCAGCCGGGTGTAATCGCGGTTGGTGTCATAGGCGAGCAGCGGGTGATCCCACTGGTCCTCGCTTTCCCAGATCAGCCCTACCAGGTCGTCCGCCTTGCGGAACACCGCATCCACGCGCAGCGCATCCGCCGCCGTGGTGACGACTGATGCCATCGCCGGGCGGGGGAAGTTCACCGTCCAGAAACGTGGGTCGAACCGCTGGATCGTGTCGGTTTGCTGCACCGTGCGTCGCTTTGCCAGCCAATAGCTCATCGTCCGGTCCTCAGTACTGGGTCAGCGCGCGGCGCACTGCCTGGGCAACCTGCCGGCTGGAACGGCGCAGGCTTTCCGGATGGCTGGCCCCTTCCGGCGATACGACGCGGATCGAAACGTTCACCGATCGCGCGGCATCACCACCGCGCCCCGTTTCCACGCGCCCGGCTGACGTTGGCACGAACAGCTCTGGCCCTCGTTCGCCCACCACATAGGGCGCGCCGGGCGACACCGGGCCCCCCGTCGCGCGGCCGGGCAGGCCGAACAGGGATCCGATCAGGCTGCCGATGTTGAGCAACCCGCCCACCTGCGATCCGCCGCCCAGCCCGATGGAACCCAGACCGGCGCGCAGCGCCTGCGATGCGATTTCGTCCATCGCGTGCAAGGCTGATCGGCGCAGGTCATCAAAGCCCAGGCTGCCTTTGCGGATCGCGCCCAGCAGTCCGCGCTCCAGCGTATCGCCGGCGCGACCGAAGCCATCCACCAGAATGGAATCGAAGCTGCTGCGCATCTGGCCGATATCGGCAGCAAAGCCGTCTGTGCTTGCGCGCACGTCAACGACCAGCGTGTTCAGGTTATCCATTGCGGTCCTGCTCCATCATCGCATCCAGCGTGCGGCGGTCGATCCCTCCGCCCGCCGCGGCGGGTGCCGCAGCGGACAGGATCGTCGCCAGTTCTTCGGGGGTGGCCTTCCAGAACATCTCGGCCGACCAGCCGAGCAGCAGCGTGACCTGGCCCGAAAGCCGCGCCGCACCGCTGCCCCACCGCTCGTCGGGCGCGCGTTCGGTCACATCGCGCCTTTCAGCACCTGCACCAGCAGCGCGCGCAGCGGCCCGGCGCAGGCGGCAAGCCCGGCGCGCGTCACCGCTTCGGCAAAGGCCTCGCGGCTGTCCTCGTCGCGCTCCTGCAAACAGTGCCAGAACAGCGTCACGATCTCGCCGAGCTTCAGCTCGCCGCCCGTGGCGCGCTCCACCAGCGTGAACAGCGGGCCGAGTTCCTCTTCCACCGAGACGAGCGCCGAGAAGGTCGGCCGCAGAACGCGTTCGATCCCGTCCAGCAGGATCGAGACTTCCCCGCGATAGGGGTTTGCGTCGCCCCCGCTCATGCCGGCACCACCGCGCCGGAGCTTTCCAGCGTCATCGTGTAGCTGCGCTCGCCATTGAAATCGCCGGCATAGTCCAGCCGCTGGACCAGGAACCGCCCGCGCATCTTCTCGCCGCCTTCGAACGAAAGCTCGTAGTCGCCCAGCGTGCCGCCCAGCGCATTGGCGCGCACTTGCGCTTCGGCTGCGCTGCCCAGAAAAATCCCTGCGGCGCTTACCGAGACCGATCGGGAGCCTGCGCCGGACAGCAGTTCGCGCCAGCCGCCCGAATCCTTGCTTGTCACCACCACGAGTTCGCCGTTGATCGACATCTGCGTGGTGCGAAGGCCCGCTACGGTGTTGTAGGTGGGGCTTGCCGCCCCGTCGCTGATCTTCAAGAGGAACGCGCTTCCCTTCTGGGCTGCCATTGTGGTTCTCCTGCATTTGAAGGTTTCAGCCGCACGGTTGCGCGGCCGGTTCGATTGTCAGTTGCGGGTCAGGCGGCGATCACGCGCGCCCGGTATTCCAGCACAAGCGCCCGCCGCGCTTCGCCGCGTTGCTCGGCCCGCGCTTTCAGGAACATCAGGCTGGCTATGGTGAATCCGCGTGCGGACTGCTCGGCAGGCAGGCTTTCCACCCGCCGCTCGATGGCCGCGATCAGCGCGCTTTCAGCCAGCGGATCATTGCCGCGATAGTTCAGTTCCAGCGCCACGCGGATTTCGCGCCCCGGGCCGGTCTTGGTGCTCCAGTCGGTGCTGGCGCTTGCCGTCAGCGCCAGCCAGGGCAGCGCCGTGCGGTTGGGGGCTTCCTCGACGATGGCGTTGAGGTTCGCCGACAGGGCGGCATCGCTGGCCAGCCAGGCCAGCAGCGCCGCGCGAAAGGACAGTTCCATCGCTCACTCCTGTCCAAATAGCGGCCACAACAGGCTCGCATTGCGCCACTTGGCGGCCGCGCCGCGCTGCAGCAGCGTTGCCGCGCGCGCTTCGGCCAGCTGGCGTGCCTTGGCCACCAGTCGCGCGTTCAGCCCGGCCAGGTCGCCTGCCGCGCGGATCATCCCGCCGGTCATGCCAGACGCATCCTGCGCCAGGGCCGCCATAGCGCTGCCACGGCCGCCGGCGGATTGCCGGTCGTTCCGGTGCGGGTGGTTTCTGCATCGCGTTCGCGGTGCTGGTAGGCGGCAAGGCGCATCACCCCGTGGCGGATCGCCTCGGGCAGGTCGGCCCACTCGCTGGCCATGCCGGCGGTAAACTGCACGACCATGCGGCTCTGGTCGATTGGCTGGCGCAGCCGCACCATGCCACCGCCATCGGCATCAAGGTCGATGCCATACGCTGCGGCCGAAAGCGTCGTCCGCGCGCCCTGCGCGTCCAGTGCGGCCACGCCGGTGATCGCCTGCACGGGCCGGGTGCCCAGCGTCTGCCACTCGCCCGATGCCGGCAGGATTTCCTCGCACCCGGCCTGCAACGGCATGGTGCCCGTAAATCCTTCGCAAAGCTCAAGTGCGACCTTGATCAGGGCGCCCAGTTCCGCGTCATCGCCGGTGGTGCTGATGCCGAGCCAGCTTTTCAGCTCGGTAAGCGCCGCCGGGGACAACGCGGGCGGCGCGACTATTGCCCGCTTCATGGCAATCTCCGGATAGAAGGGGGGAAAAGACGCCCGTGGCGGAAAAGGGGGAAACCGCCACGGGCGCAGTCAGGCGCGCGCAGGGGGAACGCGCGCCTGCCGGGAGAGGCCTATCAGGTGGTGATCTTCAGGAGCTTGATCGCATCGCTGTCGAGCACCTGCCCACCAATGCGCCGCGTCGCATAAAACTGGACGTAGGGCTTGTTGGTGTAGGGATCGCGCAGGATCGTGGTGGCCGAGCGCTCGGTGATCAGGTAGCCGGCACTGAAGTTACCGAACGCGATGGGGAAGGTGCCGGCGGCCACGTCAGGCATGTCCTCGGCTTCGATGACCGGATAGCCCAGCAGGCGGTTCGGCTGGCCATCGGCGATGCCGGCCTGCCACAGGAACGAACCGTCCGGCGCTTTCAGCTTGCGCACGGCGGCCAGCGTGGCCGAGTTCATCATCCACACCGCGCCCTGGCGCAGGCTTGCGCGCAGCGAAAAGACCATGTCGATCAGCTTGGATTCCGGCGTGGTGTCGAACCCGGTGGCGTTGCCCGAACCCACGAACTGCAGCGTGCCGAACGTGCGCGTGGCGTCGTTCTGCGCGGCGGCGCCTGCCTGAAGGAAGCCCTTGGGCTGGTTGGTCCCGGTGCCGTTGATGAAGGCGCTGCCTTCGGCGCGGGCGAATTCGGTGGCGATTTCGCCGGCCAGCCAGGCTTCCACGTCAAACGCGGCGTCGTCCAGCATTGCCTGCGTGGCCGAAGGGTTAGCATAAAGTTCGCCCATCGGCGGCACGATTTCCGCCAGCTTCGACGTGGCCGAATCCGGACGGGCGGCGGTTTCGCTGACCCAGCCCGAAGCGGTGCCGCCAATCGAGATCAGCCGGCGGAACCCGCTGGTGCTGGTGCGCACCACCGAAGCGACCGCACGAACTGGGCTGATCTTGGTCAGGCGGCGCGAAATCTCGGCATCGATCGGACGCGGCACGGCATAGCCGCCGTCGGCCGACGACCCGATCGACAGCGACTTCAGCTCGGTTTCCCGGCCCAGGCGCAGATAACCGTCGATGAAGCCCTGCGTTTCCGCGCTCTTCACTTCGGCGGCCAGTTCACCGCCAGCCAGAACGGGGCGCACGGCGGCGCGGCCGGCCTTGTCGATGCGGCCCTTCACTTCGGTCAGCTCGCTGCGCAGCGCTTCCAGCGCTGCATCGTGCGCTTCCTGGCGTGCAACGATGTCGAAGGAGGCGTCGAATGCTTCGGCGGCCTTGGTCTCGATCATGTCGGGGGTATGGTTGTCCATGTGGCTGAACGTCCTTTCTGGGGAATTGCTTTCTGGGGGAATTGGGCCACCCGCACCGGGCGGCCGGTTTCTGCCGCACGCGGCAGATGGCTCAGGCAGCCGGCGCCTTGCCGGTGCTGCCGCGATTGACGAAATGGACCCGTGCCAGCGGCTGCATCGGCCGGGTGACAAGGCTCACTTCCAAAAGGTCGACCGCACGCAGTTCGCGCCCCTCGGCGCGGGCCTGTCCGTCGCGCACGCGGTATCCGAACGAAAGGCCGTTCACCGCGCCGCGCACCAGTGCCCGCGCGGGTGGCGCTTCGGGATCGGTCACGGTGGCAATCACGCGCAGCCCGTGGTCGTCCTCTTCGGCCAGATCGACCCAGCCGATCCGCTTGTCCGGGCGGTGCTGCCAAAACAGCGGCAGGCGGGCGCCCGCGTCCTTGCGCGCGGCCAGCGTCTGCGCGAACGCGCCGGGCAGGATGGTGTCGCCGCCGCTGTCGCGCTTGCCAAAGACGGCGGCGTATCCGGCAAAGCGCAGCGGGGCCGGGTCGGCGGATGGGGCGGTGTCGGCGGTCATGCCGGGATCTCCCCCACGCCCACCAGGTTGCCGGAACCGAACCGTAGCGCGATCCCGAACAGCAGCAGTGCCAGCAGGCCCCGCACCGCCCATTCGACCACGGCCTTCCACGCGCTCGCCTTGGCGTCGCGCCAGGCCTGCAACAGCTCGCGCAGTTCGGCCATGTCTTCGTGCGCGGTATCGTCGGCCAGACCCATGCGTTCCAGCACGCGCACCGCGCCAAGGTCGCTGGCCTCTTCCACGATGGCGCGCAGCGTCACCAGTTCCGACCCTTCGGTCTCGGCCTGCGCCAGCAGCCGCGCCAGCATCTCCTCGCGCTTCCGGTTCATGCGCCGGCTCCTGCAATGCCCAGCATGGCGCGCTTTTCGTCCGCGCTCAGGAAGTCGGCGGCGGTCACTTGCGCCCACAGCTTCTCGCGGTCGTCCGCCAGCGCAGGCACCCGATCGAGATCGATGGTCAGCCGCGCGCCGGCGAACCACGGCGTCAGCCCTTCGGCCAGCGCCGACAGGATCTTGCCCGCCAGCGGCAGCAGCGTCAGCCGCCACAGCGCACGGTTCGCCTCGCGATAATTGGCATACGTGTTGTCGCCCGGCAGGCCGAGCAGCATCGGCGGCACGCCGAACGCCAGCGCAATGTCGCGCGCGGCGGCGCTTTTCAGCGTGGCAAAGTCCATGTCCGCCGGGGTCAGCGCCATCGCCTGCCACTTCAGCCCGCCTTCCAGCAGCATCGGCCGTCCGGCGTTGCCGTGCCCGGCATAGGCGGCGGTCAGTTCGCGCTTCACCCGCTCGAACTGGTCGGCGGTCAGCGCCGCGCCCGGCTCGCCCGGATCATAGACCAGCGCACCCGAAGGCCGCGCCGCGTTGTCCAGCAGCGCCCGGTTCCACCGCGCGGCGGCATTGTGGATCGCCACCGCCTCGTCCGCCGCTTCCAGGCAGCCCGCGCCATAATGGTCGTCGGCCGGATGGAACGCGCGGATGTGGATCACGTTGGGCTGGCCGAATTCGTCCATCGCGTCGATGGTCAGCGCCTTGTCGCCCACGCGGTACTGGAACGCCGCCGGCCAGCCGCGCTCGTCGGGCAGGATCGTCACCCGCTCGGGCCGCAGTGCAAACAGCTCGGCCACCTCGCCTTCCGCATCGCGCAGCACCTGCACATAGCCGTTGCCGTGCAGCAGGATCTGGCTCGCCAGCGTTTCCATCAGCGCCTGCCCCGCGCTCGTCGCGTCCACCAGCGCCGCCAGCGCCGGGTCCGACGCCACCAGCGGTGCGCCGCCCACGCCTTCGGCCACCAGTCGCACCGCGCGCTGCGCCACGGGGTTGCGCAAATAGGCTTCGCGGATCGCCTGCGGATAGTTCAGCGGGCCACGGATCTCGCCGCCCCGCGCATCAAAGGCTTCGGCCCAGGGCGAAGCGAAACTGCGGCCCAGCGGCGCGCGCGGGGTCACCGTCTCGCCCTTGAAGGCAGCGGTCAGGCTCTGGAAAATCGACATGGATTTCCTTGCGAATGAATGCTCGTTCCGGGGGCGGCGGGCGGAGAGGGAAAGCGCCCGCCGCCCCGCCTCAGTCGAACCAGACGCGCGGCGGTCCTGCGCGGCCGAGCATCAGCTCGGTCAGCGCCCACACGCAGGCGTCGGCTCGATCGGGGCTCCTGCCCGGCCCCTGGTACGTTCCGCCGGGCAGGAATCCGCAAAGCTCGTCTTCAAGGCGGGGAAACATCCCCGCGTGCCGGACGCGTCCGGCCTCATACAGCGCCGCCACCGGCTCGGCCCGCGCCGCCTTGCCCCGGCTGGCGTGCACCAGCCGCAGCGGCAGCGAGGCATTCGCCGCGCGCAGCACCGCTTCCACCATGTCGCCGCCCTGGTTGGCTTCGGCGATCACGCGGTCGGCGTTCCATGCGCGGGCCGCGTCGTTCACCGCGCGCGCCCAGCGTTCGGGGCTGGCTTTCTCGACCGAGGCATCGGCCAGAACCCGCGCCACGCCGTCCTCGCCCGTGGCACAAACCACGATGCCGCAGGCGTCGCCGTCCGAACTGGCCGGCGGGTCCACGCCCACCACCACGCGGTTCAGCGCGGGCGGGTGCGGTTCGCGGCACCGTTCGATCAGCGCCCGTGTCCACAGCGCGCCGGGCAGGTCTTCCAGCAATTCGCCGTCCAGTTCCTGCCGGCCGGTCCGCGTCTCGGCAAACAGCCGGCGCATCGCGTCCACAAAGGCCACGGGCAGGTTCGCCGCATTGTCGAACATGCTGCCCCGCGTCAGCCGCACGCCTGATCCCGCGCCCTTCGCCTCGTTGACCAGTCGCACCACCAGCGGCACCGCGCGCGGCGTCGTGGTGGCAACCATGCGTGGCATGGCGCCCAGCCGCAGGCCCATCGCCAGATTGTCCCAAGCCTCGTCGGCGCGGGCGGCGGTTCCTTCCCACTTGGCGATCTCGTCGCACCAGGCATGGCTGTGCTGCGGTCCGCGCAGGCTTTCGGGCTCAGCCGCCGAATACAGCGATGCCTGCGCCCCGTTCGGCCAGATCAGCCGCCGCAGCGAAGGTTCGAACACCGGCCGCCGCCAAGGGGCGACGCTGGCCAGAATACCGCTTTCGCCTTCCACCATCACGCTGCGCGCTTCGCCAAGATTGGCAGCCACCAGCGCAATCCGCGCTTCGGGATCGGCCTCGGCCACGGCGTTGACCCACTGCGCGCCAGTGCGCGTCTTGCCAAAGCCTCGCCCCGCCATCACCAGCCACACGCGCCAATCGCCTTCGGGGGGCAGTTGCGAGGGCCGCGCCAGCAGCGGCCAGTGCCACTGCCATTCGCGCGCTTCCTCGTCGGGCAAGGTGCGGATCACTTCGCGCCACAGATCGTCCGGCGCATCGGCCAGCCAATCGAGCGGCAGGGGAGCGGCATCGCCTTCAACCATTGGCCGCGCCTTCATTCGCGGCGCCCCGGCGCGCGATCATCTGTTCGCGCATCGTTGCCAGCCGCGCTTCGATAGAGGCGCGGATTTCGGTCACGTCTTCATGTTCGCGCACGGCCCGTTCGCGGGCCACCGTCTCGCGGTGCTGGCCCAGCAGGCGCAGCGCGCTGGCGTTGTCGAACTTGCGCTCGCCTTCCTTGGGATCGCCAAAGCGCAGGCGGTGCAACAGCTCCATTTCCAGGTGCTCGTATCCTTCCAGCAGCGCCTCGCGCCAGGCCCTCGCAAACGCGCCGTCCTGCCCGCGGATCTTGTAGGCGTGGCTCGGGCTGACGCCGCCGGCGCCGGCCGCTGCGGTGACATTCGATGTCGCGGCCAGCGCGGTCAGGAACCGACCGCGCCAGTGGCGATCCTTCCGGCCCTCGGCCTGTTCGGTGCAATCGGCAGCAGTCATCTCCACCGGGACTGCGTCCGGCGAAGGCCGTTTCGGTCCGACCATGAACCATCCTCGTTGCTGTGGGCGATTAAAGGGGGGCGACTCGCCCTTATCTCGCGGTGTTCCCGTTATGTACTCAAATGGGTGCCGGATGTCAAGATTTTTGTGCCAGATAGGTTAATTGAGCCCGGCGCTGGCTTTCCCGGCGGTCGTCGCCTAATCAGCGGCTCGAAAACGCAGCCAGGGATTCTCGCCGAAATGCTCCGCCGCCTTTACGATTGGACCATGGCGAAATCCTCGCACCCGCGTGCGGAATGGTGGCTGGCGCTGTTCGCATTCGTTGAGGCGAGCTTCTTTCCGATCCCGCCGCATCCGCTGCTTGGCCTGATGTGTCTGGCGGAACCCAAAAAGGCTGTGCGCTTTGCGCTGATCGCCACGCTGGGTTCGGTCGTGGGCGGCCTGCTGGGCTATGCCATCGGCCACTTCCTTTACGATACCATCGGCGCGCAGCTGCTCTCGGCGCTGCACCTGACCGAAAGCTTCCCCAAGGCGGCCTGTTTCCTGCGGGAAAAGGGCTTCTGGATTTTCGTGGCCAAGGGCGCTACGCCGATCCCGTTCAAGCTGCTGACGATCACCGCCGGCTTCATCGCCATGCCGATGGCCACGTTCCTGCTCGGCAGCTTCGTCTCGCGCGCCATGAGCTTCATGGTCGTGGGCGTGCTGTTCCGTATCTATGGCGCGCCGATCAAGGCCTTCATCGACAAGTACCTGGCGCTCGTCACGATCGGTTTCGTGATCTTCGTGGTCGGCGGCATCCTGCTGGTCGGCCTGCTCGATGGCGCCTCCACCAGCTCGCACACCTGCGACAATGCCACGATGGCCACGATCAACGCCACGCGCTGATTTCGCGGAGCGAAAGGTCGGGGCTCCCAGCCCACCAAACCAGCGCACAGGTTGCCAATTTCTGCCTTCATATAACCGTTACGGTTATTCGCAGTGGTGACAGACGCCTCTCGATTGCGGCAGGCGCCACGTACTTTGGCCTTTGCCATCCCGCGTGCTCGCGTTATCGTCCGAAATTGACAACGCTGTCTGACAATGGGGCGGGTATGGGGACGGGATTGCACGGCGATACAACCGCCGGAGGAAAGCCGCATTTCGCGGTGCTTGATGGGTTGCGCGGCACGGCCGCACTGCTGGTGGTGATCTTCCACATCCAGGGCATCACCGTCCTGTTTGAAGGATCGAAGGTGGTGCTCCATCATGCCCCGTTGGCGGTGGACTTCTTCTTCATGATGTCGGGCTTCGTCATCGGCTATGCCTATGATGATCGCTGGCCGGGCATGACCGTGCGCCGCTTTCTCGGCCTGCGGCTGGCGCGGCTGCATCCCCTGCTGGTGCTGGGCATGATCCTTGGCCTTGTCAGTTATCTGGCCGATCCCTTTGCCGGGGATACCCAGTCCGCACCGGGCGGGATGATCGCGCTCGCCTTCGTCCTTGGCGTCTTCGCGCTGCCCAGCCTGCCGCTGGCCAATCGCTGGACGGACACCCATCCGCTCAATGGCCCGGCGTGGACGCTGTTTCAGGAATATCTGGGCAATGTCCTTTATGCCCTCATCCTGCGCCACCTGTCGGTCCGCGCGCTGGGCATGGTGGCCGGCGTGGCGGCGCTCGCGCTGGTTGCGGGTGGGGCGTGGGGCGGCACGCTCGATGCCGGGTCGTATTGGGAAACCGCCCATATGGCGCTCATCCGGCTGGTGTTTCCGTTCGTTACCGGCCTTTTGCTGTTTCGCTTGCGCGCGTCGCTGCCGCGGATCCGGATGGGCTTCCTGCCGCTCAGCCTCATTCTGCTTGGCGCATTTCTCCTGCCGATCGCGCCGCCGATCGCGGGCTTCAAGGTCAACGGCGTGGCAGAGGCGCTGGCGGTGATCGTGCTGTTCCCGCTGATCGTGATCGCCGGGGCACATTCCGATGTCGGGGTGGGGGCGCAGCGCCTTGCGCACTGGGCCGGGAAGCTGTCCTACCCGCTCTACATCACGCACTATCCGTTCCTGTATCTCTACATGAACCTTGTGCTGGTGCAGAAAGCCTCGCCGCAGGTGGTGTTGCTGGCGGGGGTGGGCGCGGTGCCGCTCACGCTTGGCGTTGCGGCGCTGGCCGTTCGCTGGTGGGATGCGCCGATCCGCAGCCGCCTTGCCGGATGGCTGGCGCGCTGAGGACCGGCTGGCAATCCCGTGGGGGTCAGATGATCCCCACGGCCTTTCCGGCGCGTTCGAACATGCCGATGATCGTCTGCACCTGCTCGGCCGAATGCTCGGCGCACAGCGAACAGCGCAGCAGCGTCATGCCGGCGGGCGTTGCCGGCGGGCGCGCCAGGTTCACGTAAAGCCCTTCGTGCAGCAGCGCTTCCCACATGGCGGCGCCGCGCTCCAGATCGGGCATGATCACCGCGATAATCGCGCTCTGCGGCTCGGTGGTGCCCAGCTTGAAGCCGCGTGTCGTCAGCCCCTTGTGCAGCGTGCGGCTGTTTTCCCACAGGTGCGCGCGCTTGGCCTCGCCGTGCATCAGCTTGCGGATGCTCGTGGCCGCGGTCGCCACCACGCTCGGCGGCAGGCTGGCGGTGAACACATAGGGGCGGCACACCAGCCGCATGATTTCGAACTTCGGGTGGTTGGACACGCAGAAGCCGCCCACCGTGCCGACCGACTTTGAGAACGTGCCGATCACGAAGTCCACGTCATCCAGGCAGCCCTGCTCTTCGGCCACGCCGCGCCCGTTGGGGCCGATGAAGCCCATCGAGTGGGCCTCGTCCACCAGCACCATCGCGCCGTTTTCCTTGGCGACGCGGATCATCTCCTTCAGCGGGGCGATGTCGCCCAGCATCGAATACACGCCTTCAAGGACGACAAGCTTGCCCGCGCCTTCCGGGATGCGCTTCAGGCGCTTTTCCATCGCCTCGATGTCGTTGTGCTTGAAGGGCACCACTTCGGCATCGCCCAGCTTGCACCCGTCCCAGATGCTGGCGTGGCTGTCGATGTCCAGCACGATGTAATCGCCCTTGCCGGCGATGGTGCTGATGATGCCAAGGTTCGCCTGGTATCCGGTGGAAAACACCATGGCATGGTCCATGCCATAGAATTCCTTCAGCGCCTCTTCCACCGCGCGGTGCCCGGCATAGGTGCCGTTCAGCACGCGGCTGCCGGTGGTGCCGGCGCCGAAATCATCCAGCGCCTGCTTGCCGGCGGCGATCACGTCCGGGTCGAACGTCATGCCCATGTAGTTATAGGTGCCAAGCAGGATCGTCTCGCGCCCGTTGCAGATCGCCTGCGTCGGGCTGACCACGCGCTCCATCACCAGGTTGAACGGGTCGGTCACACCGGTGGAAAGCAGCGTTTCGCGCTGCTGGATCAGCGGGTCGAACTTGCTGAAAAGGTCGGTCATTTTTTGGCGGATTCCTCTGCTGCCGCAACCGGGGTGTGGATCAGCCCTGCAGCTTGGTCACGGCGTCGATCAGCTGGCCATAGGTCTCGATTTCGGCCTGCTGGTTCATGCTGATGATGATGTCGAATTCGTCCTCGATCGCGGCGACGAAATCCATCACCGTCAGGCTGTCCCATTCAAGGTCGCCGGCAAAGGTCGTCGCGTCGGAAAGGGCGATACCCTTCTTGTTGAAGGGTTCGATCACTTCGGCGATCTTGGCGGCGGTTTCGGCGCGGTCCATTTCGATAGTCTCCACTTGCAGGCTGCCCCTGCCAGACGATTGCGGCGGAAAAGCGGCCTCTTGCCCCGCTTGTCAAGCAGGGCGGTGCCGTGTCATCCCTGATGCGGCGCGAAACGCGCATATTCCGGGGGAAATCCAATGGCCGATCCGCAACCCAGTCTGCCGGCGACGCCGCCCGTCGCTACGCCGTCGCCGCTATCTCCGTCCGGTTTCTCCAACCACGCCATCCACCTTGTGCGCACATCGCAGCAGATCAACCTCACGCTCAGCCAGATGGCCGATGCCAAGGCCTCGATCCTGATGGGCGCCACCTTCCTCGTTTTCACGATCTCGGTGGGGCAGGCCAAGAACGGCAGCCTGCCCGCGCCGCTCGCCGTGCTGGCGCTGTTCGCGTTCGCATCGGCGATGTGTGCGGTTTATGCGGTCCTGCCTTCGGTTTCGAATCCCAAGGTCAGTCGGATGCATGGTGCGCCCAACAAGCTGTTCTTCGGCTATTTCACGTCGATACCGGAAGACGAATGGGCCGATTCCATTCTGGCCGAACTGCGCGCGGATGAAACCGTGTTCCGCACCATGCTGCACGATATCTACCAGAACGGGCAGGTCATGCAGCGCAAGAAGTACCGCTTTCTGGGCTATGCCTACCGCATCTTCATGGTCGGGCTGACTGCCACGGTGCTGACCTTCATCGGCCAGCACGTTATCGGCCAGCACGTTATCGGCTAGACCAGCTTTTTCACCGCCATCATGAACGGGCCGATCGAAACCGGTTTGGCCAGGTATCCTTCGGCGCCGGCGTCGCGGATGCGTTCTTCGTCACCCTTGCCGGCATAGGCGGTGACGGCAAGGACGGGGATCGTGGCGAGTTCGGCGTCGGCCTTCAGCGCCTCGATCAGTTCAAGGCCCGAAACGTTGGGCAGCTGGATGTCCATGATGATCAGGTTAGGCGCAAAAAGACGCGCGCGTTCAAGCACTTCGCGGCCATCGGCCAGCGGTTCCACCTCGAACGCGTTGGCGCGCAGAAGGTCGCAGAACAGCTTGCGGTTGAGGTCGTTGTCCTCGACAACCAGAATTCTTTTTGTCACGCAAAATGCCCAAAGGTTGAAAGCGACCTAAAGGCACCTAAAGGCACCCTGAACCGATCTAGCCGTCCTTAGCCGCCCACACCCGCACGCGAAAGGCCCCTGACCATCATCCGCGAATCCACACCCGAAACCGATGCCGCGGCGCTGGCCTTGCGGGCGCTCGGCTGGGTCCTTTCGGACGGTCCCCGCGCCGATCGTTTCCTTGCATTGACCGGCCTGACCCCCGATACACTGCGCGCCGGGCTGGGCGATCCGGCGGTGCTGGGCGCGGTGTTCGATTTCCTCGCCAATCACGAGGCAGACCTTGTCGCGGCGGCAGAGGCGCTCGACATAAGGCCCGACAAGATCATGTCCGCCGGGGAGAAACTGCGATGAATCCGGCCAATCGGCCGCTGGTGATCAGCGATTGCGACGAGGTGCTGCTGCACATGGTTGCGCCCTACAAGGCGTGGCTGGCGGAGTTCCACGGCATCGATTTTTCGATGACCGACAACGATTTCGCCAAGGCGATGCGCCATGCGCACGATGGCAGCCAGGTGGAGCCCAAGGAAATCTGGCGCCTGCTGAACTTGTTCTTCGATACCGAGATGCACCGCCAGCTGCCGATCGCCGGCGCGGTGGAGGGGATCAACATGCTGGCCCGCGATGCCGACGTGGTGATCCTGACCAACCTGAACGACGAGCGGCGCGACGCGCGATTCCGCCAGTTGCAGGACGTTGGCATCAACGCCCGCGTGTTCACCAATACCGGGCCAAAGGGGCCCGCGCTGAAGGCGATCATCGAGGAATACCGGCCATCGCGCGCGGTGTTTATCGACGACCTGCCGCAACATCATGGATCGGTGGCGGAAATCGTGCCGCACGTTTCGCGCCTGCACTTGTGCGGCGAACCGCTGCTGGCCCCGCATATCGACTGCGCTTTGAAAGCCGGGCATGCCCACGCCCGCATCGACGACTGGACCAACGCCCTGCCGTGGATCCAGCGGGAACTGAACGGAGAAAACGATGACTGATTCGATTGCGGCGAAGCTGGAAGCGCTGGGCCATGTGCTGCCCCAGCCCGCCGCGCCGGTGGCCGCCTATGTGCCCACGGTGGAAGTGAACGGCCTGCTGCACGTTTCGGGCCAGCTGCCATTTATCGATGGCAAGCTGGTGACCGGCCGGCTGGGCGAAGATGTGGGCGTGGAGCAGGGCGCTGCTGCCGCGCAGGCCTGTGGCCTGATGCTGCTGGCACAGGTGAAGGCCGCGCTCGGCTCGCTCGACAGGGTGGAGCGCGTGGTGAAGCTGGGTGCGTTCATTAGCTCTACCGCCACCTTTACCGACCAGCCCAAGGTGGCCAACGGCGCCAGCGAACTGATGGTCGCCGCGTTCGGCGATGCCGGCAAGCATGCCCGCAGCGCCGTGGGCGTGCCGGTGCTGCCGCTGGGCGCTGCGGTTGAAGTCGATGCTGTATTTGCTGTTCGCACTGCTTGACCGCTGGCTGGCCCCCGCGCCGCCGGCGCGACGGGTCGGCTGGCTGCGACGCGTGATTTACGCGCACCGGGGCCTGCACGGCGCCGGTGCCGTCGAGAATTCCCCCACCGCCTTTGCCCGCGCAATTGCAGCCGGTTTCGGCATCGAATGCGATGTGCAGCGCACCAGCGATGGGCAGGCGGTGGTGTTCCACGATTGGGAACTTGACCGGCTGACAGCGGAATCCGGCGCCCTGCTGGATCGCAGTTCGGCGCAGGTCTGCCGCACCGCGCTGTCTGGCAGCACGGACACGGTGCCCATCTTGCGGCAGGTGCTGGACCAGATCGGCGGGCGGGTGCCGTTGCTGATCGAGGTGAAATCGCGTGAAGGGCTGCGCGTGGCGCCGCTGTGCCTGGCGGTGCGACGCCAACTGGAAGGCTATCGCGGCGAGGTGGCGGTGATGAGCTTCGACCCGCGCGTTTCGCGCTGGTTCGCGCGGTATTCGCCGCACGTGGTGCGGGGCCTGGTGGTGACGGAGGATGGCCGCCGGCGCACCACGCTGGCCCGGCTGCGCCGCCATGCCGCGCTGTGGCACGCCCGGCCCGACTTTATCGCGTACGACGTGCGCGACCTGCCCAGCCCATTTGCGGCGGGCTTGCGCCGGCGCGGCTTTCCGCTGCTGACATGGACGGTGCGCAGCCCCGAACTCATGGCGCGTGCCGAGTCTCATGCAGACGCGCCCATTGCCGAAGGCGCGGGGATTTCGTGAGGCGACGGCGATGAGCGTGACCGCCCGCGTGCATCAGTCGGTCGGGGAGATTCCGGCAGCGGACTGGGACCGGCTGGCGGGCGCGTCAAACCCGTTCGTGTCCCACGCGTTCCTTTCGCTGCTGGAGGAATCGGGCAGCGTGGGTGGGCGCAGCGGCTGGGGCCCGCTGCCGCTGGTGATCGAGGACGAGGCGGGGCGTCCGGCGGCGGCCATGCCCGCCTATCTCAAAACGCACAGCCAGGGCGAATATGTGTTCGACCACAGCTGGGCCGATGCGTGGCAGCGTGCGGGTGGGGATTATTATCCCAAGTTGCAGATCAGCGTGCCGTTCACCCCCGCCACCGGTCCGCGACTGCTGGTGGGGGAAGCGGAGGACGCCCGGCCCGATCTGATGGTGCCGCTACTGCGCGTGGCCGAGGCGTTGTGCGAACAGAACGGGCTTTCATCCGCGCACGCCACGTTTCTGACCGCGGAACAGGTGCCTGCTTTCGAGGAAGCGGGCTGGCTGCTGCGGTCCGACATCCAGTTCCACTGGGAAAACCGGGGCTATGCCCGGTTCGACGATTTTCTGGCCGCGCTTTCATCGGAAAAGCGCAAGAACCTGCGCAAGGAACGCGCCCGCGCGCAGGATGGCGTGACGATCCGCATGTTGACCGGCGCCGATATACGCCCCGAACACTGGGATGCGTTCTGGGTGTTTTATCAGGACACCGGCGCGCGCAAATGGGGGCGGCCCTATCTGACGCGCGAGGCGTTCACCCTGCTGGGCGAGCGGATGGCGGATCGCATCCTGCTGGTGCTGGCCTTCATCGACGACCAGCCGGTGGCAGGCGCGCTGAACTTCATCGGGGCCGAGGCGCTGTATGGCCGGTATTGGGGCGCGGTGGTGGACAAGCCCTTCCTGCATTTCGAGCTGTGTTACTATCAGGCGATAGACGCGGCGATTGCGCTGGGGCTGCAACGCGTGGAAGCGGGCGCGCAAGGCCAGCACAAGCTGGCGCGCGGATACGCCCCGGTGCAGACCCGATCCGCGCACTATATTGCGGACCCGAATTTTCGACGCGCGGTGGCCGATTTTCTGGAACGCGAACGCGCCGGCGTGGCGCAGGACCAGATGTCGCTGGGGGAGCGGACTCCGTTTCGGAAGGAGTAGGGCGGGCGTGCTGTCGCGCTCCCACTGGCGATTCCGCGCGCGCGCGCTATGGGGCGGGGATGGACGGGTTGGATCTTGATGCGCCGGTGACGGTGGCGGCGCTGTATCGCTTTGCGGTGGTGGCGGATTGCGCGGGCTTGCGTGGCGAACTGGCGCGGGTGTGTGCCGCGCATGGGATCAAGGGCACGCTGCTGGTGGCGCCCGAGGGGATCAACGGGACCATCGCGGGATCGCGCGATGGGATTGCAGGCGTGGTGGATTTCATCCGCGCGCAGCCGGATTTTGCCGAAACCGATGTGAAGTATTCGGGCGCGGCGGCGATGCCGTTTTACCGGATGAAGGTGCGGATCAAGCGCGAGATCGTGACCATGGGCGTGCCCGGAATCGATCCCCGCGCGAGCGTTGGCACCTATGTTTCGCCGCACGACTGGAACGCGCTGATCGCCGATCCGGAGACCATCGTGATCGATACGCGCAACGATTACGAGGTGGCGGCTGGCACTTTTGAACGGGCGATCGACCCCAAGACCGCGACGTTCCGGGATTTTCCGGCGTGGTTCCGCAGCGAGCGGGCGCGGCTGCTGGGAGAGGGCAGGACGCCGAAGGTGGCGATGTTTTGCACCGGCGGCATCCGCTGCGAAAAATCGACTGCGTTCCTCAAGGCCGAAGGCGTGGACACGGTGTTCCACCTGAAGGGTGGCATCCTGAAATACCTGGAAGAGGTGCCGCAGGAGCAGAGCCTGTGGCATGGCGAATGCTTCGTGTTCGACGAACGCGTGGCCGTGGGACACGGGTTGGCGCAAGGCACGCACACGCTGTGCCGGGCCTGTCGCCGGCCGGTGAATGCCGAAGGGCGTGCATCGCCACTCTATGAGGAAGGCGTATCGTGCGCAGCCTGCCATGGTGAGCGAAACGAAGCGCAGCGCGCCTCTGCGCGCGAACGGCACCGGCAGGCGATGCTGGCCGCCGCGCGGGGGCACGATCACATCGGTGCGGTACTGCCGGCGCGGCCTGACAGCGAGAGTTGAACGGGTTGGAGGGTGGTTGAATCCGCCCTCTCCAAGGTTCTCGCTTGTAAAATCGTGCCGTTAGCCCCATAATAGCAAGTGCTATCGTCGCTGCGACGGAAATCCGGGGCACCGCCCTTTCTTCCCTTCTCACGCTACAAGCTCCGCGGGCAATTGTGCTCGTGGGTATTTTTGTTTTCGTGAAAGGAAACACCTCATGCCTATCGGCACCGTCAAATTCTTCAACATCGACAAGGGCTATGGCTTTATTTCGCCGGATACCGGCGCGGCTGACAGCTTCGTGCACATCAGCGCGGTCGAGCGTTCGGGCATGGCGACCCTCCAGAAGGATCAGCGCGTCAGCTACGAAATCGAAACCGACAAGCGCGGCAAGGCCGTGGCGGTCGACCTCAAGTCGGTCTGACGCATGGCCAAGGAGGAGTTGCTAACCCTCGATGGCCAGATCGACGAAATCCTTCCGGACGGTCGTTTTTGGGTAATTCTCGAAAACGGCCACCGGATTGTCGCCTACACTGCGGGCAAGATGCGCAAGTTTCGCATCCGCTCCATCGTAGGTGACAGGGTGCGCGTTGAAATGACGCCCTACGATCTGACCAAGGGCCGGATCGTCTATCGTGAAAAGATCGGATCGAGCCCCGGCGCCGGAGGCGTGCGGCGGCGCTGATCCCCAACAGGATATACATGATTACCAATAATATTTCCCATTTCACCCATTCCCCGTTCCTGCCCAAGATCCCGCCCCGCAGGGGCATGCAACCCGCCGGGCACACGCCCCGCCTCTCGCCCGTGCTGTCAAAGCACGAACTGCGCGAGATCGTGTTGCAGATCCTGGGCTGACACCCATTCGTTGACCGGGGGGCAAGCAAGGAGAATTCCAATGACTTCCCCCGAAGGTTTCGCCGCCCGTCAGGCGCGGATTTCGGCCGAACAGGCCGCCGAAACGCTGCTTCCCCGCCAACGTGAGATTTTCCTGCGCGCACAGGCCGCGTGGGAAGCCATCGACCGCCGCGAAGTGGCCATGAAGATTGCCCGCGAAAAGGCCGATGCGGCCCGGACGCAGGCCGTTCTGGCACACTGAACGACGCGCAACCGGCCAGCGCCTCCCGCGCTGCCGGTTGAAATATAAGCCATGGAAGAGTCACGACCGCATGTCACCGGGCATGCTGCACGGGGTTTGCCAAAGCCCGGTGCATGCACCCCCGTAAGCGGAAGTGACCACCATGAGCGGACCCAACGTGATCAACGGCGATGCCGGCGCCGACGTGCTTGTTGGCACGGGCGATGCGGATGCCATCTATGGCCTTGGCGGCGGAGACACGCTGACGGGGCTGGAGGGCGACGACCTGCTCGACGGCGGTTCGGGCGCCGACACCATGGCGGGCGGGCTGGGCAACGACACCTATGTGGTCGACAACCTTGGCGATAGTCTGACCGAGGCGGTGGGCGCGGGCATCGATACGGTGCTGGCCTCGATCTCGTGGGCGCTCGGCGCCAATTTCGAAAACCTGACCCTGACCGGATCCAGCGTGATCAATGCGATCGGCAACGCGCTCGACAACGTTCTGATCGGCAACGACGCGACGAACATCCTGACCGGTGGCGCCGGGGCGGACGTGCTGGATGGCGGCGTGGGGGCAGACACGCTGATCGGCGGCAGCGGCAACGATACCTATTACCTCGACAGCGCGGCGGATGTGGTGGTCGAAGCGCTGGGCGATGGTTTCGACACCATTTACGCCGGGTTCAGCCGCGCGCTGGGCGACAATGTCGAGAACATGGTGCTGACCGGCATGGACGCGATCGATGCGTTCGGCAACCTGCTGGACAACCGCATCGTCGGCAACGCAGCGTCCAACGTCCTCACGGGCGAGGGCGGCGCGGATACGCTCGATGGCGGCGCGGGTGCGGATACGCTGATCGGCGGAGCGGCCGACGATACCTATGTGGTGGATGACGCCGGCGATATCGTCACCGAGCAGGCGGGCGAAGGCACCGACACGGTTCGCGCGTCGATCAGCTACGCGTTGAGCGCGGCGGTCGAGAACCTTGTGCTGACAGGTGCCGACGCCATCGACGGCACCGGTAACGAACTCGCCAACCGGATCACCGGCAACGCGGCGGCGAACGTGCTGTCGGGTGGCGACGGCGCCGATACGCTGGACGGCAACGGCGGGCCGGACACGCTGGTGGGCGGGCTTGGCAACGATACCTACGTGGTGGACGATACCGGCGACGTGGTGACCGAACTGGCCGATCAGGGCACGGATACGGTGCAGGCCGGGATTGCGTTCGAACTGGCTGGCGCGGTCGAGAACCTTGTGCTGACCGGCGCCGATGCCATTGATGGCACGGGCAATGATCTGGCCAATGCCCTGACCGGGAATGTCGCCGCGAACGCGCTGACAGGGCTGGGTGGTGACGATACGCTGGATGGCGGCGCGGGCGCGGATACGCTTGTGGGCGGTTTCGGCGACGATACCTATGTGGTCGACGACGCCGGCGATGTGGTGACCGAACTGGCGGGCCAGGGCACGGATACGGTGCGGTCCGCGATCACCTATGTCCTGGGCGAAGCGCTTGAGAACCTTGTGCTGACCGGCGCGGCGGCGATCGATGCCACGGGCAACGCCTTCGACAACCGGATCACCGGCAATGCAGCCGCCAATGTGATCGATGGCGACGCCGGGGCCGATATCATGACAGGTGGCCGGGGCAACGATACCTATGTGGTGGACGATGCCGGCGATGTTGTCGTCGAAGCCGCGAACGGCGGGATCGATACCGTTCGCGCGTCGGTTTCGGTGACGCTGTCCGGTAGTGTCGAAAATCTGATGCTCACCGGCAACGGCTCCATCTCGGGCACGGGCAACGCGCTTGCGAACAGCATCACCGGCACCGCCGCGCGCAACGTGATCGACGGCGCTGCGGGGCGCGACTTTCTGGACGGAGGCGAAGGCGGCGACCTTTACCTGATCGCGATGGTTGGCGATCATCCGGGCGGGGAATTTACCGATACCGGCGCCAGCGGGATCGACGAAGTGCGCATCACCATCGTCGGCGCCGGCGGCGTGGGGCTGCACGCGGGCGATCTTGGCATCGAACGCGTGGTGATCGGAACGGGCACCGCGGCCGAGGCCGACCGTTCGGGCACCGACGCGATCAACGTCAACGCGAGTACCGTGCGCAACGGGCTGGAAATCCTGGGCAATGCCGGGGCGAACAAGATCAAAGGCACCGCTTATGCCGATATCATCGACGGCGGCGCCGGGGCCGACATCATGAGCGGGGGCAAGGGCAGCGACATCTATTACGTCGATGATAGCGCGGACAAGGTGACTGAAGGCACCGGCGGCGGGCTGGATCATGTGTTCGCTTCGCAAAGCTTCCGTCTGGCCGGCAACGTCGAGTGGCTGACGCTGACCGGTGCGGGGGCGATCAACGGCACCGGCAATTCGGGCGCCAACACGCTGGAAGGCAACGACGGCGCCAACGTGCTGGATGGCGACCGCGGGAACGACATTCTTTCCGGCGGTGGCGGTGCTGACCTGCTGGTGGGCGGGCTGGGCTTGGACACGTTGACGGGTGGTGCTGGTGCGGACCGCTTCCGATTCAACAAGCCCGTTAGCGGGACCGACCGGATCGTTGACTTCAGCCATGCCGAGGGCGACGTGCTGGAACTGAACAAGGCCGGCTTCACCAAGCTTGGCGCCGCGACCGGCGCGCTTTCCGCCGACCAGTTCTGGTCAGGCGCGGGCGTGCAAGGCGCACACGATGCCGGCGACCGCATCATCTACGACACCGATTCAGGCTCGATCTGGTACGACGCAGACGGCACGGGGCGCGCGGTGGCCACGCTGATCGCCGTGATGGAAGGCGCCCCGGCGCTGGCCGCGACGGATTTCCTGATCGTGGCGTGACAGTGGTGCGGGTGGCAGGGCTGACGGTGCTCCCACCTGCCAAGGTCGTCTGCGCTGGCCTGACGGAGCGCACGGCGGAAGCGCAGGCTACGGCCGAATGGCATGCCCCGGCTTTGCCCGGAAGAGTTCCGCAAATGGGCGAGAACGCCGCCGGCCACTTCGGGTGCAAGCGTGTGGTTCGCCTTGCCAGCGCTCATCCGGTCGCTGACTCGGGCCTGCGATCAGGCCGGAACAGGGCTCTCGCAGTTGCAAACGATTTCAGTGGTCATGCGCTTCAGGAACCGAATGCGAGTTCGTGGCCTGGGTCCGAAGCGTTAGCCGGGCCAATGATTTATCTACGGCGGTGCAGCTGCGCGATGGCAGCATCCTGCTGCAGAACCGGACGTACAATGGCATCGTGCAGAGCCTGTCCACGCCCGCGGCGGCGTACCGGTTTCCCACGCCGGCGCTATGGAACGCCTATCCCAGCGTGCCTTCGCGGCACATGATCATCCGTTCGCCCAGCGGCCGTCTGGCGATGGTGTGGGACAAGAGCCTCGTTAATGGCTTGCGGAACGACATGACGATCGCCTTCAGTGATGACGAGGGCAAGACCTGGCCACGGTCCTACACCTTCGACAGCCGCGGCGACGTTTCCTATCCGACGATCAACTACGACCAGAGCGGCGCGATCATCATTTGCTATGACTACAGCCGTTACAAGGCGAAGCAGATCCTGCTGGCCAAGCTGGACGAAGCCTCGATCATCGCGGGCACGCCGAAGCCGCCGGCATTCCTCATCGCCAACGACGGCCTTTGAAACGCCGAAGTTTACAGGAGAGCCGCTTTCGGGCGGCGCTGGGAATTGCGGTGGGTTTTCATCTCGCCGCAGTTTTCCGCGGTGGTGAGCCCTGCTGGGTTCGAACCAGCGACCTACTGATTAAAAGTCAGTTGCTCTACCGACTGAGCTAAGGGCCCGCCTGCCATTGCGGCGAGCGCGTCACCTAGGGTGCGGGGGCCGGCGGGTCAAGCGGGCGTAGAGATGGCGCACGGTCAAGCCGGTGATCGGATCGCGCCAGTCTGCGGCCACTGTCAGCGCTGGCGACAGGACAAAGTGGCGGGTGCGGAATTCCCGGTGGGGTATTGTGAGCGCCGCATCGCGCCAACAGCCGCCTTCCCACAGCACGATGTCCAGATCGAGCGTACGCGCCTGCCAGCGCATGCCGCGCCGCTTGCGATCAAACGCGTGTTCGATGGCCTGAAGCGCGCGCAGCAATGCGGGCGGGTCGAGATCGCTGGCGACGAGCGCGACGCCATTGGCATAGCGCCGGCGCGAGGGGCCGAGCGGGGCGCTGGTCATCAGCGGAGATTCGGCTTCCACCGTCAACCCGGCGCGGTCGAGCGCCGCCACCGCCGCCCGCAGCACGGCTGCCGGCCCGCCGTGGCGCGGATGGCGCATGTTGGAACCGAGCGCGATCAGGTAGCGGGTCCGGCCCACGATCAGATGTCTTCGGCCAGGCGCCCGTAAAGCTGCGGCCGGCGATCGCGGAAAAAGCCCATGCCCGCGCGGTGGGTCGCCGCCTGTTTCAAGTCCAGCGTGGCGGACAGGACGCCGGTTTCCTCAGCGCCGTATTCGGCCAGGAAATCGCCCCATTCGTCGCAGATAAAGCTGTGGCCGTAAAACGCCTGCCCGTTTTCCTCCATGCCGATGCGGTTGGCGGCGATCACTGGCATGCAGTTCGATGCTGCATGGCCCAGCATGGCCCGGCGCCAGATGCGGCTGGTGTCGAAATCGGCGTCATAGGGTTCGGAACCGATGGCGGTGGGATAGAACAGCACTTGCGCGCCCATCAGCGCCATCGCGCGCGCGCATTCGGGATACCACTGGTCCCAGCACACACCCACGCCGATGCGCGCGCCGAACACGTCCCACACTTTGAACCCGGTGTTGCCCGGGCGGAAATAGAATTTTTCCTCATAACCCGGCCCATCGGGAATGTGGCTCTTGCGATAGATGCCCATCACCTCGCCGTCGGCGTCGATCATGGCGAGCGTGTTGTAATAGTGATGGCCGTCGCGTTCGAAGAAGCTGGTGGGGATCGCCACGCGCAAGGCCTTGGCGAGCACTTGCATCGCTTTGACCGAAGGGTCCTCGGCCAAGGGGCGGGCCAGCGCGAAGAGGTCCTGATCCTCGTGCTTGCAGAAATAGGGGCCAGCGAAAAGCTCGGGCGGCAGGATCACCTGTGCGCCCTCGGCTGCGGCCTGTTCGACAAGCGCGGCAACGGCGGCGATGTTCTGTTGCTCGTCGGCATTGAGCGCGAGTTGCAGGGCGGCGACGGAAAGCGTGGTCATGGGCAAGGGGCTTATTGCCTGATCGCCGGCAATTCAACGCCAAGAGAATGACGGTAGCCGATGACAGTAGCCGGCGCGCTCCCTATCTTTCCGGCCAATGGCAACGAAAGGACTGGCAATGGCAGAGGCAATCATGGCGGGGGGCTGCTTCTGGTGTACGGAAGCGGTGTTCCGCGACGTGATCGGGGTGAGCGCGGTGGAAAGCGGCTATATCGGCGGCAACGTGCCCGATCCGACCTACAAGCAGGTCTGTTCCGGCCAGACCGGGCATGCCGAGGCGATCCGCGTCACCTATGACCCGGCGGAGATCGAGTACGGCCAGTTGCTCGACATATTTTTCGTGACGCACGATCCCACGCAACTGAACCGGCAGGGCAACGATGTGGGCACGCAGTACCGCTCGGCGCTGTTCCCGCTGGACGATGCGCAGCGGGCAGAGGCCGAGGCTGCCATCGCCCGCGCGCAGGCGGATTGGCCTGCGCCGATTGTTACCACGATCGAAGGGCCGGCCACGTGGTATCCGGCCGAGGCCTATCACCAGGAATACTGGGAGGGCGAAGGGCAGCGCAATTCCTACTGCCTGGCGGTGATCCCGCCCAAGCTGATGAAGCTGCGCAAGAGCTTTGCCGCGCGGGTAAAGGGCTAGGCTGCTTTCCAGCGGGCGGCGAAGAACCCGTCTATGCCGCCCGCGCCGGCCAGCATGCCCGGATCGCTGCGTAGCCAGCCTTCGGGCGTGGGCGCGATTCCGGTGGGCAGTTCGTCCGGCTGGATCGGGGCGGGGGGCAGGGCGGTGAAGGCACTGGCGTGCATTTCGCCCTCCTGCGGCTCCAGCGAACACACCGCATAGACCAGCGTACCGCCCGGCGCGAGCCACCCGGCGGCGCGCTCCAGCAAGGCGCGCTGCAAGGCGGCCAGTTCGTCGATGGCGGGCAGGCGGTGGAGCACGTCGGGATGGCGGCGGCAGGTGCCTGTGGCGGTGCAGGGGGCATCGATCAGGATCGCGTCGAACGGGGCGTCGGGTTGGCAGCCCAGCGCGTCGGCTGCGACGATATTGGCAGACAGCGCCGTGCGGGCGAGGTTTTCGCGCAGGCGTTCGAGCCGGCGCGCCGACTTGTCGAGCGCGGTCACCTGCCATCCGGCGGCGGCAAGTTGCATGGTCTTGCCGCCCGGGGCGGCGCACATGTCCAGCGCGCGGCCGGTGCCGGCGCCGATCAGGGCGGCGGGCAGCGCGGCGGCGATGTCCTGCACCCACCATGCCCCGTCGCGATAGCCGGGCAGCGCATCCACCGCGCCCGCGCGGGCAAGGCGCACGTGGCCGGGCATCAACGAAGTGCCGCCAAGCTTTTCGGCCCATTCGGCCGTCTGGGCGGGATCGCGCAAGGTGAGGTCGAGCGGCGGCGGCTCGGCAAGGCCGGCCGCGATGGCATCGAGCCGGTCGGGCCACGCTTCCTGCCAGCGAGTTTGCACCGATGAGGGCAGTGTTGGCGCGGCTGGCAGCGCGGCGTTCTGCTTCAGCAGCGTTGAAAACACCCCGTGCGCCAGCCGGCGTGGTCCGCCTGCCAGCAGCGGCAGGCCGGTGGCGATCACGGCATGTGGCGGCAGCCCAAGCCGCAGCGCCTGCGCCAGCATCAGGCGCAGCACGGTACGCGCCTTGGCATCGGTGGGCAGGGGCTGGCGCGTGGCGCTGTCGATCAGGATATCGAGGTCCGCCAGCCATCGCAGCGTTTCCTGCACGATGGCCAGCGCCAGCGCGCGATCGTCGCCGCGTTCGATCCCGCGCAGCATCGGCGGGGCGATCTGGTCCAGCGGTTCGCCCCGGTGGAGCACCGCATCGAGCAGGCGCAGGGCGGCGCGGCGGGTGGGCACGCCGGGTTGTTCGGCAGCGGGGGAGGATGGCGTCATGCACCAGCCTATCGCGGCTATCGCCCCGATTGGCAATTGCGCATTGGGCGGTAAAGCCCCATCTGGCAGGCATGACCAAGCCCATTCCCCGCGCCACGCAGCGCCCCGCGCCGTTCAAGGCGCCGGAGCACTGGACCAACGACCCCGCCCCGCAGCCGCGCCCGATCGAGCGTGGCGACGATCCGGACGGCCTCGATCCCACGCGTTTTGGCGATTGGGAGAAGAACGGGATCGCGGTCGACTTCTGACCGTGCGCGTTATTTGGGCACTGCGGCCAGCGGCGGCAGCGGATGCCAGCCCCATGGGTTGGGTGCAAACCCGGCCACGCCGCTGCGCACCAGCGACCAGCGTAGCGGGCGTGCGATGGGGATGTAGCCGTTGGCCGAGGTGATCTCGGCCTCGGCTTCGGCCAGAAGAGCAGACCGCTGGCGTGCATCGCCGGTCTGGCGCGCCTCGGCCAGCCGGGCATCGCCCACCGGATTGCACGCTGGTTTGTGCACCGCGCAGCTCAACTGATTGAGGAACCACGTGGCCCGGCCATAACGGGCGACGCTGTCCACCAGCCGCAGATCGGCGCGCGCGCCTTCGTCCACACGCGACAGGGTGATGCCGATGGCGGCGAAATCGGCCTGAAGCCTTTGCAGGACGATCCGCGATCCGGGGCCGTCGGGCATGGCGATGGTGAGCGCGGGCGGCGGGTTGCCAGCTGCGCGCCAGCGGGCCACGCGCTCGGCCGCCAGCGCGCGGCGTTGTTCGGCCGCCATGCCGATCCAGCGTTCCCCCACCGTGCCCAGATCGCCTTCGACGTCGGCCGAAACGATGCGGGTGGTCGGTTGCCAGCCGCCCACGTTGAATGCAGCGATCAGGGCATCGCGGTCTATCGCCAGCGCCAGCGCCTCACGCGCGGGGGCATCGGCGAGGAAGCCGGCGTCGCGCTCAACCAGCAGGCCATAGAGCCCGATCACCGGATCGAGCTGCACGTTCCCGCGCGAAAGCCCGCCGATCCCTGCCAGTGGCAGCGAATCGACCGTGCCGCCCAGCACGGCATCGACATAGCCATCGTTGAACCGGGCGATTGCCTGGCTGATGGGTTTTACTTCCAGCAACAGGCTGCGGCTGCGCTCGGCAAAGTCCTCCTGCACCGGAAGGCCGCGCCGTTCGGGCGGGATCAGCGTGAGGACCGCCGTGTCACCGTCGCGCTTCAACGCCATGGGGCCGGAGCCGCGCTTGGCGTGGACAAGGCCGAGTTCGGGTTGGGCCAGCAGCGTCAGCAGATCGGGCATCGGCGCGACGAGATCGATCTCGATCACGCGATCCGCCATCACGCGGACCTGATCGATCCCGTCAAGGTCCAGCCCCAGCGCGGTGCCACGCAGGGCTGAAAGCACCTTGCGCAGCGTGCCGGCGGCATCTTCGGCGCTGATGCGCGATCCATCGGGCCACGTGCCGTCGCGCAGGCGGAAGATATAGGCCTGCCCGTCGTCGGTCACGATCCAGCGGTCGGCCAGCGCCGGCACCACGCGGCCTTCGGCGTCGAAGCCTACCAGTCCTTCGATAGTGGCGGCGCGCAGCAGTTGCGATGCGGGTGACAGGCGCACGCTGCCGGTGCGAAAGGCGTCTTCGTTTCCGGCAAGCGCCACGGGCAGCGGTCCCTGGTTCGAATGTCCGCATGCGACCGCGGCGCACAGCAGGGGCGCAAGCAGCAGGGAGCGGGCAAACCGGGGCATCGGAGCAACGCTAGCAGAACCGCGCAAGGCGGTCAGCCATGCATCTGCGCAATGCGTGGGCGGTCAGATCTTGCGCAGGCGACCCGGATCTACCTGCGGCAGCGGCACCTTGACGAAGCGCGGGGTGGTGTCGTCGGGATTGGAAGCGACGGGCGCGCGGGCCAGCTTGGGGTCGATGTCTTCGGCAAAGGCGATGCCGAATCGGGTGTCCTGGATCCACGCCACCACGCCTGAAACCCAGCCGATGTTGCGCAGGTTCACTTCCAGCCGGGTGCCGCGGACCACTTTGACCTGACCCTCGGCCATCATCCCGCCGGCGGACAGGTTGCGCACCTTCACGCGATGTTCGCCCGCGCCGCCTTCAAGGCGCAGGTCCGCCATCACGAAAAGGCTGTCACGCCCCAATTGCCGATGGTCGAATTCGTTCACCGCCCGGTTCCGCTTCATACCCGCAATTCCCCCGCCACGCTGCCCGTGCCGGGCGGCGCGCCTGCGGGGAATAGCCATGACTTCCTCGCTTCTTCCTATCCGGATTGGGCAAAAAAAGTCTTAATGGCTTCGTAACTTAACCGGGTTTGTCGGGGGCGTGCCGGATCGGGACGCTTTGGCCGCGCCCCGCGCCGGGATCACATGTCGCGGGAAATTTTCTCGCGGCGTTCGTGCGCCTGCTGGGCTTCGACCGTCATGGTGGCGATCGGACGGGCTATCAGGCGGCCAAGGCCGATCGGTTCGCCAGTCACTTCGCAGAACCCGTACTCGCCCTCGTCGATGCGGCGCATGGCCGAATCGATCTTGGCGATCAGCTTGCGCTGGCGGTCCCGGGTGCGCAGTTCGATGCCCCAGTCGGTTTCGCTGGAGGCGCGGTCGTTCAGGTCAGGCTCGCGAATCGGCCCTTCCTGCAGGGCCGAAAGCGTGTTCACAGATGCGGAAAGGATCGACTTCTTCCATTCCAGCAGCAGCCGGCGAAAGTAATCCTGCTGCGCTTCGGACATATAGGGTTCGTCGTCGCTCGGAACGTAATCCCCCGGCATCGCCCGCCGGGCCTTTGCCAGAACGTCAATTTCGTCACTCAAAACCCCAGCCATTCGGCCCTCCGAGTTGCCCGCCGTACCGACCCCCGGCCCTGCCGCCGCCTCTGTGCGAAGCGGCCAAAGCGCTTGGTTTGGCGGGCCTATACGAGTCCGCCGAAGGTGGCACAAGCCATTCCTCGCTCTTTCAACAGGGCAGATGAAGGGAAGCCGAACAAGGGTTTGTCCCGGGCATCTGGTCCGATGCGGGCCAATTAAGAATACCGCGCGAGCGGCGTTAACGTTTTGTTGAGCAAGATAGGTAACTTTCCTGCTTGTCCGAGCGGGAAATCTCCGCCGGGGGCAACAGGGGAAAAGGTTAATGGGACAAGCCTGGATCAAGCTGGTCGCCGATCAGTCCGCGACTGGAGACGCCGCCGGGATCGTGGATCACGATGCCGCCGATGCGCTCGTGGCCACCTGCCTTGCCGCAGCGGCGCAGGGTGACATGGAAGCCTATTTCGACCTTGGGGTCGCATTTTCAACCGGAAGCCACGGCGTGGGCTGCGATCTGGTCGAAGCGCACAAGTGGTTCAACCTCGCCGCCGTGGGCGGGCACGAGGAAGCGGCGCAGTGCCGGGCGGACGTGGCGGACGAGATGACCGCGCGCGAAATCGCCGAAGCCCAGCGCCGTGCGCGCGAATGGCTGCGTTCGTTGCGCCCGGATATCCGCGCCGCCTGATCGCTTCCACAGGGCCTACGCGAGTGCCATCAGGTTCGCGTTGCCGCCTGCTGCCGTGGTGTTGATCGACGTTGCCACCTCCTCAACCAGCCAATCGAGGCGATAGGCGCCTGTGAGATCGGGCGACTGGACCAGCGGGATTGGCCCCGTGCGTGCAGCCAGCGTGCCCAGCAGCGCAGGTTGTGCCTGTTCCGCCAGCGCCGCCGCGAACGCCGTTTCGGGAATATCCTCGCGCCAGTTGATCGCGGTACGCAGCCCGGCGGGTAGCCGTTCCAGTTCTGCCGCCAGCGCCTTGTCGCACGATACGGTCGGCGCATTGCCTGTGGCGAGTGCCGCGCCAAGCTGATGATACAGTCCTTCGCGCGTGCGGGGCAGCAGCAGAACCGGCCCACGCGGCCGCAGCGCATAAACATTGCGCTCACCGACCGGCCCCGGCAGGTCCGAGCTATACCCCAGCGGCGAACCTGCCGCCGCCGCCCGAATCGCGGCCGCCAGCGGGGTATCTCCCCGTCCGTCCAGCCAATCGGCGAGTTCTCCGGCAAGTGGTGACGCCGTCCCGCGCAAGCCCATGTTCGGCCGCCGGCGTACAAGGCGCCCCAACGCCAGCGGGCCGCCCGCCTTTGGCCCGGTGCCCGAAAGCCCGCTGCCGCCGAAGGGCTGAACGCCCACGACCGCGCCGATCACGTTGCGGTTGATATAGACATTGCCCGCGTGAACCGTTTCGCAGACCCGTGCCACGGTGGCGTCGAGCCGGGTGTGCAGGCCGAAGGTGAGTGCGTAGCCGGTGGCGTTGATCCGCGCGATCACGGTATCCATCTCTGCCCGGCCGTACCGCAGCACGTGCAGCACCGGTCCGAATACCTCGCCGGTCAGCAGGCTCAGGTCGTCGATCTCGATGATCGCGGGCGCCATGAACGTCCCGTGCGTGGCCAGCGGTGACACGGCGCCGCGCCACACCCGGCAACCGGCCTTCGCCATGCGCGCCACGTGCGATTCGATACGGTCGCGCGCTTCCTCGGAAATCACCGGGCCTACGTCGCATGACAGGCGATCTGGCGGGCAAACCTGCAGTTCCGCCAGTGCCCCCCGGATCATGGCCAGCTGACGATCGGCGATGTCGCGTTGCAGGCACAGCACGCGTAGCGCGGAACAACGCTGCCCTGCGCTGTCGAAAGCCGAGGCGAGCACATCGGCCGTCACCTGTTCGGCCAGCGCCGAACTGTCCACGATCATCGCGTTCTGCCCCCCGGTTTCGGCGACCAGCGGAATGGGTGCGCCATCGGGGCCGGTACGCTGCGCAAGGGTGCTCTGGATGGCGCGGGCGGCCTCGGTCGACCCTGTGAACATCACCCCTGCAATGCGCGGGTCGGCAACCAGCGCAGCGCCCACGGCGCCATCCCCGGGCGCCAGTTGTAGCGCGAACGGGGGAATGCCTGCGCCATGCAGCAGCCGCACCGCCTCTGCCGCGATCAGCGGAGTTTCTTCGGCTGGCTTGGCAACCACGGTGTTGCCGGCAGCCAGCGCGGCGGCGATCTGTCCGGTGAAGATTGCCAGCGGGAAGTTCCACGGGCTGATACAGGCGACCGGACCCAGCGGCGGCGTGTCCGGTCCCAGCGTGGCCCGTGCCTCGTCCGCATAATAACGCAGGAAGTCCACGGCCTCGCGCAGTTCGGCCACCGCGTTGGCGCAGGATTTTCCCGCCTCACGGACGATCAGGCCGAGCAGGGCCGGGCCATGGGCTTCAAACGCATCGGCGGCCTGTTTCAGCCGCGCCGCACGGTCGGCAGGGGGCAGTGCTGCCCATGTCGGTGCGTATTCGTGCGCGGCGCTGGCCGCAGCAGTCACCACCGCGGGGGACGACTCGATCACCCGGCCTACCATGTCCCGCCGGTCTGCCGGGTTGGTCACGGCGCGTCCTTCGGGTTGCGCGGCGTCTGGCAGGCCATGGACCATCGGCCGCGCGCTCCATTCACGCGCGGCGCTGGCGCGCATCGCATCCCCCAGCCTGGCGATCGTGGCTTCGTTTGCCAGGTCGAACCCCTGCGAATTGCGCCGCTCGCCCAGAATGGTGCCCGGAAGGCGGATCGCGGGATGCGGCGCGCCCGGCGGATCGATCATGCGCGCTTCATCTGCCGGATCGCGCACCAGTTCGGTCAGCGGCACCGTCTTGTCGCCGATGCGATGGACGAACGAGGAATTGGCGCCGTTCTCCAGCAACCGGCGCACGAGATAGGCCAGCAGCGTTTCGTACGTGCCAACCGGCGCGTAGATTCGGCAGGGCCGCTCCAGCCCGCCCGGCTTCACTACATGCTCGTACAGCGGCTCGCCCATTCCGTGCAGGCACTGGAACTCGTAGTCCCCGGGTGCAAAGGCCTCGCCGGCAAGGTGATGGATGGTTGCGACCGTCTGCGCGTTGTGCGTGGCGAATTGCGGATAGATCACGTCACGCGCAGCCAGCAGCCGCCGGGCGCAGGCGATATAGGCCACGTCGGTGTGGACCTTGCGGGTATAAACCGGAAAGTCGGAAAGGCCGTCCACTTGCGCCCGCTTGATCTCGCTGTCCCAGTACGCGCCCTTGACCAGTCGCACCATGATCCGCCGCCCGGCGCGCCGAGCAAGATCGGCCAGCCAGTCGATCACCAGCGGGCAGCGCTTGCCATAGGCCTGCACCACGAAGCCCAGCCCTTGCCACCCAGCCAGCGCGGGATCGAGCGCCAGTGCTTCGAACAGGTCGAGCGACAGTTCCAGCCTGTCGGCCTCTTCGGCATCGATATTGAGCCCGATGTCATAGCGCGCGGCCAGCGCCGCCAGTGCAGTCAGCCGGGGCAGCAGTTCGTCCATCACCCGCCCGGCCTGCGCCCGCGCATAGCGGGGATGAAGCGCCGAAAGCTTGATCGATATGCCCGGCCCGGCAATCGGCCCGGCCCCTTGTGCATGCGCCCCGATCGCGTGGATCGCGGCGGTATAGCTCGCCAGATAGCGCGCCGCATCCTCGGCGGTCGTGGCCGCTTCGCCCAGCATGTCGTAGCTGTGGGTGAACCCTTCGGCCTCGCGCTTGCGGCTGCGGCGCAGCGCCTCGCCAATCGTCTCGCCGGTCACGAACTGTTCGCCCATCATCTGCATCGCCAGATCGAGTCCGCGACGGATCACCGGTTCGCCCGCCCGCGCGAGCAGCCGGGTCAGCGCGGCCACCAGCCCCCGTTCGTCCACGCCGCCCACCAGCTTGCCCGTTACCACCAGCCCCCATGTGGCCGCGTTGAGGAACAGCGAACGCCCTTCGCCAAGGTGCGATTGCCAGTCACCATCGGCAATCTTGTCGCGGATCAGCGCGTCGCGCGTGGCGGCATCGGGGATGCGCAGCAGCGCTTCGGCCAGACACATCAGCGCCACGCCTTCCTGGCTGGAAAGCGCGTATTCGCCGACGAGTTCCTCGACACCTCCCCGCCGCGCATTCTGCCGCAGCGCTGTGACAAGCGCGGTGGCGGTGGCGGCGATCAGGGGGCGCAGCGCTGCCGGTACTTCCGCTTCCGCGATCAGCGGGGGCACGCAATCCGTTTCGGCCATGCGGCAGGCCCGCGTGATGGCCTGTCGCAACGGACTGGTACCGTTCAGGTGGGCCGCGAACGAGGAAAAGGGGGCTTGTGGCAACATCGGGCATCCGCAGCGATTGAACGATGCCCCACGATACGCCCGTTCTGCCGGGCATGTTGCCTGAAGTGGCTCCTCTCATATATCAAGTGCATCGGAGTTTTGTGGAAATATGGGCGTATTGACCATGGATAAGCGTGATCATGGGCGATTGGACCAGATCGATCGTAAGATCATCGGCGCGCTGCGAACCGATGGACGCATGCCGGTCAGTGAACTGGCGCGGCGCGTCGGCTTGTCCAAGACACCCTGCCAGATCCGTCTTGCGCGCCTGATTGCCGAAGGCTTCATCCGCGGTTTTCGCGCGGTCGTCGATCCCGCCCGACTGGGCGAGGGGCACATCGCCTTTACCGAAGTGAAGCTGACCAATACGCGCGAAACCTCGCTGGAGGAATTCCGCCAGGCCGTGCTGAAGGTCCGCGAGATCGAGGAGTGCCACATGATCGCCAGCAGCTTCGACTACCTTTTGAAGGTGCGCACGGCCGATATTCTCTCGTACCGCGCAGTGCTCGGTGAAAAGATCTCAAGCTTGCCGCACGTGGCCAGCACATCGACCTTCGTGGTCATGGAAACGCTGGTCGACGGGCGGAGCTGATCGGCACTCCGATCCCGGATTGTTAATACTGAGGATAAGATGTGTTGAATTCTTTCGCCCTACCGCCCATCCGCCCCGCGCGCTAAGCCTCAGGGCCGCACCGCGAACCCGGAGCAACGCCGATGTCGATCGCCATGCCTGAGCCGGATGCGGCAACGCTCGCCAAGCGCGATAGCATCGTCGCGGCCATGCGCGCCATCGTTCCGGGCGAGGGCGTGATCGTGGATGTCGACGCGCTGCGCCCGTGGGAATCCGATGGCCTTACCGCCTATCGCCAGCCGCCGATGCTGGTGGTCCTGCCTGAAACCGTGGAGCAGGTTTCCGCCGTGCTGCGCTGGTGCCATGCCGAAGGGGTAAAGGTGGTGCCGCGCGGTTCGGGCACGTCGCTGTCGGGCGGCGCGCTACCGCTGGCGGATGCCGTGCTGCTGGGCATGGGCAAGTTCAAGCGCGTGCTGCATGTGGACTATGAAGACCGCGTGGCGGTGGTGCAGCCCGGTGTCACCAACCTCGCCATTACGCAGGCCGTGGAGGCGCGGGGGTTCTACTATGCGCCCGATCCCTCAAGCCAGATCGCCTGTTCGATCGGCGGAAACGTGGCCGAGAATTCGGGCGGGGTGCATTGCCTGAAATATGGTTTGACCACCAACAACGTGCTGGGCGTTGAACTGGTGCTGATGGATGGGGAAGTGGTGCGGCTCGGCGGCACGCATCTCGATCCTGCCGGGTTGGACCTGCTGGGGGTCATCGTCGGGTCCGAAGGGCTGCTTGGCGTCGTCACCGAAGTCACCGTGCGCATCCTGCCCAGACCGGAAACCGCACGCGCGGTGCTGGTCGGCTTCCCCGATGCGGAAAGTGCAGGCGCCTGCGTGGCGCAGGTCATCGCCGAGGGGATCATCCCTGCCGGCATGGAGATGATGGACCGCCCGGCGATCCACGCGGCTGAAGCCTTCGTCAAGGTCGGCTATCCGCTTGATGTCGGCGCGCTGCTGATCGTGGAAGTGGATGGCCCGGCGGCGGAATGCGATCACCTGATCGGCGAAATCGCGCGCATCGCGGGGCAGAACGGCGCCGTTACCACGCGCGTGTCGCAAGATGAGGGCGAGCGCATGGCGTTCTGGGCCGGGCGCAAGGCGGCGTTCCCGGCAGTGGGGCGCATCTCGCCCGATTACTACTGCATGGATGGCACCATCCCGCGCCGCCGCTTGCCCGAGGTATTGCGGCGGATGGAGGAACTGTCGGCGCACTATGGGCTGGGCGTGGCCAACGTGTTCCACGCGGGCGATGGCAATCTTCACCCGTTGATCCTGTACGATGCGAACGTTCCGGGTGAACTCGATCGGGCCGAGGCGTTCGGTAACGATATCCTGCGCCTGTGCGTCGAGGTCGGCGGCGTGCTGACCGGCGAACACGGGGTGGGCATCGAAAAGCGCGACCTGATGCCAGAGATGTTTGCCGAGGAAGACCTGCGCCAGCAGCAGCGCGTGAAATGCGCGTTCGATCCCGATCTGTTGCTGAACCCCGGCAAGGTCTTTCCCACGCTGCACCGTTGCGCCGAACTGGGGCAGATGCACGTCCATCACGGCGCATTGCCGTTCCCCGAACTGCCGAGGTTCTGATGCTGGCGCCAAGGGACGCGGACGATCTGCGCCAGATCATCGCCGATGCCGCCGCGAAGGGTACGAAGCTGGAACTGCGCGGTGGCGGCACGCGGGCAGGGGTTGGCGCGCGGCGCGATGCCGCGCCGGTCACGCTGGGCGCGCTGTCAGGCGTGGTCGATTATGATCCGGCCGAACTCGTCCTCACTGTCCGTCCCGGGACCCCGCTGGCCGATGTGCAGGCACTGGTCGCAGGCGAAGGGCAGATGCTGGCGTTCGAACCGTGGGGCGATCCGCATGCCACCATCGGCGGCACCGTGGCGGCGGGCGTCGCCGGATCGCGCCGTGTCACCGCCGGCAGCGCGCGCGATCACCTGCTGGGCTTCACGGCGGTTTCGGGACGGGGCGACAGCTTCGTCGCGGGTGCCAAGGTGGTCAAGAACGTGACCGGCTATGACCTGCCAAAGCTGATGGCGGGATCGTGGGGGCGGCTTGGCGCGATGACCGAGCTGACGTTGAAGGTGCTGCCGCGCCCACGCATGACCGTGACGCTCGTGGCAGAGGGACTGTCTCCCGTTGCCGCCCATGCCGCGATGGCGTGTGCGCTGGGAAGCAATGCCGATGTCTCCGCCGCCGCGCATTTGCGACGGGGGTTGACCCTGCTGCGCGTTGCCGGGTTTGCGCCTTCGGTCGCGGCGCGATGCATGGCGTTGCCCGGCCTGCTCGTCAGCCATTGCGCTTTGCGCCCGCTCGACGATGCCGAGGCCGCGCCGCTGTGGGCTGAGGCGATGACCGGGGCGCAGCTCTCTGGCGCGATCCGCTGGCGGGTGCATTTGCCGCCGCGCCATGCGCCGGCCCTGATCGCGCAACTGGAACCGCTGGGTGTCGATTGGGCGATGGACTGGGGCGGGGCGCAAGTCTGGATCGCGCTCGACGCCGCCGGGTGTGATGTGCGCCACGCCGCAGCCGCGCTGGGGGGCGAAGCCACGCTCATGGTTGCCGACGCCGACATGCGCGCGCAGGTGCCCGCGTTCCACCCGCGCGCGCCGGGCGTTGCGGCGCTTGAACAGCGGGTGCGGCGCGCTTTCGATCCAGCCGGGGTGTTTGCCACCGGCCGTTTTCACGAGGATGCCGATGCAGACCCGCTTTCCGCCTGAGGCGCTGGCCGATCCGGCGATGCGCGCCTCGGAATCGGTGATCCGCGCGTGCGTGCACTGCGGTTTCTGCACCGCGACCTGCCCTACGTATGTCCTGCTGGGCGACGAACTGGATTCCCCGCGTGGCCGCATTTACCTGATCAAGGACATGCTGGAGAACCGGCGCGAACCCAGCGCGGAAGTGGTCAAGCACGTCGACCGCTGCCTTTCCTGCCTATCGTGCATGACCACGTGCCCCTCGGGCGTGAACTACATGCACCTGGTCGATCATGCGCGCGCCTATATCCATGAGCATTACGAGCGCCCCTCGGTCGATCGCTTCTTCCGCCGCCTGCTCGCGGCGATCCTGCCCTATCCCGAACGTTTCCGCTGGGCGTTGACGTTCGCGCCGCTTGGGCGGCCGTTCGGGCCGCTGCTGCGACGCGTTGCCGCGCTGAAGCCGCTTGCCGCGATGCTCGATCTTGCCCCCCGCCGCCTTCCCGCGCCGGTGCTGGCACAGTCCACCCGGGTGCCCGGCGCGAAGGGCCGCGTCGCTTTGCTGCAAGGCTGCGCGGAGCCGGTCCTGCGCCCGGAGTTTCGCGCCGCGACCGTGCGCCTGCTGGGTCGCTGTGGCTACGATGTGGTCTTCGCTTCCGACGAAGGGTGCTGTGGCGCGCTGGTTCACCACATGGGGCGCGAAGGCGATGCGCTTACCGCCGCGCGTCGCAACGTCGATGCATGGATGGCCGAGATCGAGGGCGCAGGACTGGACGGTATCATCGTCACCGCGTCCGGTTGCGGGACCACGATCAAGGATTATGGCTTCCTGCTGCGCGGCGATCCCGCCTATGCCGAACGGGCGGCGCGGGTCAGCGCGCTGGCGATGGACGTGTCCGAATATCTTGCAAGGATAGGCCTGCCGCCTGTCGCACACTCGCGCGGCCTGACCGTGGCCTATCACCCGGCTTGTTCGCTCCAGCACGGGCAGAAGGTGACCGCCGCGCCCAAGCGGTTGCTGGAACAGGCGGGCTACACCGTGCGTACCCCGGCAGAGGCCCATTTGTGCTGCGGATCGGCCGGCACCTACAACATCCTGCAGGCCGAGATCGCCAACCAGCTGGGCCAGCGCAAGGCGCAGGCCATCGACGAGCTCCAGCCTCATGTCATCGCCACGGGCAACGTCGGCTGTGCCACCCAGGTCGCCCGTTTTTCCGGCGTGCCCGTCGTCCACACCGTCGAACTGCTCGATTGGGCAACCGGCGGGCCCCGGCCGGCGGCGCTAGGCCATCTTCCCCAGGAGTAATCGCATATGACCCGTATCACTCTCGAACAGGCGCAGGCCATCGTGGCCGGCGCGATCAAGCAAGGGCGCGCGCTCGGCCTCAAGCCGATCAGCGTCGTGGTGCTCGATGCCGGGGGGCACATGGTGGCCTTCGCGCGTGAGGACAATTCCTCGAACCTGCGCCCGCAGATCGCCACGGCCAAGGCCTCGGGCGCGCTGGCGCTGGGCGTGTCATCGCGCACCATCGGCGAGATGGCGGTCGAGCGGCCGACCTTCATCGCCACTGCGGCGGGCCTCAACCCGGCCGGCATCGTTCCTGCGGCGGGCGGGGTGCTGATCCGCAACGCCGGGGGTGATGTGATCGGTGCTGTCGGCGTGACGGGTGACACCAGCGACAACGACGAGGCGGCCGCGCTTGCCGGTATCGCTGCCGCAGGCCTTGCTGCCTGATCCTGTGCGAGGCGGCCTCAGGCCGCCTCGCGCTCCGCGATCCTGTCAAAGCCGCTGGGGGCCGTATCCTGTCCGAAGCGGTAGGATGACGCGGTGATCCCGCCGCGCATGGCGTATTCGGAGTAGACGCAGGTGCCCGGATCGCCGCCGGCTGCGCCCACGGTCACGAACAGCGGGACAAGGTGATCCTCGCGCGCGTGGGCAACGCGGGCATAGGGCGCCTCGCTCCACCGCAGCATGGCGGCGGCGCGTTCCTCTGGCGGCAGGTCCAGCAACGCGTGGCGCAGCCATGCGTCGAATCCGGCCGAAGGTTCGAAGGCGCGCGAATCGAACATGCGCAGGTTGTGGAAGGTGAAGCCCGATCCGATGATCAGCACGCCTTCATCGCGCAGCGGCGCCAGCGCGCGTCCCAGCGCAAGGTGCGCGGCGGGGTCGTAGTCCGCGCGCATCGACAGGCTGACCACCGGCACGTCGGCCGCCGG
>JBDLVU010000008.1:0-48013 GCA_039804665.1 Pseudomonadota bacterium | reverse complement strand
GCTGACCAGCCGCCTGGGCAAGCAGTACGACAGCTTCTGCCCGTTCGATGAAAAGAGCGAGGGCGGCAAGGCCTGCGTCAACGGGCTGCTGACGATGGGCGAGAACATCGGCGATGTGGGCGGCCTCAGCCTTGCCTATCGCGCCTACAAGCTTTCGCTGCACGGCAAGCCGGCGCCGGTGATCGACGGGCTGACCGGCGACCAGCGCTTCTTCCTGTCGTGGGCGCAGGTGTGGCGTTCGCAGGTGCGCGATGAAATGGCGCGCCAGTACCTGGTCACCGATCCGCATTCGCCGGCGCAGTACCGGATCAACGGCGTGGTGCGGAACTTCGACGAATGGGTGAAGGCGTTTGGCGTGAAGCCGGGCGACAAGCTGTACCTGCCGCCGGCAGAGCGCGTGCGGATCTGGTGAGCGCGGCAGGGCGGCTTTCAGTCCACATTGCCGGAATTTAAGCCGCCCCGGCCTTGACACTTTGCTGCGCTGCGGCGACCCCTTCGCGCCATGGACAGTCTTACCATCACCGCGATCCTGCTCGGCATTGTCGAGGGGCTTACCGAGTTCCTGCCGGTGTCCTCCACCGGCCACCTTGTGCTCGCCACCAAACTGTTCGGATTCGATCCGCACAACTGGGAAGTGTTCAACGTGGTGATCCAGCTGCCCGCGATCATGGCGGTGGTGGTGCTGTACTGGCGCAAGTTCCTGGACGTGGGGCGCGGGCTGTTTGCCGGCAAACGCGATTCCATCGCCTTCGTGCGCAACGTGCTGGTGGCCTTTATACCCTCGGCCATTCTGGGCGTGCTGCTGAAGAAGAAGATCGACGCGATGCTGGAAACCCCGGTGATCGTGGCCTGGGCGCTGATCCTGGGCGGCGTGGCGATCCTGGTGATCGAGCGGCTGGCAAAACAGGGCGAATATCGCCCGGTGGAAAAGCTTTCCCCGGCCAAGTCGTTCGCCATCGGCGTGATGCAGTGCCTTGCCATGATCCCCGGCGTGTCGCGCTCTGGCGCCACGATCATGGGCGCGCTGTCCATGGGCGTGAATCGCAAGACGGCCGCCGAGTTCAGCTTTTTCCTGGCCGTGCCGACGATGATCGGCGCCACGGCAAAGCAGCTGTGGGACCACCGCGCGGAATTGGCCGCGCATTCGGGCCCGGTCGGCTGGAACCTCATCGCCATCGGCTCGGTCGTGTCGTTCGTGGTGGCGCTGGTGGTGATCAAGCTGTTCGTCGGCTTCGTCAGCAAGCGCGGCTTCACCCCCTTTGCAATCTATCGCATCGCCGCCGGCCTGCTCGCGCTGGTATGGCTGATGAAGCTGTAGCTTCCTGTCGGTCGGGTGCGCCTTCGACGGATGTCGAGAGCCCACCCGGCCAACAACGGCTCGTCGCACATTCGGAACCAAATGCCCCTGCCCGGATTGAGCCGGACAGACAGCATTTGAAGGGATTTCCGAACATGGGCCTTATCATCCTTCTCGTCGTAGGCGGCATCCTTGGCTGGCTGGCCAGCATCGTGATGCGTACCGACGCCCAGCAGGGCGTGTTCCTCAACATCGTGGTCGGCATCGTCGGCGCGCTGCTCGGCGGCTTCCTGCTTTCGCCGCTGATCGGCGGCGGCAGCATCACCAACGGCATCTCGGCCGGCACGCTGATCGTGTCGTTCCTGGGCGCGCTGATCCTGCTGGCGATCGTCAACCTCGTCCGTCGTGGCGCGGTGCGTTAAGCCGACCCGATCCATCCATTACCAACCCGGGGCGGTCCATGTGGCCGCCCCATCCTTAAAGGGGACAAAGGCATGAAGACCTTCACCAAGGGTGCGATGATCGCCGCCACCGCCGCGCTGGGCCTCAGCCTCGCCGCGTGCGAGAGCAAGAAGGAAGAGGCCGCCGAGGCCACCGCCGATGCGGTGGAAAATTCCAGCGACGCCGCCGCCGATTCGCTGGACGCCGCCGCCGCCAGCACCAGCGGCGAAACGGCCGACAAGCTGAACGACAAGGCGGACGCCGTCCGCGCTTCGGGCAATACCAAGGCCGAAGCGATCAAGGACAACGCCGACAAGAAGGACTGACGCCCCACCCCACGGGGGACCGTCTACCGGGACGGCGGCGGGAGCTTGTGGCTCCGGTCGCCGTCTTTTCATAGGGGCAGCTTCAAATGGGCCGGGCGCCCGACCCACGTCCGCCCCGCAACTGATATTCCAGCGTGCCGCGCTGCACCACGTCATCCACGTCGATCACGGCGGTGTTGGCATAAGTGAAGCCCGGCCCCAGCCCGCGATAGAGCCGGTCGAAATCGCGCTCCACCGTCTGGTGATAGAGCTGCGCAAAGCTTTCGATCACGAAATAGGTCGGTTGCAGGTCGCTGATCACATAATCGGTGCGCATCACGCGATCCACGTTCAGCATGATGCGGTTGGGCGATTGCGCTTCCAGCGCGAACACGGCCTCGGCCGGGCCGGACAGGATGCCCGCGCCATAGGCGCGAAGCCCCGCACTTTCCGCGATCAGGCCGAATTCCACCGTGTACCAGTATAGCGCGCCCAGCGCCTTCAGCCGGTTGTGGCGCATCGCCTTCCACCCGGCGCGGCCATATTCCTGCATGTAATCGGCGAACACCGGATCGGCCAACATCGGCACGTGGCCGAACACATCGTGGAACACGTCGGGCTGCTCGATATAATCGAACGTGGCGCGGGTGCGGATGAAGTTGCCCGCCGGAAAGCGCCGGTTGGCCAGATGCCAGAAGAACACGTGATCGGGGATCAGCATCGGCACCGGCACCACGCTCCACCCCGTCAGCGCGCCGAGCTGCCCAGACAAGCGCGCCAGATCGGGAATGCCGCCAGCGCCAAGGTCCAGCTTTTCCAGCCCGGCCAGAAACGCGCTGGCCGCGCGGCCGGGCAGCACCTGCATCTGCCGGGCGAACAGATCGTCCCAGATGCGATGGTCTTCGGCCGTATAATTCGCCTGCGCCGGTTCCAGCCAATCATCCCCCACGCCCACGGGGCGACGCAGCGGCGCGGTGAACACGCCAGCCGGACAATCCGGCAGCCGGCGGAAATCGTCGGCGTGGGGCGAGGCGTCGATAAGGGACATGGTTGCCATTGAAACTTTTATCACGCAGCCGCCGTTCCCGCAAACGCCAACGTTGCGCAAGCGGGCGCGATCCGACAGCATGGCACCGAAAGCGAGAGGACCATGGGCGAACTGAAGAAGAAGGATTACGAGGACCTGCTCGAACCCTTGCAGGAGGAGCTGGTCTGCATGGCGCGCTGGGCCGCGCAGACCGGGGCCCGCGTGCTCGTGATCTTCGAAGGGCGCGACACCGCCGGCAAGACCGGGGTGATCCACGCCTTGTCCGAAAAGCTGAACCCCCGGCAGGTGCGCACCGTGGCGCTGTCCAAACCGGACGAGCGCGAACAGCGGCAGTGGTATTTCCAGCGCTATGTGCCGCATCTGCCCGCCACCGGCGAAATCGTGCTGTTCGACCGCAGCTGGTACAACCGCGCCGGTGTGGAACGCGTGATGGGCTATGCCACCGAGGATCAGGTACGCGCGTTCCTGGCCGCCACGCCCGTGTTCGAGAAGCTGCTGGTCGACGATGGGCTGCTGCTGTTCAAGTACTGGCTCACCTGCGACCAGGAAGAGCAGGAAAAGCGATTCGCCGAACGGCGCGACGATCCGATGAAGCGGTGGAAGCTATCGCCCGTCGATCTGGAAGCGCGCGGCAAGTATGAAGCCTACACGCAGGCGCGCGAGGCGATGCTCGCCGCCACGCATACCGACCATGCGCCGTGGACGCTGGTGGACTTCAACGACCAGCGGCGCGGGCGTTTGGCGCTGCTCCGCAACCTGCTGGACCGCCTGCCCGACACGATGGTAAAGGTGCCGCCGCTGGACCTGCCGCCCCTGCCGGGCAAGCCGGCGAAGGAGCATTTCGGCGTGTTGGCGCCGATCCATCCGTATCCCAAGGGTTGACTTTCCCCTGATTCTCCCCCAACGCCCGCGCCCTGTGAAGGCGGCGTGGCGACGCGCCGCCGGTTGTGTTTTCAGGATAGAGCAATGGCAAAGCCCACCACCGTCAAGATCCGTCTGGTCTCGACCGCCGACACCGGTTTCTTCTACGTGACCAAGAAGAACCCGCGCAACACGACCGAGAAGATGACCTTCCGCAAGTATGACCCGGTGGTGCGCAAGCACGTCGAGTTCAAGGAAGCCAAGATCAAGTAATTCGGCGCTTCTGCGCCACCCATGAACCCGCGCCCGGTCCGCTTTCAGGAACGCGCAGGTTCACGGGGAGTTCAACGCCGACACTGCAAGGAACGGCGATGAACATGATCTTGAAGACCATCCGCACTCCGGTTCTTGCCGCTTCGGCCCTCGCGCTTGCCGCGACGGGCCTTTCGGCTTTTCCGGCTCCCGGCCATGCCCAGCAGGCTTCCACCGAGCGCGCACAGATTGACGCGGCGGTGGGCGCGTTGCGCGCCATCGGCACGCTGCGCGCCGATTTCATCCAGACCGACCGCAGCGGACAGCGCGTGGGCGGGGTGATGACGCTGAAGCGCCCCGGCAAGATCCGCTTCCAGTACCAGAAGGGCGTGCCCTTCCTGATCGTGTCCGACGGATCGGCGCTGACCATGATCGACTACGAAGTGCGGCAGGTGCAGCGCTGGCCGATTCGCAACAGTCCGCTTGGCGCGCTGCTTGATCCCAACAAGGACGTGGCCCGGTTCGCCCGGCTGAACCCCACCGGCAACCCCGCGGTGCTGAGCATCGACGTGAAGGACCCGCGCCACCCCGAATACGGCACGATCACGCTGATCATGCTGCGCAAGGCAAGCGCGCCCGGCGGCTGGGAACTCGATTCGTGGGTCGCGCTCGATTCGCAGGCCAAGCGCACCACCGTGCGCCTGTCGAACCAGCAGTATGGCATCGACGTGCCTGACAACACCTTCCGCTACAACGATCCCCGCAACCAGAGCCGCAAGGCGGGCTGAACGCAAAGCTGAACGAAGGCCACGCGCTTCATCGGCGCCACCCATCGCTTCGTCCCGCCAATGCGCTGAGATTGCGACAAATTGCGACAAGCCTGCGGCCCACGTTCATCGAAGCGCAAGGGGCGCGGTCCTAGAACGGTTGTCGACACGGCGGTCAAGGCGGGTTTCCCCCCTGTTGCCCGACCTTACACACGCCGCAGTGTCAACCGCGTGACGAACGCACATGGAACCCTCGGACCAATGCCCCCGGTCCGAGGGTTTTTGTTTGGGCTCCCGGCGTTGCTCCATGCGGCGCTGCGGCACATCCGAAAGCCCAAAGGCTCCGGGCCACCCTCCCATGCCCTTGCCGCCCCGCACGCTGCCCCCTAAAGCCTGCCCCCATGATCTCTATCGCCACATGGAACATCAATTCCGTCCGCCTGCGCGCCGATCAGGTGGAGCGGTTCCTGACGCAGGAATCGCCCGACGTGCTTTGCCTTCAGGAGATCAAGTGCGCCGAGCACCTGTTCCCGCACGATGTGTTCGAAAAGCTGGGCTACACCCACCGCGCGGTGCACGGGCAAAAGGGCTACCACGGCGTCGCCACGGTCAGCCGCATTCCCTTGCGCGAATTTTCCCGCCACGACTGGCAGGACAATGGCGAGGCCCGCCACGTGGGCGTGGAACTGCTCGGCCCCGGGCAGGGGCTGGTGCTGGAGAACGTCTACATCCCGGCTGGCGGCGACATTCCCGACCGCGAGGTGAACGCCAAGTTCGGCCAGAAGCTCGATTTCCTTGAACGCATGACCCGCTGGGCCGATGCGCTGGACCGCCCGACGCTGATCACCGGCGACTTCAACATCGCGCCGCTCGATTGCGACGTCTATGACCACAAGGCGCTGCTGAAGGTCGTCAGCCACACCCCGGTGGAGGTGGAAACCTTGCAGCGCTTTGCCGACGCGCACGGCTGGGTGGACCTTGGCCGCAAGCACATCCCCGCGCCCGAACGCAACTATTCGTGGTGGTCCTATCGCGCGTACTGGCGCGCCAAGGATCAGGGCCGGCGGCTGGACCACATGTGGGCCTCTCCCGATGTCGCCGCGCAATCGCAGAGCCACCGCTTCGTGGAAGAAACGCGCAAGTGGGAACAGCCTTCGGACCACGTGCCGCTGGTGACGGTGCTGGACCTGTGAACCGGGACGGCAGCAGCAGGGCTGTTGCCCGCGCGCTCGATGCGCTGCGCCACGGCTGGGCGATTCGCGTAAGCGATGCGCACGGCGCGCTGGACCTGCTGCCCGCCGAAACCGCGTTTGCCCAGCCGGGCATCTATGCCGCGCGGATGCTGATCTCGGCCGCGCGCGCGGCCACGCTGAAGCTGGCCAACAGCCGCGAATACCGTCCGGAAGCGCCGGTGATGATCCACGGCGCCGATCCGTTCAGCCTGCACGCCGCGCGTGAACTGGCGGACCCTGCGCTGGACCTTGCCCGCCCCTTGCGCGGGCCGTTCAAGGCCGAACCGATCGCGGCGGAAGCGGCTGCGGCAACGGCGATGGAATTGGCCCGGCTGGCGGGAATCCTGCCCGCGTTCCTCGTATCCACCGGCGTGGAGCCAGCGGCCGAGGTGACGCCCGCAGACCTCGCCGCGTTCAAGGACCCGCTGGACCTGACCGTGCAGGCGCGCGCGCGCCTGCCGGTGGCCGCGTGCGAGACGGCCGAGATCGTCGCCTTCCGCGCGCGCGATGATTTGCGCGAACACGTGGCGCTGATCGTCGGCAGCCAGAACGGTGATCGCCCGCCGCTGGTGCGCCTGCACAGCGAATGCCTGACCGGCGACATCCTGGGCAGCCTGAAGTGCGATTGCGGGCCCCAGCTCGACGCCGCGCTGCGCCGCATGGCTGACGAGACGAAGGACGGCGGCTGGGGCGTGCTGCTTTATCTGCGACAGGAAGGGCGCGGGATCGGCCTGATCAACAAGCTGCGCGCCTATGAATTGCAGGATCAGGGCTTTGACACGGTCGACGCCAACGAACGGCTGGGCCTGCCCAGCGAAGCGCGCGATTTCCCCGTCGCGGCGCGGATGCTGGACCTGCTGGGCGTGTCCGCGATCCGGCTGATGACCAACAACCCGGCCAAGGTCGCCGCGCTGGAAGGCGTCGGCGTGACGGTGCTGGAACGCGTGGCGCACCAGCTGCCCGCCAACCCGCACAACGCGCGCTACCTTGAAACCAAGCGCGACCGCACCGGCCACATCCTGCGCTGAACGTGAGGCGGGGGGCAGCGCCCCTCGCCCCCACGCCATTCTACCACGCGCGCAGCATGATCAGCGCGGCAATGCCGACGATCACCACGCCGCCGGTGATTCCCTTCAGCACGTCCTTCCACGTGAAGCGGTCGATGTGTTCGGCACGGAACCGCGCATAGCCACGCGCCAGCGAAGGATCGCTGGCCAGCATGCCCACGTCCATCGCGCTCGCTTCGCGCCGGAACCAGCGCAGCAGCGTTTCGCGTTCGTCGGTGGTGACATCGGGATAGGCCGCCAGCAGCGCTTCAACATGCGCGCGGCGGGCGAGCGCGGTGGCGCTCTCGGCAAGAGTGTTCATGGTCGTAATCCTGAATTGCGTTTGCGATGCGCCAGATCGGCGCGGCGGCAATTCAGGCGGCGGGCGGTGCCCGTGGCGCGGCCTTGCGCGCCAGCAGCGGCGCGGACGCCGGCGGTCCGGTGGCATCAGGCCAGCGGTGATCGGGCTGGGCGGCACCGGTGCGGAAAAGAGGAACCGCGTGCGGCCGTTCCGGCAAGGGCACCGGCACCAGCGCCACCCGCTGCGTCGCATCGCGCCGGGCGGGCGCGACGGCAACCTCCATGGTATCGGCGCTGAACGCCGAACCGCTGCGCAGATCGAGCGCGGCCGAGACGGGCGTTCCGGCGTGGAACGCAATCGTCAGGACCAGCAGCGCGGCCCACAGCCGCCCTGCCGCCCGCGTGGAAAGCCGGCTCAGCATCCGATCAAGGTAGGGCCTGCCCCGCCATCGGACAAGCTTATCGACGTTCGAACTTCTTCAACCCCGGCCCGGTCACGTTCGCGCCCAGCTTGATAGCGTCGCCGGACCAGTCCGCCACAAACACGGTGGTGCGGTCCACGCCGGGCGCAAGTCGCGCGTTGTTGCCTTCTATGGCCAGTCCATCGGCGCTGTGCGCGTGGCCTTCGGCGGCATTGGCGATGAACGCGCTGTAGTTTTCCTTGTCCTGCCCTTGCACGAACCAGTTGCCCCGGATCAGGCCGGTGGCGCCGGTGGACAGGTCGATCATGTAGTTCGTGGTGCGCCCCTGCGAATCGTCAAAGCTCGAATCGGTCACCTCGATCCGCGCCGCGCGGCATTTCACGTAATGCCCCCCGCGCCCCGCCTCAAAGCGGGTGCGGCGGATGGTGACGCTGCCGTAATCGTTGAAATAGACCGAATGCGCGCACGAAAGACCCCGGTCACAGCGGCCAAGGCGGCTGAACGTGGATTGTTCGATCAAGACCTGCCCGGCCGGATCGTCGGCGGAAAGGATGCCTTCCTCGCTGTCACGAAACCACGCCTGCCGGACCACCAGATCGCCGCGCTCCAGCCGAATGCCCGCGCCGTTGCCTTCGGGCACCTGCTGGTGCTGAAAAATGATGCCTTCCACGCGCGTGGACCGGCCACGCACCACCAGCGCCGCCTTGCCTTCGCAGATCGCGCCGTCGAACGTGGTCTGCCCCGGCACTTGCGCCACAAACGCCACCTGTCCGGCGTTCTGCACCGCGCAATCGCGATAGGTGCCCGGGGCGATCACGATGGTCCCGGCGCGATCCCCGATGGCGTTCACCGCATCCTGCAAACCGGCAAAGCGCTGCCCCGTTTCCGCAATGGCATAGGGTGCGCGGGTCGCGCCTTGCGCGAACACGGCCACCGCCGGGATCGCCGCAACCACGCCTGTGCCAAGCAGCACCAGCAGCAGCCGTTGCAGGCGATGCCGACGGATGCGGCGCAAAAGGCGGGGTTCGTACTGGGTTTCCATAAGTCACCGGATAGCGGCAAATGATTGATACACGGTTAGGTTCCGCCCGGAACCGGCCGCGTTGAGGCCCAAGCCGCTACGGTCTTGCAAATCAGATCGAATCAATCCACTATTGTCCTCGCGGGACCGGGCCCCTCTGGCGCGGCGGATGGATCGGCAGATCGTTCGCCACGTGATGTCGGACCGCATCGGGTGATGCCGATGTCTGCCGGTCCGGGTTCCCTTCCCCCTCCTCCGGCCCGGCGCGGGCATCGGCTCACCCGATCGAACAAACCGTTCTGATCGAGGAGCAAGACACCATGTCCGACCGAATCTACCGCCTGCTTGAACGTCACCAGAAGCTTGACGCGCTGATCCATGCCGCGCGGGCGCGCCGCTGGGTCGATCCGTTCGAGATCGTCCGGCTGAAGAAGCTGAAGCTGATGTTGAAGGACCGGCTGCACCGGCTGGCACGCCATCGCGCGCCGGCGTGATCTGCACCTTGGGACGGGCCCGCAAGGGCTTGTCCCACCCGGGCGGCGAGTGCAAAGACGATAAAAAACAGAAGGATGGAGAAATCATGACCGCACAAAAGACGGACGCCACCCTGCCCGGCCACGGCCTTTCCGCCGACGCGGCGCTGGCCCGCCTGATCGAAGGCAACCGCCGGTTCGTGGCCGACGAAATTCCCCATTCGGACATTACCGCCGAACGCCGCATGGCGATTGCCAAGGGGCAGACGCCGTTTGCCGCGCTGGTCGGTTGCGCGGATTCGCGCGTGGGGCCGGAACACCTGTTTGGCGCAGGCCTGGGTGAACTGTTCATCGTGCGCACCGCCGGAAACTATCTGGACGACGCCGGGTTCGGATCGATCGCGTTCGCCGTGGCCGAACTGATGGTGCCGCTGATCGTGGTGCTGGGCCACGAAAAGTGCGGCGCGGTGGCGGCGGCGACAAGCGTGGTGACCGAAAACGCGCAGCTTCCCCCGGCGCTGACCCGCATGGTCCAGCCGATCCTGCCCGCCGCGATCGACGCCCGCGCCACCCACGCACCGGGCGAGGATCTGGTCGACAAGGCGGTGCACCTGAACGTGAAGCGGGTGGTGCGGTCGCTGCGCGAGGCATCGGACCCGATCATCGGCGATCCGATCCGGCAGGGCCGGGTCAAGGTCGTGGGCGCGTACTACGATCTGAAGACGGGCGCGGTGAACTTCTTCGATCGCGGCTAAAACTGGCGAATCACGGCAAGGAAGCGGTCGCCATAGGACTCAAGCTTCCTTGCCCCCACGCCGCCGATGGCGCCCAGATCGGCGCGGCCGGCGGGGCGCTGCGCGGCCATTTCGCGCAGCACGGCGTCGTGGAAGATGACATAAGGCGGCACGCCGGCTTCCTGCGCCAGTTCGCGCCGCAGCGCGCGCAGCGCGTCGAACAGCGGATCGCCCACCGGGTTCAGTTCGGCCGACGTGCTCTTTTTCCGGCGGCCCGCACCCCGTTCGGCCTTGGGCGCGATGACCAGATCCAGCCGCGCCTCCCCCTTCAGGATCGCACGCGCATCGCCGCCCAGCATCAACCCGCCGTGGTCCGTGGCGACGAGCGCGCCCCGGGCCTGCAACGCGCGGGCCACCTGCCGCAGCAGCGGCGCTTCGTCCGCCGGTACGATGCCGAACACCGACAACTGATCGTGCCCCCGCTGCTGCACGCGTTCGTCGGCCACGCCGGTCAGCACTTTTTCCACGTGGCCGAAACCGAACGACTGGCCTGTGCGATAAACCGCCGACAGCAGCTTGCGCGCGAGTTCCGTCGCGTCGGTAACACCGGGCGCTTCAAGGCAGTTGTCGCAATTGCCGCAGGTTTCGGGCGGGGTTTCGTCAAAGTGGCGCAGCAGCACGGCGCGGCGACAGTGCGCGGTTTCGACCAGCCCGGCCAGCGCATCCAGCCGCGCACGTTCACCCGTCCGGCGCGCTTCGTCCACTTCGTTCAGCCGCTGGCGGGCGCGCACGAAATCGTCCGGGCCCCACAGCATCACCGCCACCGAAGGATCGCCATCGCGGCCCGCGCGGCCGGTTTCCTGATAATAGCCCTCGATCGATTTGGGCAGTGCAGCGTGCGCGACAAAGCGCACGTCGGGCTTGTCGATACCCATGCCGAAGGCGACGGTGGCGACCATCACCATGTCTTCGCTGCCCACGAACGCGGCCTGGTTCGCGGCGCGCACTTCGGGCGGCAGCCCCGCGTGATAGGGCAGCACCGGGCGCCCCTGCCCGCCAAGCTGCTCGGCCAGCCGCTCCACTTGCGCGCGCGTGGGCGCATAGACGATGCCGGGGCCGGGATGTTCAGCCAGCAGGCGGGTGAGCTGGCGCAAGGGGTTGTCGCGCGGGCGGATGGCGTAGCGGATGTTGGGCCGGTCGAACCCCGCCACGATCAGCCCGTCGTGCGGAATGCCAAGCTGGTCGAGGATGTCCGCCCGCGTGTGCCGGTCCGCCGTGGCGGTGAGCGCAAGGCGCGGCACATCCGGAAACGCGTCCATCATCGGGCGCAGCAGGCGGTAATCGGGGCGGAAATCGTGGCCCCATTCGGAAACGCAGTGCGCTTCATCGATGGCGAAAAGGCTGACGCGCGCGCGGCTCAGCAGATCGCGGAAATGCGGCTGGCTGGCGCGTTCGGGCGCGACGTAAAGCAGGTCCAGCTCGCCGTTGCGGAACCGCTCGATGGTCCATTCGCGGTCGGTATCCACGCTGGTAAGCGTGGCGGCGCGGATGCCGTTGGCGGTAGCGCTGCGCAACTGGTCGTGCATCAGCGCGATCAGCGGCGAGACGACGACGCAGGTGCCGTCCATCATCACGGCGGGCAACTGGTAGGTGAGCGATTTGCCCGCGCCGGTGGGCATGACGGCAAGCGTCGATTCGCCCGCCAGAACGCGGCCCACGACCTGTTCCTGCACGCCGCGAAAGGCGGGGAAGCCAAAGACCTGCGCCAGGGCTTCTGTCGGATTTCTTGACGAAGTTGACAAAGTTGACACGGTCCTGGGCGGAATGTCACCCGGCCCGGCGGCAGGGGCCGCTGGCGCATCAATGCCCCAGTCGCCCTGCCAATCTGGTTCCCAATTGTCGTATTCGTCTTGCCCGTTCATCCGCCGCGCCATGCCACAGCGCAGCGGATTAGGAAAATGCCATCAGCCCAAAATCACGTGCAGGCGGCTGATGCGGCTGGTGTGGATGCGCCACTGGCCGCCCACCTTCACATAGGTTTCGTGATAATGGCCCATGCCGTGCAACGTGAGCGTGCTGCCGGTGGCGTCCCAGATCTGGTCTTCCATCGCGATGACGCCGCGCGCCTCGGTTTCGGACAGGATCTCGATCTCGTGGCAATGGCCGTGGTGGACGGTGCGCAAGGGCGCGACCGCCCCTTCGACAAAGGCGGCAATGGCGTCGCCGCCGTGGTGGATCCAGTTGGCGGCGTCCTCGCCCGGTTCAAGGCCGAGCGAGCAACTGGCGTCGAACGTGGCATCATCGGCAAAAACCGCGCGGAGCCCGGCGTAATCCTTGGTATCCATGCAGCGGAAATAGCGCGCCTTGAGCTGCTTGATCTCCTCGATGGCGATCAGGCGGGCGATGGGGTCGATGGCGGACATGGTTGTTCTCTCCCGGTTCGGTTTGACCGATGAGTAGCATGCCATGGCGTGGGCGCGCCTGTGTGTTTCGTCAGGCAAGAAGGTGGAGCAGCGCGGGTGGCAGGCCAGCCGCCGCCAGCGCGCGCGCCAGCATGACCATTGCCGCCAGCGACAGCGCGGCCATCGCCGCCCAGTAGAACGGGCCGAGCACGGTGGCGCGCCGGGGATCGGCGGGATCATACCACACGGTGTAGACGCCCGAAGGCCGCCAGCCGCGATCAACGCGGCGCTGGACCAGCGTGCGCACTTCGCGGCCCTGATCGGTGGTGAACACGATCTCGTCCTCGATCAGGCGCGAATCCTCGCCATCGCGCCAGTTCCACCCGCGCGAGGTGAACGACGTGAAACCAAGGCACCACCGGTCCTCGTTCTGCTGATCTTCGGTGTAATCGCTGCGCCAGACCTGTGCAGAGGCAGGCTTCCAGCCGCCGAACAGGCGAATTGCCTGCCAGACGCAGAACACGAAGAACAGCCACGCTGCCAGCATGGCCACGAGAAGCAGGTCCGCCATGCCGCCCAGCATGGCGAGGCACGATTAAGATTTCGCGCGATCAGGATTTCGCACGATCAAGATTTAAGAAGGCCCATGCGCACGAGCCGGGGACGGACGATGGGCGTGGTCAGCATCGTGGACCCGACCGCCATCAACAGCAGCGCGGTGAAGGTTTCGGCCGTGATGATGCCGCGATCGAGCAGGACGTTGACGAAGATGATCATGATCAGCGCCTTGGTCTGCAACATCCAGCCGATCACCCCTGCTTCCCCCTTTGCCCAGCCGAGCAGGCGGCCGGCAAGGTGGACGCCCGCCAGCTTGCCCGCCACCGAAGCGATCAGGAACAGCGCCGCCGCGCCGAACACCCATGCGCCGCCGATGCCCCAGTTGGTGCGCAGTCCGGTGGAGAGGAAGAACACCGGCATCACCGCCAGCAGCAGGAACTGGCGGAAGCTGTCGCGCTTGCCCATGTCGAACCAATGCCCGTCGAGCACCGCGCCGGCCAGGAACGCGCCAACCATGAAGTGCAGGCCCGACCAGTCCGCCGCAAAGCCACAAGCGGCCAGCCAGACCAGCGCGACCTGCCAGCGATCCGCCTCTGGCAAACGGCCGATCACGCGGCGCAGGCCCCACGCGGCCAGCGCAAAGCCGCCAAGGAACAGGCCCTGTCGCTCGATCCGGTGCCAATCGAGCAGGATCAGCGCGAGCACACCCCAGATCAGCACGTCGTCAAGGCTGGCATAGCGCAGAAGGCGCTGACCCAGCGGCGTGCGCAGAATGTCCATGCGTTCCATCAGCAGCACGAGAATGGGCAGCGCGGTAACCGCGCACGCCATGCCGATGCCCAGCACCGCCTGCGGATACGTGCCGTGCGGCCCGATCCAGCCCGGCTGGCGGAACAGCACCGCCGCCACAGCCGCGCCCAGCACCAGCGGCGTCAGCAGCGCCGCGCCGGCGGTGATCCCGGTTTCGCGCCGGTTGGCCCAGGCATCGCCGATGTCGAGTTCCAGCCCCGCCACGAACACGAACATCATCACCGCCCACCATGCCACGCCGTTCAGCGCGGTCATCACCTGCGGATTGAACACGAAGGCATAGATTTCGGGATACGCGGCCCCCGCCACGCCCGGCCCCAGCAGGATGCCGCCGATGATCTGCACCACCACCAGCGGTGCAAAGGAATCCGTGCCCAGCACGCGCCAGACCGCATAAGGCACGGCAAGAATGACCGTCAGCGCGATCAGGAATATTTCGGTCGTACCCATTGCCGGCATCGTCGGCTCCCTCTCCCCTTCTCCCCTTGCATCGGGCAGGCCCGGCGCGCAGGCTGCCTTATCAGGAGATTTCGTCATGGCGTTTGACCTGAGGAAGGCACTGTTGCGCAAGGACAAACCTGCTTCGGCGCCGCTGACCGAATTCGAATTCACGGTTCTGGTGCGCGCGCTAAAGGCGTTGGCGGCCGATCTGAGGGTGCATCCGGTGCCCGCGCTGGACCGGCTGGCCGGGCACGGACCGGACGCCGCGCTGCACTGGATCGCGGCACAGGCGCGCCTTTCCGAAAGGGCGGCAGAGGCCCGCTTTGCGCAGTACCGTGCGGACGCGCGAGCCCGGCTGGCGGGCGAACGCGGCGACCCATTCCCCATACGGCGCGGATAAGAATTGCCATCGGCCGACTCCGCAATAGTGCGGAGGGCGACGGACATATTCCATGCGCCCAACTCGGTTAGCCCTGTGGCTCTACAGGACCGGGAGAGTCGCAATGGGATACGAGATGCACGGCAGCTTCGTCCGCCACGAAGAGTGGAAGGCCGCGCGCCTGACCGAGATCGAATTCGAGGACATGGTCCGCGCACTGCGCGCGCTGGCGCAGGAACGCGGGCAGGACGCCGGTCCGGTGATCGACAGCTTTGCCGAAAAGGGACTGGGCGCCGCGCTGGGCGTGCTGGCCGACATCGCGGGAACCAGCGTGGAGGCCGATTTCTGCAGGGCGCGAGCGCAGGAACACGGCCACCTGTGAATTTGCATTCGCCGCCGACGCCCTGCCAGCGCGGCGACGAATAACCCGATGGGGCCGGTCCTTCCCCCCCGGCCGGCCCCATCCTCCGCCCTACACCGTCCTTCGCCCTGCCCCCTTGCAGGGAACGCCGCCACCGCTCATCCATTCGGAAGCAGGAGGTGGCCACCATGCCCCACGATACGCCCAACGGCGGCACGACCCGCAGCGAAAGCGATTCCATCGGCGCGATTGCCGTGCCGGCCAGCGCCTATTGGGGCGCGCAGACGCAGCGCAGCCTTGAAAACTTTCCCTTCGGCGCGATGGAGCGGATGCCCATCGGCATCGTCCACGCGCTGGCGCGGGTGAAACAGGCGGCGGCGCGGGTGAACCGCGCCCACGGGCTGGACGATGCTCTGGCCGGCGCCATCGAGCAGGCGGCGCGAGACGTGGCCGCGGGCGGCTTTGACGACCAGTTCCCGCTGGTGATCTGGCAGACCGGCAGCGGCACCCAGACCAACATGAACGTGAACGAGGTGATTGCCGGCATCGCCAACGAACGGCTGACGGGCGTGCGCGGCGGCAAGGCGCCGGTGCACCCCAACGACCATGTCAATCGCGGGCAATCGAGCAACGACAGCTTTCCCACCGCGCTCCACGTGGCGGCGGTGGAGGCGCTGAACCGCGACCTGCTGCCCGCGCTGGACCGGCTGGGGGCAGCGCTGGAGGCGAAGGCGGGGGAATGGGCGGGGCTCGTCAAGATCGGGCGGACGCATTTGCAGGACGCGACTCCGCTGACGCTGGGACAGGAGTTTTCCGGCTATGCCCAGCAGCTGCGCGATGGCCGCGAGCGGCTGGGTGCGGCCGAAGCGCACCTGTTGCGGCTGGCGCAGGGCGGCACGGCGGTGGGCACCGGGCTGAACGCGCCCGCCGGCTTTGCCGAGGCGATGGCGGCGGAGCTGGCGCGGCTGACCGGCCATGCCTTTGTCCCGGCGCCCAACCGGTTCGAGGCGCTGGCCAGCAACGATGCGCTGGTGCAGTTTTCGGCCACGCTGGCGACGCTGGCGGTGGCGCTGACCAAGATCGCCAACGATATCCGCCTGCTGGGATCGGGGCCGCGATCCGGGCTGGGTGAGCTGATCCTGCCGGCGAACGAACCGGGCAGTTCGATCATGCCCGGCAAGGTGAACCCCACGCAGGTGGAGATGCTGACGATGGTTGCCGCGCAAGTGATCGGCAACCATCAGGCGATCACGGTGGGCGGAATGCAGGGGCATCTGGAGCTGAACGTGTTCAAGCCGATGATCGGCGCCAATGTGCTGCGCTCGGTCCATCTGCTGGCGGTGGGCATGGACAGCTTTGCGGTGCGCTGTGTGGAGGGGCTGGAGCCGGACCGGGGGCGCATTGCCGAACTGGTCGAACGCTCGCTGATGCTGGTGACCGCGCTGGCGCCTGCAATCGGCTATGACGCCGCAGCGAAGATCGCCAAGCGGGCGCACGCCGAAGGGCTGACCTTGCGCGAGGCGGCCCTGCGCGGCGGACTGGTGGATGCGGCCACGTTCGACCGGCTGGTGCGGCCCGAAACAATGGTGTGATCGCGCGTTGCCGCAACGCGGCGCGGCCTCTATCCTGCTCCTTCGCTGGCCAGGGGGCACGATGCCGGTTCACGATTGCGACGATTGCCCCGCGCAGGTGCACGACAGCGACATCCTGATCGTCGGCGCGGGCGCGGTGGGGCTGGCCATGGCGGCCCGCCTCGCGCGGCAAGGGCGCGCGGTGACGGTGCTGGAAGGCGGACCGCCGGTGCCGCCGGCAGACTATGTGGCGGCCAATCGCGGGCCGATGACCGGGCGCCATCACAACGGTGCCACGGCGGCGCGGATGAAGGCGCTGGGCGGCACCACGCGGCTTTGGCACGGGCAGCTGGTGCAGCTTTCGCCCGGCGATTTTGCCGCGACCGATGCGGCCGGACGGACGCTGTGGCCGATTGCGCACGCCGAATACCGCCACTGGGTGGACGAGGCGCTGCGGCTGCTGGGGATCGACCCGCGCGACGCCGACCCGGCCCGCGTGTGGGCCGCAGCAGGGCACGGCTCGCCCACGCTGGGGCATGGATTGTGCGCCGAACTGGGGCTACTGCTGCCACGCCCCGATTTCACGCAAGTCTTCGCGCGCGAGATCGCCGGACCGCTGGTGAGCGTGGTGACCCGGGCCGACGTGGACGGCTTGCGCTTTCACCCGGACGGGCGCGTGCGCGAGGTTGTCGCCGGCCGCCACGCGTTCCGCGCGCGCGAAGTGGTGCTGGCGTGCGGCACGCTGGAAATTGCGCGGCTGCTGCTGCGCGCGATGGGCCAGCCAGACTGCCCGTTTGCCGCCAATGCCCATGTCGGACGGTGGTTCATCGATCATCTGCACGGACCGGTCGGCACGATGCAGGACCATGACGCCAGAGCCCTGCAAGCCCTGTTCGCGCCGTTCGTGCAAGGCCGGCACCGCTATCGCGTGAAGGCACGGCGCGACGATGCCACGCGCCAGCCGGGCGAAGCCAACGTGGCGCTGTCGTTGGAGGCCGCGCTTTCGCCCGGCGAATTGCGGCAGGAAGCGGTCGCGCTGCTGCGGCGCATTGCCGGCGGGCGCGGCGGACTGCTGCGTCCCTTGCGCGAAGGATGGGCGCTGACGCGGGCGATCGCGCCGTTCGCCTGGCGCTATGCCACGCGGCGCGGGCTGGCCGGACTGGGATCGGGCGCGGTGACCGTGATGGCCGAGATCGAGCAGTTGCCCGATGCGGAGAGCCGCCTGTTCCTCGATCCCGAAACCGGGCGGATCGGCGTGCACTGGCACGTGGAGGGCACGGGCGAGCTGGACGCGCTGGCGCGGGGCGTGGATGCATTGCAGGCCGTGCTGGCGGAACGGGGCCTTGGGCAGATCGCCCCCGACCCGGCGGTGGCGACACGCGATCCCGCGTTGTTCGACCGGATGTGGGACAACGCGCACATGTGCGGCGGGGCGCGCATGGCGGAAAGCGCCGCACACGGCGTGACCGATCCGCAAGGTCGCGTGTTCGGATCGCCCAACCTGTCGGTGGCGGGGGCCGCGACCTTCCCCGCCGGAGGGTTCGCCAATTCGACGCTTTCGGCCATCGCGCTGGGCCTGCGCGTGGCCGACCGCATCGCCGGACAAAACGACACGCTGGTCGGGCGGCTGGTCTATGGCTGCGCGCGGCTGGATGGCGGGGCGCTGGCGCCGCGTTCGCGCAGGCTGCTGCGCATGGCGCTGGCGGCAGGGGTGCGCGCGGTGGACGTGGCCCCCAGCTATGGCATGGGTCTTGCTGAAGCGGTGGTGGGGCAGGTGCTGGCCGAAGCGGATACCCCGCCCGGCGTGATGGTGATCGCCAAGGTGGGATCGGCGCGGATGGCGGGTGGCTGGCTGCGCAGCTGGCCCCGCGCGCTGAAGCGAGCGCTGCGCCCGCCCGCCCCGGTGCCGCTGGAACGGTTCGCCCCGATGGCGCCGGTGGAGGCGTTCGGCTGGTGCGACTTTACCCCCGCAGCGCTTGCCGCCAGCCACGCGGTGGCATTGCGCCGACTGGGACGGATCGACCGGCTGATGCTGCACGAATGCGGCCCCGGCGAATTCGGCCCGGCGGTGGCCGACGCGCTTGCCCCGCTGGCGGCGCAAACGGGCGCGCAGTGGGGTTATGCCACCACGCCCGCGTGGGAAGCCGCAACCGATGAACGCTATCCCGCAGGCTGCGCGGCGGAATGCGCGATCCATCCCGATATCCTGACCGGGCGCATGGCCCCACCGGCCAAGCCCGGGGTGGTGTTCCATTCGGTGATCAAGACGGCCGACTGGCTTGCCCGGACCGATCCCGCCTTTGCCGATGCGCTGGAGCGGGCAGCCGCGCTTGTGCCGGGGGCCGACCGCGCGACCGGGCGCATAGCCGGCGCATTCGCGCTGGCCGCCGCGCGGGCGCCGGACGCGCGGCTGGTATTCGCCTCCACCCATCCACGGCGGCTGGCCGCGCTGCTGGCCGCGTTTGCCGCGATTGACCGGGACAAGCTGGTCCCGGCCATCGCCGCGTGCTTCAATCGAGGTTCGGCCTGAGCCAGCGTTCCGCCGTGGCAAGATCAACGCCGCGCCGGGTGGCATAATCTTCCAGCTGATCGCGCCCGATGGTGGCGACGCCGAAATACTGGCTTTCCGGGTGCGCAAAGTAAAACCCGCTGACCGCCGACGTGGGCAGCATGGCCTGCGATTCGGTGAGCGTGATACCGGCGTTGTCCTGCGCGCGCAGCAGGTCGAACAGGATCGGCTTCAGGCTGTGGTCCGGGCACGCGGGATAACCCGGAGCGGGGCGGATACCGCGATACTGTTCGCGGATCAGCGCCTCGTTGGTCAGCTGTTCGCCCGGCGCATAGGCCCACAGCGTGGTGCGCACATGCTGGTGCAGGCGTTCGGCAAAGGCTTCGGCAAAGCGGTCGGCCAGCGCCTTCAGCAGGATGTCCGAATAATCGTCGTTCGCCGCCTTGAACCCGGCAAGATGCGCGTCGATGCCGTGGATGCCCACTGCGAAGCCGCCGATCCAGTCGCCCGCCGGATCGATGAAATCGGCAAGGCAGAAGTTCGCCCGGCCCCGGCTCTTGATGAACTGCTGGCGCAGGAACGGCAGACGGACGGAAAGTTCGTCGTCGTCCGGGTGCAGGATCACGTCATCCCCGTGGCGGGCGCAGGGCCAGAAGCCGCAGACGGCCTTGGCGGTCAGCCACTTTTCGCGGACGATCTTTTCCAGCATGGCCTGCGCATCGGCAAACAGGCCGGTGGCGCTTTCACCCACCACCGGGTCGGTGAGGATGGCGGGATAGGTGCCCGCCAGTTCCCACGCGCGGAAGAACGGCGTCCAGTCGAAGCATTCGACCAGATCTGCAAGGTCCCAATCGGGAAACACGTGCAGGCCGGGCTGTTCGGGCGGGGGCGCCTTTTCCGACATGTCGGGCGCAAAGGCGTTGTCGCGCGCATCCTGGATGGGCAGCAGCTTCGATCCGCCCTTGCCCGCGCGGGCATCGCGCACGTGCTGGTATTCGGCGGCCGTCGCCTTGATGAAGCCGCGCGCCTGCGTATCCGACAGCAACTGGCTGGCCACGCCCACCGCGCGGCTGGCATCGAGCACATGGATCACCGGGCCATCATAGGCCGGATCGATGCGCAGCGCGGTGTGGACCTTGCTGGTGGTGGCCCCGCCGATCATCAGCGGGATGGTGAAGCCGGCGCGCTGCATTTCCTCGGCCACGGTCACCATCTCGTCGAGCGAGGGGGTGATCAGGCCGGACAGGCCGATGATGTCGGCCCCTTCCTTTTGCGCGGTGTCGAGGATCGTCGCCCACGGCACCATCACGCCAAGGTCGATCACTTCGTAGCCGTTGCACTGAAGCACCACGCCCACGATGTTCTTGCCGATATCGTGGACGTCGCCCTTCACGGTCGCCATCACGATCTTGCCCTTGGCCTTGGCGCCCGCTTCCTTTGCCGCCTCGATATAGGGGATCAGGTGGGCGACGGCCTTTTTCATCACGCGGGCGGACTTCACCACCTGCGGCAGGAACATCTGGCCCGATCCGAAGAGATCGCCCACGGTGTTCATGCCGGCCATCAACGGGCCTTCGATCACCTCGATCGGGCGCGCGTGGAGCAGGCGCGCTTCTTCGGTATCCTCGACAATGTGCGCGTCGATGCCCTTGACCAGCGCGTGTTCCAGCCGGCGCACCACGTCCCAGCCGCGCCATTCCTCGGCGGCCTTTTCGGCGACGGCGTCCTTGCCCTTGTAGCTTTCGGCCAGCGCGATCAGGCGCTCGGTTGCGGTCTGATCGCCTCCCCCGGCGGGCTGGCGATTGAGCACTACGTCCTCGCACGCTTCGCGCAGGGCGGGGTCGATCTGGTCATAGATGTCGAGCTGGCCCGCGTTGACGATGGCCATGTCCATGCCCGCCGGGATGGCGTGATACAGGAACACCGAATGCATCGCCCGGCGCACGGTTTCGTTGCCGCGGAACGAGAACGAGAGGTTCGAAAGGCCGCCCGAAATGTGCACGTGCGGGCAACGCGCCTTGATCTCGCGCGTGGCCTCGATGAAATCGAGCGCGTAGCGGTCGTGCTCCTCGATCCCCGTCGCTACCGCGAACACGTTGGGATCGAAGATGATGTCTTCGGGCGGAAAACCGATGCCGACAAGCAGGTCATAGGCGCGCGCGCAGATCTCGACCTTGCGCTCTTTGGTGTCCGCCTGCCCCTTTTCATCGAAGGCCATCACGACCACGGCCGCGCCATAGTCCATGCATTTGCGGGCGTGGGCAAGGAAGGCTTCCTCGCCTTCCTTCATGCTGATCGAATTGACGATGGGCTTGCCCGAAACGCACTTCAGCCCCGCCTCGATCACCTCCCACTTCGAACTGTCGACCATCACCGGCACGCGCGCGATGTCGGGCTCGGCGGCGATCAGCTTGAGGTAGGTGGTCATGGCCTCGACCGCATCGAGCAGGCCTTCGTCCATGTTGACGTCGATCACCTGCGCGCCGTTTTCCACCTGCTGGCGCGCGACATCCACCGCCTTGGCATAATCGCCGGCGAGGATCAGCTTCTTGAACGCGGCCGAGCCGGTGACGTTGGTGCGTTCGCCGACATTGACGAAGCGGGCAGAAGAATTTGCGGTCATCGGAATCAGGCAGCCATCACGAAAGGTTCAAGGCCCGCAAGGCGGGTAACGGTTTCAGGCGTCGGCAGCGCGCGGGCCGGCAGGCCCTGCACCGCGCGCGCCATCGCGGCGATGTGATCCGGCGTGGAGCCGCAGCAGCCGCCCAGCACGTTCACCTGCCCGTGATCGGCCCATTCCTTGACAAGCGCGGCGGTGGTGTGGGGCAGTTCGTCGTATTCGCCCAGTTCGTTGGGCAGGCCCGCGTTGGGATAGACCATGATCAGCGTGTCCGCGATCTGCGACAGCGCGCGCACGTGCGGGCGCAGCTGCGTGGCGCCGAACGAGCAGTTCAGCCCCACCGTCACCGGCCGGGCATGGCGCACGGCATACCAGAACGCCTCCACCGTGTGGCCCGACAGGTTGCGGCCCGAAAGGTCGGTCAGCGTCATCGACAGCATGATCGGCACTTCGCGGCCCAGTTCCTGCTCCACCTGCCGCACGGCCATGATCGCGGCCTTGGCGTTCAGGGTGTCGAACACGGTTTCCACAAGGATGAAGTCGCAGCCGCCCTCCATCAGCGCGCGGGCCTGTTCGGCATAGACATCGACCATCGTGTCCCAATCCACCTCGCGAAAGCCGGGATCGTTGACGTCGGGCGACAGCGACAGGGTCTTGTTGGTCGGGCCGATAGCCCCGGCAACAAAGCGCGGGCGGCCGTCCTGCGCGGTGAATTCCTCCGCTACGCGGCGGGCAAGGCGCGCCGATTCCACGTTGATATCGCGCACCAGATGTTCGGCGGCGTAATCGGCCTGGCTGATGCGGTTGGCGCTGAAGGTGTTGGTGGCGGCGATATCGGCGCCGGCCGCGAAGTAGGCGCGGTGGATCGATTCGGGCACGTCCGGGCGCGTCAGCGCAAGGATGTCGTTGTTGCCCTTCTGGTCCTTCGCAAGGCCGAGCGAGCCTGCATAGTCCGCCTCGGCAAGGCCGCGCGCCTGAATCTCGGTGCCAAAGGCGCCATCGGTGATGAGGATGCGGCTGGCGGCCTGCTCCAGCAGGGCGGCGCGCGCAGGGGAAGCGATAAGGGTCATGCGGCCTTCTCCAGCGACGGTGCCCTGGGGCGACGGCCAAGCAGGTGGCAGATCGCGTAGGACAGTTCGGCGCGGTTCAACGTGTAGAAGTGGAAATCGCGGACACCGCCCGCATAAAGGCGGCGGCAGAATTCGGCGGCGATGGTCGCAGCGACCAGCTGGCGCGAGGCGGGATGCGTATCCAGCCCTTCGAACAGGCCATCCATCCACGCCGGGATCGCCGCGCCGCACGCCGCCGCGAACTTGCGCGTCTGCGCCACGTTCGACACCGGCAGGATGCCCGGCAGCACCGGCGCATCGATGCCGGCGGCGGCCAGATCGTCGCGAAAGCGGAAGAAGGTTTCGGGTTCGAAGAAGAACTGGCTGATCGCGCGGGTGGCGCCTGCATCCAGCTTGCGCTTCAGGTTGTCGATATCGGCGGCGCGGCTGACGGAATCCGGGTGGGATTCAGGGTACGCGGCGACCGAGATTTCGAACGGGGCGATGGCCTTCAGCCCAGCGACCAGTTCCGCCGCATTGGCATAGCCATCGGGATGCGGCTGAAACGGTACGCCCGGCGCGCCCATGTCGCCACGCAGCGCCACGATGTGGCGCACGCCGGATTCCCAATAGGATTCGGCCACTTCGCGGATTTCGGCCTTGGTGGCGTCAACGCAGGTGAGATGCGCGGCGGTGGGCAGCTTCGCCTCGCTAATGATGCGCGCCACGGTGCCATGGGTGCGGTCGCGGGTGGAGCCGCCCGCGCCGTACGTCACCGAAACGAACGCGGGATCGAGGGGCGCGAGCGTTTCCACCACGCTCCACAGCTGCTCCATCAGCGCGTCGGTCTTGGGCGGGAAGAATTCGAAGCTCACCCGGATATCGCCCGGCAGGCCGGCGAAAAGCGGGGTGTCGAGCGCGGTGCGCGCCTCGCGCAGCTGGTCAAAGGTGGGGTTGGTCGTGTTCATTTCGGTTTCGCATTTGGTCGGCGGATGCCCGTCCAGAGTTTGACGATGAGTTCATGACCGGCGAGCGCCCGGTCGGCGGCAAGCTCGAAGCCAGCGTCGGACAGCAGGTCCTCGATCTGCGCGTCGGAAAAGCCGAGCCGCGCGTGGGCGTGGCGTTCGCGCAGTTCCTCGCGGTCGTGCGCGGCGAAATCGACGATGGCGATGCGGCCGCCGGGGGCCGTGACGCGCGCGGCTTCGGCAAGCACCGCCTCTGGCGCCAGCGCATAGTGCAGCACCTGATGAAACAGCACGGTGTCAAAGCTGCCCGCCGCAAAGGGCAATTGCGCGAAATCGCCCTGCACCAGCTCCACCTTGCCGGCGGGCAGGTGTTGCAGCCGGGTACGGGCAAGGCGCAGCATGTCGGGGCTGCGGTCGAGCGCGGTGATATGGTCGGCGGAATCGGCAAACAGTTCCGCCATGCGGCCGGTGCCGGTGCCCACGTCCAGCAGGCGGCCCAGCGCGGCGGCCCCCGTTTCGATCAGCATCGCCTCAAGCGCGGCTTCCACCGGGCCGTCGGCAATGTGCAGGCTGCGTAAGCTGTCCCATTCGCCCGCGTGGCGCGCGAAGTAATCGGCAGCGTGCGCCTGTCGCGCGGCGCGAATGGCACCCAGATGCTGGCGATCCTCGGCACACTGGCGGGCAAAGGCGGGGTCGCCCTGTTCGGCGGCGGCGAGCAAGGCGGCCAGCGCGGCACCCAACGCATCGTCGTCCGCATCGCCGATGGCCGCGCGCAGGAACACCCAGCCCCCTTCGCGGCGGCGTTCGGCAAGGCCGGCATCGCACAGGATCTTCACATGGCGCGAAACGCGCGGCTGGCTTTGCCCAAGCACTTGCGCAAGTTCGCCCACCGCCAGCTCCATGCTGGCGAGCAGCCGCATGATGCGCACGCGGGTGGGGTCGGCAAGGGCCCGCAAGGAATCGAGCAAAGTCATTGCCATGGCCATATAAAGCATCCTTTATATCTATCAAGTCATATAAAGACTTCTTTATATCAATTGGTAGAATGACGCAACCGGATGGGCGGTTTTGTGGTTTGCCTTGGGTCTGGCGCGCGGATAGAACCGGCGCATGCCCGGCTGCCAATGCCGCCTTCTGGGACCGAAGAGGACACGATGAAGAAACTTGCCCTGACCGCTTTCGCTGCCGCCGCCGCGCTTTCGCTGGCCGCCTGCGGCAAGTCCGATGACGCCGCGGATCAGGCGACGCCCGACAACGTGGAAATGCCCGCCGACGAACTGCCCGCCGCCGCGCCTTCGATGGCCGCACCGCCGCCGGCTGCCCAAGCGCCCGCCGCCGATGCCTCGCAAGCGGCCTCCAGCGCCGAGGACGCCGCCCGCAGCGCGGCCGACAGCGCCGTCTCCGCCGCCGAAGCAGCCAAGGCCGCCGCCGCCGAGGCCGAACAGCAGCAGGCCCCGGCCGCACCGCAGCAATAACATGCAGATCATCCGGGCAGCGCTGATCCTGGCCCTGGCCACAGGGCTGCCCGGCTGTTCACGCGATACCGACCCCGGCCCCGGCGGGGTCACCCAGGGCGAAGCCCGCGCGCTCGACGATGCCGCGCAGATGCTGGAACAGCGCCCCGCGCCGCCGCTGGTGGATGCCACCGTACCGGCAGACCTGACGCAGGCGCCGCAGGCCAGCGGCGCGCCCGAAAACTAATCCAGCCGAACCTTGCCCCGGCCGGCCTTGACCGCGCCGCGCTTGGCCTTGCCGTCCACCCGGCGCGTCTGCGAAGCCTTGGTCGGCCGCGTCGGTTTGCGCTTCTTGGGCACGATCGTCGCTTCGCGGATCATCTCGAACAGCCGCTCGCGCACCTCCTGCCGATTGACCAGCTGCGAACGCGCGCCTTCGCTGCGCAGGACCAGCACGCCGTCGCGCGTCATCCGCGTGCCCGCCAGCGCGGCGAGCCTGTGCTTCACCGCATCGGACAGGTTGGGCGAAGCAGCCACGTCAAAGCGGAGCATCACCGCGCTGTCGGTGGTGTTCACATGCTGCCCGCCGGGCCCCGAGGCACGCGCGAAGCTCTCCACGAGTTCGTCGCTGTCAAGCGCGATCGATCGGGTAACGGGGATGCGTGCCATGCCAGAACCCTAGCGCAGCCGGGCTGGCAATAGGAAGAGGGGACCTGTCAGTTGTGTCAGATGCAACCGCTTCAGACGATTTCGCACTTGCAATATCCCATTGTGCAGCGCAAAAGGAACTCGCCTTTCAGGCATCCTCTCCCAAACTTTCCAGGGCTGGTCTTCGGACCGGCCCTTTTTTTTGGTCAGATCGCAAAGCCCAGCGCGGCGATGTCCACCGGCACCGGGGCGGTGGCCGTGATCGGCGCCTTGCCTTCACGCGGCACGGTGATCGACGAGGCGTGAAGCATCGTGCGCCACGCGCCCTTGCCATCGCCATAGACCGGATCACCCATCAGCGCGTGGCCCAGCCCGGCCAGCGCATGGATGCGGATCTGGTGGGTGCGGCCCGTCTCCGGGCGGAATTCCACCAGCGTCAGCCCGTCCTTGCGATCCAGCACGCGCCAGCGGGTCACGGCGGGCTTACCCTTCTTCGCCGGGATCATCCGCCAGCCGTCCTTTTCGCTGCTGATCTTCGACAGCGCCTGTTCGATCGTGCCGCTCTCGCCGGTCACTTCACCCGCCACGACGCCAAGATAGACCTTCTCCACCTGACGCGCCTCGAACGCGGCGGAAAAGCGCTTCAGCGCCTTGGGATTGCGCGCCAGCAGCAGGCAGCCCGATGTATCGCGGTCCAGCCGGTGCACCGGCGCAGGCGGGCGCTGAAAGCCGAAGCGCATCGCGTCGAGGTGATCCTCCAGCGCCGGGCCGCCCGCGCGCGGCCGGTCCAGCGGCAGGCCGGCGGGCTTGTCGATGACAAGCGCCTCGCCGTCTTCGAACAGGATGGAAAAGTCGATCATGACAAAGCCTTGGCGATGCGGCGCAGGGCTTCTTCAAGGCGGGCATCGTCCGCGGCGAAGGAGATACGAAATCCGTCGCGCCCGCCAAAGGCGGACGCGGCAACGATGGCGACGCCGTGTTCCAGCAGATGCAGGGCCAGCGCCTCGTCATCGCCAAAGCGCGCCATCAACGGCGCGGCATCGATCATCAGGTAGAACGCGCCATCGGGCACCGGAGTGGAAAGCCCGGGAATGGCGTTGATCGCGGCCACGCACCTGTCGCGCCGCGCGCGGAAGCGTTCGCGCCAGTCGGCGAGGAATTCCTGCGGCCCGGCGAACGCGGCCACGGCGGCGGCCTGCGATATCGAGCAGGGATTGCCCGAAGCATGGCTTTGCAGCTTGCCCATCGCCTTCACCAGCCAGTCGGGCCCTGCCGAAACACCGATGCGAAAACCGGTCATCGCATGGCTCTTGGACACGCCAGACACGGTCAGCACGCGGCCCGCAAGGTCCGGGCACTCCACCGCCAGCGTGGCATGAAGCCCTTCGCCATAACGCAGCGGGGCATAGATATCGTCGCTGAGCACCAGAACGCGCGGATGGCGGCGCAGCACTTCGCCCAGTGCGCGCAGCTCCTCCGCCGGATACGTCGCGCCGGTGGGGTTGCCCGGGCTGTTCAGCAACAGCCAGCGCGTGGCCGGCGTGATCGCGGCTTCAAGCTGGGCAGGCGTAATGCGGAAACCGCCGCTGGCGTCGGTCGGCAGGTCCACCACCGTGGCGCCGGCGAAACGCACGATCTCGGGATAGCTGACCCACCACGGCGAAGGCACCAGCACTTCGTCGCCGGGATTGAGCGTGGCGCACAGCGCGAGGAAGATCGCCTGCTTGCCGCCGGCGCTGACGATCACGTTCGCCGGATCGACGCTGAGCCCCAGATCGCGCCGGAAATGCAGCGCCGCCGCATCGCGCAGGGCCGCCGTGCCGACCACCGCGGTGTAGCGCGTGTCGTTGGCGTCAAGCGCGTCCTTGGCCGCCTGCTTCACGTGGTCTGGCGTGGGGAAATCGGGTTCGCCCACCGACAGCGAGATGATGTCGCGCCCTGCGGCCCGCAGTTCGATCGCGCGGTCGGTCATGGCGTTGGTGCGCGAAGGCTGGATGCGCGCCAGCGCGGCGCTGAGCGTGGTGTCGGCAGTCGGTGTGGGGGTCATGGAGTTGGTCACTGTCCGAAAAGGCGCGCCGGGATCAACCCGCGTAGCGCGTTGCCGACAAGGAAGCCGCCGGCGAGATCGTCGATGGTCAGGTCCGCCTCACACGCGCGGCCCGCCTCGATCAGGCTGCGGCGCAGAACACCCGGCAGCAGGCCCAGATCGGCGCGCGGGGTCAGCAGCACGCCGCCGCGTTCGACGAACAGGTTGGTAAAGGTGCCTTCGGTCAGCAGGCCATCGTCGCGCACGAACAGCGCCTCGCCCGCGCCGGCCGCCTTTGCCGCCCTCAGCCCTTCTTCATAGAACGCGCGGTCGGATGTCTTGTGGCGCAGGCGCCAGTCGTTGGCCGCCACGGGCAAGGGCAGGATGGCGCAGGCCACGCTATCCGGCACGGGCGGCATCGGCGCCGCTTCCAGCGCGTGCGCCCCGCCGCGCGATACCACCAGCCGCACCTTCGACGGCGCATCCAGATCGAAGCACAGCGCATGGATGGCGTTGCGCAACCCATGGCGATCGAACGCAAAGCCCAGTTCACCCGCGCTTTGCTTCATGCGTTCCAGATGGAGTTCCAGCAGGGCGATGCCCTCGGCCGGATCAAAGGCCATCGTCTCTATCAGATCGGCGTTGCCGGCGGACAGACGCAAGAAATTCCCCTTCACCATGCATTCGCGCCATTCGCCCAGCGCGGAGGAATCGGCCACGATTGCGCCGCCCACTCCCATGCTGGCGCGCCCCCCCTGGGCCCCCGGATAGTCCGGGGCAAGGCGCAAGGTACGGATTGCCACATTGAAGGCCGCATCGCCAGTCGGGTCTATCCGCCCGATGGCCCCGCAATAGACCCCGCGCGCATCGCGCTCCACGTCGTCGATCAGTTCCATCGCGCGAATCTTGGGCGCGCCGGTGATCGACCCGCAGGGGAATATCGCGCCCAGCAAGCTGCGCACGTCCTCGCCCGCCTGCAACGTGGCGCGCACGGTGGTGACCATGGTGTGCAGCGTGGGATAGGTTTCCACCGCAAAGGGGCGCTCCACGCGCACGCTGCCGGGTTCCGCCACGCGCGACAGGTCGTTGCGCATCAGGTCCACGATCATCAGGTTTTCGGCGCGGTCCTTGGTGCTTGCGGCCAGCCGCGCCTTGTTCGCATCGTCTTCCGACGCGGTGCGCCCGCGCGGCGCGGTGCCCTTCATCGGGCGCACCGTGGCCATGCCGCCTGTCAGTTCAAGGAACAGTTCGGGCGAAAGCGACAGGTGCCAGTGCGACCCGTCCCACACCACCGCGCCATAGCCGGCGCGGCTGTCCTGACGGAGCGCGGCGTAGATCGCCAGCGGATCGCCGCTCCACGATCCGGCCAGCTGAAAGGTCAGGTTCGCCTGATAGATATCGCCCGCGTGGATTGCCTCGCGCATCCGGGCGAACGCGTTGGCGTAACCACCGGCGGAAAGCTGCGCCGAAAGCGGGCCCAGTCGGCCCTGCCCCTCGCCTTGCGCGTTCAGCCAGCGTGTGGCCTCTTCGCAGTTCATTTCGGTCAGGCTGGCAAAGCGCGCGAACCATACCAGCGGCCCGGCCGCGCCAGTGCGCGCCGGTGCCCGCGCGGCAAGGCGCGGTTCCAGCGAAAGCCCCGCCTCATAGGCGAGATAGCCCGCCCAATGGCCCGGCGTGGCGCCGATCCGGGCAAGCGCATCGGCCACCTCTTCGGGACGGCGCGCGACGACGATTTCCTCCGGCTCGCGGTAAAGCCGCGCGGGGCCGGCGCCTTCGGTGCGGGCGTCGTCGAGAAGGATGAACGGGGCAAGTGTCATGGGCTGCCAGCGCCATAGCGGCACACCGCGCCGGATGCAAAAAGGCTTCCGCCCCGGCCTTGCGCCGCCTACGTTGTTACCCTGATGGGCAACGGCCGAAGGACGAGTGACAGGCGATGGGCGATATCCTGATCGGATTGGGCGCGAACGGCGAACGACAGGTGCTGCGGCTGGACCGGGCGAACCGCCACGGGCTGGTGGCAGGCGCCACCGGCACCGGCAAGACGGTGACGTTGCAGACCATCGCCGAACAGTTCAGCCGCGAAGGCGTGCCGGTCTTTCTGGCCGACGTGAAGGGCGATCTGGCGGGCATCGCCATGCCCGGCAGCCCCACGTTCAAGCATGCCGACGTGCTGGAACAGCGGGCCAAGGACCTTGGCCTGACCGATTATGCCTATGCCGACAACCCGGCGGTGTTCTGGGACCTGTATGGTGAGGCGGGGCACCCGATCCGCACCACGATCTCGGAAATGGGGCCGCTGCTGCTTGCCCGGCTGATGGGGCTGAACGAAACGCAGGAGGGCGTGCTGAACGTTGCCTTCCGCTATGCCGACGACAACGGCCTGCTGCTGATCGACATGCCCGATCTTCAGGCCGTGCTGGCCAACTGCGCCGAAAACGCCAGCGAACTCGCCACGAAGTACGGCAACGTGTCCAAGGCCAGCGTCGGCACCATCCAGCGCCAGCTGCTCGCGTTCGAAAGCCAGGGCGCGGACCGGTTCTTTGGCGAACCGGCGTTCGAGATCAACGACTTTATCAAGACCGACGATCAGGGGCGTGGGCTGGTCAATGTGCTCGCCGCCGAAAAGCTGATGCAGAGCCCGAAGCTCTACGCCACGTTCCTGCTGTGGCTGCTGTCCGAACTGTTCGAGGCGCTGCCCGAAGTGGGCGACCCGGAAAAGCCCAAGCTGGTGTTCTTCTTCGATGAAGCCCACCTGCTGTTCGACGATGCCCCGCAGGCCCTGTTCGACAAAGTGGAGCAGGTCGTCCGCCTGATCCGTTCGAAAGGCGTGGGCGTCTATTTCATCAGCCAGAACCCCATCGACATCCCCGAAAAGATCGCCGGCCAGCTGGGCAACCGCGTGCAGCACGCGCTGCGCGCCTTCACCCCGCGCGATCAGAAGGCGATCAAGGCCGCCGCCGATACGTTCCGCATCAATCCCGATCTCAACGTGGAAAAGGTCATCACCGAACTGAAGGTGGGCGAAGCGCTGGTTTCCACGCTCGACGCCGATGGCGCGCCGGGAATCGTCCAGCGCACGCTGATCGCGCCGCCGCGCTCGCGGCTGGGGCCGCTCACCCCGCAGGAGCGCACGGTGATCCAGTCGACCAGCCCCTTTGAGGGCAAGTACGACACCGCCGTGAACCGCGAAAGCGCGTCCGAAGTGCTGACGCAAAAGGCCGCCGATGCCGCCGCCGCAGCACAGCAGGTGCAGGATCAGGGCGAAGTTGCGCAGCGCAACTCCGCGCGCCAGTCCCCCAGCCTGTGGGGCAAGGCTGGCAAGGCCGCCGTGGGCGCCATCGCCGCTTCGGCAGGCTCGGTTCTGGCGGCCGAACTGACCGGCAAGAAGTCGCGCGCCAATCCGGTAGAGTCCGGATTGAGCGCGGTGGTGGGCACGGTGGCGACCTCGATCGGCGGCGCCGCGCTGGGTCGTTTTGCCCGTGGTTTGCTGGGGGGTCTGCTCCGCTAGATCGCTCCAGGTCGGCCTAGACCCCCCTTAGGTCGTTCTCAACGCGCGGGCTTCGTGCCCAGCCATTCGGCGAGCCCGGCCACATAGCGCGGGCGCGATTGCAGGCGTTCCTTGAGCGCGGCCAGCGCCTGTTCCATCGGCTTGGCCGCGTCGGGCTGGAGCGTTGCCATATAGGTCTCGACCTTGGGCACCAGCGCGGGATCGTTGGAATTGTCGACCACGTTGGCAAGGAAGCGGGTGCGGCTGGAACTGTCGACCAGCTTTTCCACCTCGGCCCGGTGCGCCAGCACGAAATCGAACGCCTGTTCGGGGTGCATGCCGCCCACCGTGGCGATGATGCCCGCGCTGGTGGTCTGCCCCGGCTTGTCGGTCAGCGCGAAATCGAGCGCGGCACTGGCCAGCGCCGGGTCCTGCGCGCGGCCCAGCAGGGTGTAGAGCGCCTGTTTTTCCACCGCGCTGCCCGAACCTGCGGCCAGCGCGGCGATCCGGTCCCATTCGGCGCGGGTGGCGTGGCGCGCCACGATGCCGAGCCAGGTGGTCTTGAGCGGGCCGTCGAGCGCCTTGGGATTCGCCTGCAACAGGGCGAAGCGCTGGCGCGCCTCGGCCAGAACCTGCGGATCGCCCATCGCGCCGAAGCCGCCGATCAGGCTGGAGCGCAGCGCAGCGTCGGGCATCACCTCGTCCGCGCGGGGTTCGAGGCCCAGCGCGGTGAGGCGCGGCTTCCACGTGGCGGCGATGCGTTTCACCAGCGCGGCGCGCACGGCGGGCTGCTTGTCCAGCGCTTCCCACGCGGCGCGGTAATGCGCGAACGCGCTGCGGGCGAGCACCGGGTTGGCCGTGCCCGGCACGGCGGCGAGCAGGTCCAGCGAAGGGGCCAGCGGCTGATACCCGGCATAGGACAGCGCGATGTTGTCGGCCACAAGGCCCATCTGGTCCATCGGCTTCAGCGTGGGCAGGCCCTTGCGCAGCGCCTTCAGCATCGCCGGGGTATACAGCGTGCGGTAATAGCCAAGCTGCCCCGCGTTGAGCAGCACCGGCCCGCAGCCATCCACGGTGATCGAGGCCTTCCCGCCTTCCAGGATCGAACGGACCGGCGCGCCGCCGGCCGAAACCAGCAGGGGCACGCGCCAGCGCGCAGGGTGGGCCTGCGTTTCAGCCATCGCATCGCGGCTGAACTGCGATTGCTCCAGCGTCAGCATGGTCTTGCCCGCCTTGCACGTGGCGGAGGTGACACGAACCAGCGGAATGCCCGGCTGCTTGGTGAAATCGTGGGCCACCGCCGTCAGGCCCGGCGCGCCGGCCTTTTCGACCGCCGCCCACAGATCGTCCGTGCGGCTGTTGCCCAGCTTGTGCGCCGCCATGTAGGCGCGCAGGCCGTCGCGCCACACGTTCTCGCCCGCGAAGGCTTCCAGCATCGAAATGACCGCCTCGCCCTTTTGGTAGGTGATCGAATCGAAGGCCTGGTTGGCTTCGTCCACCGTGCGGATTTCCTGCACGATCGGGTGCGTGGTGCGGAACGCGTCCAGCTCCATCGCCTCTTCACGGCCATTCACGCGTTCGAACAGCGGGAACCATTCGGGGTGGAAATGATCGGTCGCCTTGGATTCCATCCAGCTGGCGAAGCCTTCGTTCAGCCACAGGTCGTCCCACCACGCCATCGTGACGAGATCGCCGAACCACTGGTGCGCCACTTCGTGCGCCTGCGTGATGAAGATGGCGTTGCGCGTGGCGGGCGTGGACACCGCCGGGTCTTCCAGCAGGATGCGTTCAAAGGTGAAGACCGCGCCCCAGTTTTCCATCGCGCCGAAGAACTGCGATTGGCCGGGGCCAGCGATGTTGTCGATCTTGGGCAGCGGGAAAGGCTGGCCGAAATAGTCGGTGTAATAGGGAATGAGCGGCGCCAACGAATCCAGCGCAAAGCGCGCCTGTTCGCCGCTGCCGGCGGGCGAGACGATGCCCGCTTCCACGCCCGGCGCAGCGGGCTTTGCCAGCCGTTCGAAATCGCCGAGGCCGAAGAACAGCAGGTACGACGACATCCGGGGCGTTTCGGCAAAGGTCACGCGCTTGCGCCCGCCGGGCAGCGCATCTTCCTTGACCACCGGGGTGTTCGCCAGCGGCATCTGCGCGGCGGGCACCACGGCGGACAGCGTCCATGTCGCCTTGTAGATCGGTTCATCGAACGCGGGCGTAAAGCGGCGCGCGTCGGCCGGTTCGAACTGCGTGAACAGGCCGCGCGCGGTCTTGCCGGTGCGCTTGTCAGGATAATCGAGCGCGAACAGGCCATTGGGCTGCGTGTTGATCGCCCCCTTGTAGGCGATGTCGATGCGATAGCTGCCCGGCGCGATGGCCGCAGGCGCGGTGAACACCGCCTTTTGCGCAGCAGCGTCGATGGCGACGGTCAACGGCATCGGCTTGCCCCCGGCGGGGGTGAGCGTGGCCTTGTCGATGGTCAGTTCCAGCGCGTGAAGCGTCAGCGTGGGCGTCGGTTCGCTCACCACGATGTCGATGGCGGTGGTGCCGGTAAAGGTCATCGCGGTCGCATCGGGCACGATTTCGATGGCATAGTGCAGCGGCTGCGCATTGCGCGGCAGGTCCGAATGGACGCCTGCGGCACTGGCCGGATTGGCGGCAGGCAGCGGGGTCTGGGCCAGAACCGGCGGGGCGGCAATGGCAAGCGCCAGCGCCGAAACGAGTGCAAACGACCGCATGTGGCTATCTCTCCGGGATCACGGCAAGGCGGTTTCACTAGCAACCAGACCCGGCCATGGCGAGACTGTTTGCACAAGGTCCGCCGGAAATAAGGCGCCGGGCGCTTGCCCCGGCCTGAACGGATCAGGCCAGCGGGATTCGCAAGGTGGCGACCAGACCGCGCACCGCGCCGTTCTCGATCCGGTTCGCCAGCGCCAGCGAGCCGCCGTGCTGGTCTGCAATCGCGCGCGCCAGCGTCAGCCCCAGCCCCGTCCCCCCGGTTGAGCTGTTGCGCGAGGCATCGAGCCGGGTGAACGGCTCCATCATCCGCGCGATCTCGTGCTCGGGAATGCCGGGGCCATCGTCTTCCACGGTCAGCACGCCCACCGCGCCATCGCGCAGCAGCGTCACCCGCGCCCGCGCGCCATAGCGCAGCGCGTTGGAAACAAGATTGCGCAAGGCGCGGCGCAGCCAGGTGGCGCGCACGCGGGCGACCATGCGCTGCGCATCGCCCAGCACCACGTCATCGCCCATGTCCTCGTATTCACCCACGACATCGGCCACCAGCGCCGACAGCTCGGTCGGCTCCACCGGATCTGTCGGCCGGCCCACGCGGGCAAGCGAGAGGATATCGTCGAGCGAATCGTTGATGTCCTCGATCGTGCGCGCCATGCGGCCGCGCTCGGTATCGTCGTCCACCGCCTCTATCCGCACGCGCAGCGCGGCCAGCGGCGTCTTCAGGTCATGGCCGATTGCGCCCAGCATCACGTCCTTTTCATCGAGCAGCGCGGCGATGCGGCCTTCCATTGCGTTGTGCGCCACGATCAGCCGCTGGATATCCTCCGGCCCATCGGGCGCCAGCTGCCCGTCGATGCTGCGGCTGGCGCCGAATTCCTCCACCCGCCGGGTCAGCGCCTTCAGCGGGCGCGCGATCCGGCGCAGGATCAGCGCCACCGCGCCCACCAGCACGAAGTACAGCAGGATCGTCTGCCCCAGCAGCGACAGCAGCACGTGGCGCTCGGTCGGCGGCTCCAGCATGCGCACCACCAGCCAGCTGCCATCGGGCCGGCGCATCGTGGCAAGCACCAGGCTCGGCTGGCCTTCCCACCATCCCAGCTGTTCAAAGCGGTGGCTGGCACGTTCCAGCCAATCGTCGATCACCGGATCGCGGTGCGGATCGCGCTCGACAACCACCAGCGTGCCGGGCTGCGCGCCCTGCGCCTCAAACACCTCGTGGATCGCGGTCTCGATATCGGCGCGGCGGCGGTCACCCGCCTGCACCGGAGAGCCTTGCATCACCTGAAGCCGCAAGGGGCGCGGCAGGCGGAAACCATCGTCGGGCGGCCCGCCCCGATGCACGCCGGGCGGCCCACCCGGAGGCCCATCGGGCGGGCCATCCATCGGCGCGGTACGTTCACCCATCAGGCGGAATGCGGCGGCGTTGACCAGCCCGGCCAGATGCCGTTCGTGCTGCGCGCGCCAGATCAGCGCGGCGGAAAGCCCCTGCGCCACCAGCAACGCCAGCGCGATGGCCAGCAGCATCTGCCCTTGCAGGCTGCGCGGCCAGAGCGCTTTCCAGTCGGCGCGCGAAAAGGGCCGGAACCGCGCCATCAGTCGCGCGCCGCAACCTTGCGCACTTCGGTGGCAAGCATGTAGCCGCCGCCCCACACGGTCTGGATCAGCTGCGGATTGCGGCTGTCTTCCTCGATCTTGCGGCGCAGGCGACTGATCTGGTTGTCGACCGCGCGGTCGAACAGGTGCGCCTCGCGGCCCTGCACCATATCGAGCAGGCGGTCGCGGTCCAGCACCTGACGCGGATGATCGAGAAACGCCATCAGCAGGCGGAATTCGGCCGAGGACACCGGCACCACCGCACCTTCGCGGTCGGTCAGTCGTCGCTTCAGCGGATCGAGCCGCCAGCCTTCGAATTCATAGGCCACCGCCTCGCCCACGTCGGGCGCGGCGCGGTTGGCGCGGCGCAGCACGCTGCGGATGCGCGCCACCAGTTCACGCGGGTCGAACGGCTTGACCACATAGTCGTCGCCGCCGATCTCCAGCCCGACGATGCGGTCGGTCGCCTCGCCCTTGGCGGTGATGAAGATCACCGGCACGGCCTTCGTTTCGGCCAGATGGCGGCACAGCGAAAGGCCGTCCTCACCCGGCATCATGATGTCCAGCAGCACCAGATCGAAACTGTCGGCGGCAATCTGGCCGCGCGCCTCGGCGGCGCTGCCGGCCTGGGTCACGGCAAACCCCTGCCGGACAAGGTAGTCCGCCAGGGGTTCGCGCAGGGCCGCCTCGTCATCGACAAGGAGAATGCGGGTGGTCGTCGCGTCGGTCATCGGTCGGTCCTAGCCGATCACCGGCCGTGAATCACTGCCGGGAGGTCACTGCCGTCAAGTCACTGGTCGCCGGAAGGCGGCGGCGGCATCTGCCCGCCCATCGGCGGATGCATCGATTCACCATCGCGGGCGCGCATCTTGCCGAACGCGGCGCGGCGTTCCTCGGGCGTGATCTTGCCGTCATGGTTGGTATCGGCCGCGTCGAAGTGCGCCTTTACCGCCGCGTCGTATTCGGCGCGGGTCACGGTGCCGTCCTTGTTGGCGTCAGCCATTTCCAGCAGGTGCATGGGGCCGCGATCCATCATGCCACCGGGGCCGCCATGGCCTTCGTGCCCATCATGGCCTTCGTGGTCCATCCCGGCCATCGGCGGGCGACCATCGGGCCCGGGATGGCCGTCCTTGTCATGATTCATCATCATCGCGCGGTGATGCGCGAGGAACTCGTCGCGGCTGATCGCGCCATCGTGGTTGGTGTCGATCTTGTCGAACATCTCCACCATCTTGGCGTCGCGATCGGCCTGATCCAGCTTGCCGTCCTTGTTGACGTCAAGCCGGGTCCACGCCTCGTCGGCCTTGGCCTTGGCGTCGGTCCAGGTGATCGTGCGGTCTTTCCCGCTCATGTCCATCTGGGCAAGCGCGGGCGTGACGAAGTATGCGGCGGTGCCGGCCAGCGCGAGGGCCGAGGCGGCGGCTGCGAGGGTGAACTTCCTCATGGAAATCGTCCTTGATGCGAGAAAGGGGGAGGACGCCGCAGGGTTGCCCCGGCCGGCACAGGGGGGAGGGAGTGCCAGACCGGTTTGTTCGGGGGGGCTGGTTCGAGGCCGCCCCGCGACGTCCATGAGCCCCATATAGGGCGCGATTGTCGCGCAACTATGCCACCAACCCCGGAACTTTGTCGCAGTTTGTCGCGCCGCGCGTTCAAAGCGGGGCGCAGGCCTGCTCCAGCCAAGCCAGCGATGCGCCCTCCAGCTGGGGCGCAAGGATGGCGCGAACCCGCGCGTGATAGGCGTTCCACCAGTCGCGCTCCTCGGGCGTGAGGAGCGCCGCATCCACCAGCGCGCGGTCGATGGGCGCGTGGGTGAGCGTTTCGAAGCCCATGAACATGCCTTCGGCCCCGGCGATCTGCCGCTCTTCCACCAGCACGAGGTTCTCGATACGGATGCCGTATTCGCCGGTCTTGTAGTAGCCCGGCTCGTTCGACAGGATCATGCCCGGCAGCAGTTCCTGCCCGGTGCCGGCCTGTCCGCCGCTCGATTTGGCGATGCGCTGCGGCCCTTCGTGCACGGCCAGAAAGCTGCCCACGCCGTGCCCGGTGCCGTGCGCGTAATCCAGCCCCGCCGACCACAGGAACTGCCGCGCCAGCGTATCGAGCTGGCTGCCGTTGGTGCCGCGCGGAAATACCGCACGGGCCAGCGCGATGTGGCCCTTCAGCACGCGGGTGAAGCGGTCCCTGGTCTCGGCCGGGGCCTCGCCCGGGCCGACCCACACGGTGCGGGTGATGTCGGTGGTGCCGTCCACGTACTGCCCGCCCGAATCGACGAGGTACACGCTCGATGGCTCCAGCGTGCGGTTGGTTTCAGGGCTGACGCGATAGTGCACCACCGCCCCGTTCGGCCCGGCGCCCGAAATCGTGTCGAACGACAGGTCCTTCAGCAGCCCGGTTTCCGCGCGGAAGGCCTGAAGCCGGTCTGCCGCCGCGATTTCGGTGACGGTACCCTTGGGCGCTTCCTGCGAAAGCCAGTGCAGGAACCGCGCGATGGCCGCGCCATCACGCGCCTGCGCGGCGCGGTGGCCGGCTTGTTCGACCGGGTTCTTGATCGCCTTGGGCAGCACGGTGGGATCGGTCACCGCAACGGTCGTCGCGCCCGCATCCTCCAGCGCCTTCCAGATCGCGGCCACGGCGCGTTCGGGATCGACCGCCACGGTCTTGCCGCGCAAGGCCTGCAACGCGGGCACGAACGCCTCGCGCGGCTGCACCCGCACCGCGTTGCCCAAATGCGCGGTCAATTCAGGCGTCACCTTTTCAGGCGCGATGAACAGGTCCGCCGTGCCATCGGCATGGGCCAGCACGAACGATAGCGCCACCGGCGTGCAGGAAACGTCCTGCCCCCGGATGTTCAGCAGCCACGCCACCGAATCGAGCGCCGAGATCACCGCCGCGTCATAGCCCCGGCCGGAAAGCCATTCCGCCACTTCGCCGCGCTTGTCAGTGGCGCTGCGCCCGGCGAGCGCATCGCCATGCGGTACGGCCGGTTCGAGCGAAGGCTGCGGCCGGTCCTGCCAGATCGCGTCGATGGGGTTCACGTCCACCGCCACCAGCGTGGCCCCGCGCTTTGCCAACGCCTTTGCGGTGCCTTCGGCCCAGCCCTTCGCATGCAGCCACGCGTCATAGCCGATCCGCGCCCCCTGCGGCGCATGGGTGCCGAGCCATTCCGCCACGCTGGTCTGCGGCACGGATTCATAGGCATAAAGCCGCCCGTCCACCTGATCGCGCACCTGCAGGGTATAGCGCCCGTCGACGAAAATCGCGGCTTCATCCTTCAGCACCGCCGCCGTGCCCGCCGATCCGCCAAACCCGGTCAGCCATTCCAGCCGCTGGGCATAGGCGCCGACGTATTCGCTCATGTGCTCGTCGGAAATGGGGACGACGAAGCCGTCCAGTCCCTGCCGCGCCAGTTCCTTGCGCAAGGCATCGAGGCGGGCTTCATGGGTGTTCATCAGCATGGGATCTGCGAGTCCGGGTTGCGGTGGTTACAGCTGCAACATAGATGCAGGGGATGGTCGATAACACCCCCCCCGCAGTTTCTCCCGCCGCACCGCCCGTCGCCGCGAAAAAGCCGCACAGCTTCACCCGCCACGGCGTGACCGTTTCCGACGATTACGCCTGGCTGCGCGACCCCGGCTATCCCGAAGTGACCGACAAGGCTGTGCTCGCCCATCTGGAGGCGGAAAACGCGTGGTTCGAGGCGCGGATGAAAGACCGCCAGCCGCTGATCGACACATTGTTCAAGGAAATGCGCGCGCGGATCAAGGAAGCGGACAAGTCCGTGCCGCAGAAGGACGGGGCGTTCCTTTACTGGATCGAATACGAGGAAGGTGCCGAATACAAGAAGTGGTGGCGCCGCCCGGTGGGCGCGGCGGAGGATGGCACCGCCGACGAACTGATCCTCGATGAAGTCGCGCTGGCCGAAGGCAAGGAATACTTCCGGCTGGGCGCGATCTCGGTCTCCACCGATGGCACCATGCTGGCATGGTCGGTAGACGACAACGGATCGGAACGCTTCACCGCGCGGATCAAGGTCATCGCCACCGGCGAAGTCCTGCCCGATGAAATCCCCGGCACGCTCTCCAGCCTCGTCTGGGTGGCGGGCGACAAGGGCCTTGTCTATTCGCTCGCCAACGAAAACTGGCGCACCGATAACGCCCTCCTGCACTGGCTGGGCCAGCCCAACAGCAGCGACGTGGAACTGTACCACGAAGATGACGAAGGCTTCCGCGTCGGCGCCGCGCTTTCGGCCAACGAACAGTGGCTGATCGTTTCCAGCGGCGATCACGAAACCGGCGAAACCCGGCTGATCCCCACCGCCGACCCGCTGGCCACGCCCATCCTCGTGCGCGAACGCCGCACCGGGGTGGAGTACGACGTGGATGAGCGCGACGGCGTGCTCTACATCCACACCCACGACGGCCACGAAAACTTCCGCCTCGCCACCGCGCCCCTCTCTGCACCGGCCGAATGGACCACCCTGATCGAGGGTAGCGACGATTTCTACCTGACCGGGTTCGACCTGTTCCGCGATTTCTACGTGATCGAGGGCCGGGTGCGCGGGCTGGATCGCATCGAAGTCCGCTATTACGACGATCCCGCCCGGATCGAGCCGATCACCTTTCCCGAAGCCAGCTTCGAAGCGGCGCTGGGCGACAATCCCGAATGGGCGATGGACAAGCTGCGCGTCAGCTATGAATCGATGGTCAGCCCGGCGTCGACCTATGACTACCACGTGGCCGAACGGCGGCTGGACCTGCTGAAGACGCAGGAGATCCCCAGCGGTTATGATGCCTCGCTGTATGAAACCGCGCGGCTGGAAATCACGGCGCGCGATGGCACCGCCGTTCCCGTCTCGGTCGTGTGGCGCAAGGGCCGCACCGATGGCGGGCCACTCTATCTCTATGGCTATGGCGCCTATGGAATCGCCATCGGGCCGGGCTTTTCCACCACGCGACTCAGCCTTGTCGATCGCGGCTTCGCCTATGCCATCGCGCATATCCGCGGCGGCGACGATCTGGGCCGCCGCTGGTACAAGGACGGAAAGCTGGAAAAGCGCACCAACGCCTTCAACGACTTTGTCGATGTGGCCAAGGGCCTGATCGAGCGCAGCTTCACCACCGAAGGCAAGATTGCCATCGCGGGCGGTTCGGCGGGCGGCGAGCTGATGGGCGCGGTGATCAATTCCGATCCTGAATTGTTCGGCGCGGTGGCGGCGCACGTGCCGTTCGTCGACGTGCTGAACACCATGCTGGACGAAAGCCTGCCGCTGACCCCCGGCGAATGGCCCGAATGGGGCAACCCCATCGAGGACAAGGCCGCGTTCGACCTGATCCACTCCTATTCTCCCTACGATCAGGTAACGCGGCAGGCCTATCCGCCGATGCTCGTCACCGCCGGTCTCAACGATCCGCGCGTCACCTATTGGGAACCGGCCAAGTGGGTGGCCAAGCTGCGCGAGATGAAGACCGACAGCAACGAACTGCTGCTCAAGACCAACATGGGCGCAGGGCACGGCGGCAAGTCCGGCCGGTTCGAATCCTTGAAGGAAACGGCGGAAGAGTTCGCCTTTATCCTGTGGCAGCTGGGCGTGCCGGTTTGAGGAAGTGGGCATGACGGGCCGCCATTCGCTGACCTTCACCGCCGGGCCGCAGCACATCGACGAGCTGGGCCACGTGAACAACGCGGTGTGGGTGCAATGGATGGAGGCCATCGCCGTTTCGCATTGGGAAGCCGTGGCGAGCGCGGCGCACAAGGCCGCCTATGTCTGGGTCGTGACGCGGCACGAGATCGACTATCGCGGCAACGTGCGCGAGGGCGAAAGCGTGACCGCCGAAACCTTCATCCCCGAAGGCCCCACCGGTGCCCGCTTCGACCGCCGCGTGGATTTCCGCGACGCGGGCGGCAAGGTGATCGTCAGCGCGCGGACGACATGGGCGCTGATCGACCGCGCCACCGGCCGCCTGCTGCGCGTGCCGGCGGATGTGGCGGCGCCGTTTATGGCATAGAAGACTCCGGGCGGGCGCCCCCCACACACCGGTCCCTACCCCGCCGCTACCGCCGGTTCGCTGGCGAAGGTCATCAGCCTTTCCCGCATGGTGCGGTTCCGCCCCAGCCGCTTGGCTTCGTAGAGCAGGCGGTCGCAATGGCGATAGAGCGCGTCGAAATCCGCGTTCAGCGCCCCGTTGGGATCGTGTTCCACCAGCCCCATGCTGGCCGTCACCATCCGGTCCAGCCCGGGCACTTCGGCCGCCACCCGCGCCGGAATCGCGCGACGGCAATGTTCCGCGCGGGTTGCCCCGTCGCGCCCGCGCAGCAGCAGCAGGAACTCCTCACCGCCCATGCGCACCGCAAACGCCCCGGCATCGGATGAAAGCGCGCCCGCCACCGCCTTCAGCACGGTATCGCCCACGCCGTGGCCATAGCGGTCGTTGACCTGCTTGAAGTGGTCGAGGTCGATCACCGCCATCGTGCGATAGCCCTTGCGGAACATCGTCTCGAACGATTGTTCGATCAGGCGCCGATTGCCCAGCCCGGTCAGCGGATCGCGCCCGGCGATGCCTTCAAGTTCGCGCGCGCGGGCCGTGGCCGTGTCGCGTTCGCGCCGCAGCACAAGGAAACGGCTGATGATGCCCATCGTCGCCACCAGCACCTGGATCGCCAGCCCCAGTTGATAGATCACCGTGGCTTCCAGCGGCTTCTGCCCGGGCAGCGCATACAGCACCACCTTCCAGCCGCCCAACAGCATCACCGGCGCCCAGCTGCCGATCTGGTACCACGCGTGCACGCTGCCCCGCGCCCGCGCGTCAAAGGCCGACGCGATCACCAGCACCAGCGCGGGGATCATGTCCAGATGCAGGATCAGCGTGGCATACGGCCGCAGCGCCTCAAACGGCAGCGCGGTCATCGCGCCCACGCCGAACACAACCGGCGCGCCGCGCACCAGACCTTTTCGCAACCGGCGCGACATGAAGCCGGGTTCGATGAAGGTGGCGGCAAACATCATCGCCGCGCTGCTCATCAACGCATAGCAACAGTTGTTCAGCGGTGCTTCCAGCACTTCGGGGATCGGCACGATCAGGTGGATGAACCCGGTGCCGACCAGCACCTGCATCAGCATCGATCCCGTCACCACCAGATGCCAGAACACGAACCGTTCGGGCAGCACGGAATAGAACGCCGCGTTCAGCATCAGCGGCACGACCAGCAGCCCGCAGATCACCGCCATCGCCACGATCTCGTCGATCGGCCAGCCGGTGCCATCGCTGGTGGTATCAAGCCGCGCCTCGCTGCCGATCGCCTTGGTCCATGGCCGTTCGATGCGCACCATCACGGTGCGCATCGGCGCATCGCCGCGCACCGCAGGCAAGGGCAGCACCATCATCGGGCCTGCCGGCAGGTGCCGCGCATCGGCCGGCACATGGCGGCTTTCGCTAAGCCCGCCACGGGCGTCCACCACCGCGAAATCCATCACGGCAAAGCGCGATGCCACGGTCACGAAGCTGCGCGGCGGCGCCGCGTCGGCGGGATCGATGCGGAACCGCAGCACAAGGCTTTCGCCCGCGATGCTCCAGTCGCTGTCGTCGCAATGCCATCCGTCGCGCTGCTGCAGCAACACGGCCATCGGCACGCCGACGGGCGCGGCGGCATGGCATACCTGCACCGTCTGCACCGTGCGCGCCATCGCGCCAGCCGGCAGCAGCACGGCCAGCGCGATCAAGGCGAACACCGCCATCAGGCGGCGCGCCCATCCGGGATGGGCAACAGACATGGCCGGCACGCTAGGCCGGGCTGTATTATGGCGACGTTAATTCAGCCAAGTATTTGCGCGAATGGTGTAAAGTCATATCCCAGTTCCCGCGCCACCGCTTCATAGGTCACATGGCCTGCATGCACATTGAGTCCTGCCGCAAGGTGAGGATCGGTCGCAATCGCTTGCTTCCAGCCCAGATCGGCAATGCGCAAGGCGTGCGGCAGCGTTACGTTGTTCAGCGCATAGGTGCTGGTGCGCGCCACCGCGCCGGGCATGTTGGCCACGCAATAATGCACCACGCCGTCCACCACAAAGGTCGGATCGGCATGCGTCGTCGGGTGACTGGTCTCGAAACAGCCGCCCTGATCGATCGCCACGTCCACCAGAACCGCCCCCTGCTTCATCGTGGAAAGCATCGCGCGCGTCACCAGCTTGGGCGCGGCGGCGCCCGGCACGAGCACCGCGCCGATCACGAGGTCCGCCTCCGCCACCAGCGCGGCCAAGGCCGCCTTGCCCGCATGCAGCGTGCGCGCGCGGCCTTCGAAGTGGTTGTCCAGCCGTTCCAGCACTTCGGGATCACGGTCGAGGATGGTCACGTCCGCGCCCAGCCCCACCGCCATCTGCGCGGCGTTGAAGCCCACCACGCCGCCGCCGATCACCACCACCTTGCCCGGCAGCACCCCCGGCACCCCGCCCAGCAGCACGCCGCGCCCGCCGTGCGCCTTTTCCAGCGCGGTCGCCCCGGCCTGTATCGCCATGCGCCCGGCCACCTGGCTCATCGGCTTCAACAGGGGCAGGCTGTGCCCCGGCCCGGTCACGGTTTCATAAGCGATCGCCGTCACCCCGCTTTTCACAAGATCGGCGGTCTGCTGCGGATCGGGCGCCAGATGCAGGTAGGTGTACAGGACCTGCCCCTCGCGCAGCATCGCGCGCTCGGAGGCTTGCGGTTCCTTGACCTTCACGATCATCTCGCACCCGGTAAAGATCGTGGCGGCGTCGGGCCGGATCGTCGCGCCGGCGGTTTCGTAATCCGCGTCGCTGGCGCCGATGCCGTTGCCCGCACCCGTTTCCACCCACACCTCGTGCCCGTGCGCCACCAGTTCGCGCGCGGATTCGGGGGTCAGCCCCACCCGGTATTCGTGGTTCTTGATCTCGCGAACGGTGCCGACACGCATGGCGCTTCTCCCGATGGATGTGATGCCATGGAGGATACGCCCAACCGCGCGCACCGTTTCACCTCATTTGCGCTTTTCGCGCGCGCCGATGCGCGATATTTCCCGCACAGGGCACTCCATACGGGAAATTCTTGCATGAACCGCACCGATGCCGCGCTGATCGAGGCGCTTCAGCGCGATTCGGCCCAGCCCATCGCCCGCGTGGCCGAAGCCATCGCGCTGTCGCCCTCTGCCTGCCACCGCCGCATTCGCGCGCTGGAGGAACAGGGGGTCATCGCCGGGTATGCCGCGCGGGTCGATCCGCGCCGCATCGGCCTTGCCGTAGAAGTCTTCGTGGAAATCACCCTGACCAGCCAAAGCCGCGAGGCGATGGACCGTTTCGAACGCGCCGTCGGCGATTTCGACGATATCCTGGAATGCCACCTGATGAGCGGCACCGCCGATTACCTGCTGCGCGTGGCCGCGCGCGATCTGGACCAGTACGATAGTATCCACCGCGATTGCCTGGCCCGCCTGCCCGGCGTGTCTGCCATGCGGTCCAGCTTCTCGCTGCGCCGGATCAAGCGCTTCGACGGATATCCGGTCCCCCGCGATTGATCCGCGCGCGCTTTGCCACCGGCGCGCTGTCGCGCAGCTCCAGCGTGCTGTCCGGGTCGTCGATGCCGTATTCGTCGCGCAGCCGCTGCTTGAAGGCGTCCACCGCGTCCTCGTCGGGCAGGTGCGCCACGGCATAGCGATGCAGCACAAAGTCGCCCGCGCTGTCGTACAGCGTCAGGAACCGTCCGGACGCCGTGGCCGCCAGCCGCGAAACATCGAACCCGCGCGCCAGCGCCCAGCCGCTGCGATCCCAGCTGACGATCGGTTCGTGGCAATGGCGGCACACGCTGCCGGTCGAACCGTCCGCATTTCGGTGCCGCTGGCGTTCAGGACTGTGGATGCGGGTATACCAGCATTGCGTCAGGGCCGTCGCCATCGTCTCACATCTCCACACGGTGACCGGCGAACGGCCATGGTGGATGGAGCAGGCCCGCCCGCCGGTCTGTAAGCTGAGAACGGCGGGGAATGGCGGCGCTTAAGCCACAAAAAAGCCCTCTCCCCTTCAGGGGAGAGGGTTGGGGGCACCCGCTATCGACGGATCAAAGCGGGTTGCCGTCCTTGTCGCGGTAGATCTCGCGGCGGCCCACGTGGTTCGATGGCCCGACGAAGCCGTCGGCCTCCATCCGCTCGATCCACTTGGACGCGGTGTTGTAGCCCACGCCCATCTGGCGCTGGATCCAGCTGGCCGATGCCTTCTGGCTTTCGAACACCAGCTGGCACACCTGCCGGTACTTGCGCTCTTCGGGATTGTCCGAAGCGGTCGCGTCCAGATCGTCGAAGCCGAAGCCGCCGTCCTCCGGTTCCTCGGTGACCGAATCCACGTATTCGGGCGATCCCTGCGAACGCCAGTGGTCGGCCACCCTTTCCACTTCCTCGTCCGAAACGAACGGGCCGTGGACGCGCTTGATCGGATCGGTGGCCGGCTTGTAGAGCATGTCGCCCTTGCCCAGCAGCTGTTCGGCGCCCTGTTCGCCAAGGATCGTGCGGCTGTCGATGCGGCTCGTCACCGCGAACGAGATACGCGTGGGCAGGTTGGCCTTGATCACGCCGGTGATGACGTCAACCGACGGGCGCTGCGTCGCCATGATCAGGTGGATGCCCGCCGCGCGGCTCTTTTGCGAAAGCCGCTGGATCAGCACTTCGATTTCCTTGCCCACCGTCACCATCAGGTCGGCCAGTTCGTCGACGATCACCACGATCTGCGGCAGGACCTGATAATCGAGCTGCTGTTCCTCGAACAGTTCCTCGCCCGTTTCGGGATCGAAGCCCACCTGGATGCGGCGGCCCAGCGGCTTGCCCTTCGATGCCGCGGCGCGCACCTTTTCGTTGAAGCCGGACAGGTTGCGCACGCCGATGGAGCTCATCTGGCGATAGCGGCGCTCCATTTCCTCAACCGCCCACTTCAGCGCGCGCACCGCCTTGGGCGGTTCGGTGACGACGGGCGAAAGCAGGTGCGGAATGTCGTCGTAGCTTTTCAGCTCCAGCACCTTGGGATCGACAAGGATCATCCGGCACTGCTGCGGTGTCAGGCGATAGAGCAGCGACAGCAGGATGCAGTTCAGCCCCACCGACTTGCCCGAACCGGTGGTACCCGCCACCAGCAGGTGCGGCATGGTGGCAAGGTCGGCCACGATCGGTTCGCCGGCGATGTCCTTGCCCAGGATGATCGGCAGCAAGCCCTTGTGGTTGGCGAACTTCTCGCACTCCACCAGTTCCCTGAACGACACCATGTCGCGCACCGCGTTGGGCAGTTCGATGCCCATCACCGTGCGGCCGGGAATGGAGGACACGCGCGCAGAGATCGCGCTCATGTTGCGGGCGATATCGTCGGCCAGACCCACCACGCGGCTGGCCTTGATGCCGGGCGCGGGCTCCAGTTCGTACATCGTCACCACCGGGCCGGTCCGCACGGCGGCGATTTCGCCCTTCACGTTGAAATCGTCGAGCACGTTTTCCAGCAGGCGGGCGTTGCGCTCCAGCGCCAGTTTGTCGATCTTGGGCTGGGCGCTGGCCTGAGGTTCCTCAAGCAGCGCGGTGGAGGGCAGTTCGAACTTGTCGAACAGGTCGCCCTGCCGCCCTTGCGGCACGATCTGCGCGGGCGCGGGACGGCGCGTGGGCTCGGCAATCTCGGTCGGGCGCCGGGCCTCTCCGGCAGCGCCGGCCACGGCAGCCCCGGCAATCGCGGGCGCATCCACCTGCCCCACGTCGAACGGGATCGCAGGCGTTTCCTTGGCCTTCGTCTTGCGCTCCTTGGCGGGCATCAACGCCTCGGGCACGGGCGTTCGCGGCGCACGGCGCAGGAACGCCGGCAGCGACAGCACGCGCGACCAGTCGAGCGTGAACACACGGCCCGTCACGATCAGCCCCGCACCCAGCGACACCAGCGCGAACGCCAGGATGATCCATCCTTCGGCCACCGGCACGAAATGCGCGATCCAGCGCACCAGCGTGGCGCCCAGCAAGCCGGCCAGCCCGCCAAAGCGCGCGGGAAGCGTGCTGCCGCTGTTGGTGAACGCCAGCGCCAGCGTGGTGCCCAGCAACAGCATCGCGCCCGCCAGCATCAGCGAAAGCCGCCACCACGCCGGATAGGCGGGCAAGTCGGCATCGTCCTCGGTTTCCTCGATCAGGTCGCCGGCCGCATCCCACAGCCGGCGCGCGAACACGAACAGCAGCGGCAGCACCAGCGCCACCG
>JBDLVU010000007.1:0-51760 GCA_039804665.1 Pseudomonadota bacterium | reverse complement strand
GCCGGCGCCGCGCTGGACGTCTTCGACGACGAGCCGCTGCCTGCCGAATCGCCGTTCTGGGAGCTGCCCAACGTCGTCATCACCCCGCACGATGGGCTTGTGGTTGGTACGGACCCACGTGGTGAAGCGCGGCTTGAACGTGAAGTACTCGCCGTAAAGGGGGCGAGCCGAGATCGGTTCGCGCCCGGCCAGTTGCTTCACCATCTGCTCGTCGAGGTGCATTCCGGCTGGCAGCTCGTTGATCGACGCAATGCGTAACCCGTCCAGCATGGCTAGGTCGCTGCGCGGCCCATGGTCATCCGCCCGCCGCGCGGCAAGCAGTGTGGATGGGGCGGTCTTGGCGTAGTCACCAACTATATCGGCGACCACGTTACCGAAGATCGACTTCCCGTTAGCGCCGAAGCCCACACAAAAAATCAGGAACTCTTCCGTACTCAGCCCAGTGAGGGAATAGCCCAACAGGCGTTGCACCGATGTGATAGTTGCCTGATCGCCCTGGAATACCTCGTCGAGAAACCGCAGCCAACGAGGGCAAAGCGCTTTCGGGTCATAGTCGGCATTACAGTGCCGTGTGATGTAGCGTCCCGGCTCGTTGGCAGACAGCGTTGCCTTGCGCAGATCGACGACACCGTTCCCGACACCGAGGACGTAGTTGTCAGCATCGAGGCGCGAGGACGAAATCGCAAGCATCGGGTCCGACTGCGCAAGGTCTATCATCGCCTTTATGCGCTGCGACAGATGCGCCTGAGCTGCTTCGCGGACCAGCTTCTGGGCCTTCTCCGGGTCATTCGCCAGTTCGTCTCCCGCAGCCTTGTAAAGCGCTTGGCACGTTTCCTTGGCGCGTTCGACATCTTCTCCGGCCATACACATGGCCCAGCGGCTGCTCTGCCACTGCATCCAGCGTTTACGCTCATGCACATAGGCAAGCGTGTTCTTCCACTTGTCGGCGAAGAAGCGTGCGTTGCGAACATCGCCATGTAGTGACCAGTCCACAGGTCCAGTGCCAGAAGGGCGGGAGGAAATAGGCGGGAGGGCGGAAGCACAGGCTCGCCCAATCGTCGTGGCCCGGTAATCTTCGCGCTCCTGCCACTTGTTACGCTGCGAAAGCCCCGAACGGTCGAACACGGCCTCGGTCAAGCGGGACAGCATCTCGACAGGCGCGCCACGCTCCACGAGATGGCGCGCTATATAGCGGGCAAGCGCTATGTCGGCTTCTGACTGGCTGGGGTAGAGCTGCTCCTTGCCAATGCCCCTGATCGCTGACCAATCGCCCGCCCAGAGCTTGGGGTGCGCCTGTGTCATGCGCGCTGCCGTATCATCAGCAAAGGGAAGGTGTTCCGGCACGAGTGGGACGGTCGTATACCGGACGCAAGCTGTCTTGCCTTTTCCCTTGGGCAGCGCCGCTTCGATCTCTGCCACCGTGTACCGGGGGCCGTGGGCAACGACGGAGGTCAGTGGGCAGGTGTCTTCCGGGGGAGTGTAGGCGCCCATGTTCAGGCCCTCCCTTCGCGGTATTTCATGTTGCGAAAGCCCGGCAGGCGCAGGAGGCGCGATACATCCGTGGCGGCAGGGTCCGCGCCCAGTTGGACAAGGCCCCGGTTGATCGACTCCGCCAGATCGGCGGACATGACTTCGCCGTCCTTCAGTAGCCAGTAGAAGTGACAGTTCCCCGGATTGCTGGACTGGACCTCGATGGTGGGCTCCAAGTGCTCCCGAACCGAACTCAGAACCGTGTCGTCAACCCCGTCGAAGTCGGCATGAACTCCGCGAATGCGGGAGACCGCCTCTTTGCTGCGCTGGCCCTCGCACTGGTTCACGGCGACGTAGATCGCCGCGCCAGCCATGTTCAGGGCTTCAAGTTCCGGAACGATCTCTTCCACCATCGCCAGCGACAGGTTCGCGTGTCGTGTGCACAATGGGTCGGGACGCGGCTTGGGAGTCCCCTTCCGTAGGTCGGTAAACGTCTCGATGTTGAAGGTCGCACCCGCTGACGGGTCGAGTTCCGCCAAGAAGGTGAGGGCAGGGTGTCTCATGCCTTATCCCCCGCCAATAGCGCGTGGAGGCTCTCAGCCGGAATGAGTGTGCGACCGCCCACCCGGATAGCCTTCAGGCGTCCTGCTGCGATGTGCGCGTAAATGGAGGTGCGGCCAAGACTGGAGGCCGCGCAGGCATCCTTGACCGAGTACGCTAGCGGTCGAGTGTAGGTAATGTTCATGTAAGTACCCCAACGACCAAAGGCGGTCGTTGGGGTGTGGTCGGTTAATTTCGATTGCGATACGAACCGGGCAAAATAAAATTATAAGTCGTTGTATTTGTGTCTAGAATAAAGGCCGTATAGATCTTGCCAGCTCAACGCCTTACCTTTGCGGGTGTATTTCCCCTTTTTGAGCGCTGACGCTGCCTGCATGGCTGCGGCCTTGCGAGTCTTGATCTTCTTGACCCGCTGAAAGACCTCCAGCCCTTCGATCAACGCTTTATCCTCTTGTCGCACATGCCAACGGCGGCGCGCATTCTGCATGCCGACTGCTGCCTCAAACACCGGGACGCGCAACCCTTTATCCAAGTCTTGCAGCGCTAAAACCAGTCCCGAAAGTAGATGGGCTACGGGGTGCTGCCCAACGACATGAGTTCCATCCTCTAGTTCTCCCACCTTGGAGGCTAGCGCTTCGTCTAGATGGGTGGTCAGGACGTCAAGCAAAGCAATCAGGTTGGAGCGCGTGAACTCCGCATTGTTAGGATTACTGGTCAAACCCCGCAGGCGGTCCAGAAGATCATCATAGTCCGGGAAGCCCATCTCAAACCGCCTCTCGTTCCGGGAACGGCACAATGTCTGCACCCTTGCGAAGCTGGTCGAGGTAGTCTGACCACCATTGTGCCATCTCCACGCGCTCCTTCCAGTGTGTGCCTCGATGATAGGCTGCACGAACCTTGTCCTTGTCGCCATGCGCAAGGGCCCGCTCGATCGCATCAGGATGCCACTTCCCCGATTCGTTCAGAAGTGTGGACGCCATCGCCCTGAAACCGTGGGCTGTCATCTCGTCCGACGCGTAACCCAGCCGCCGCAGCGCCGCATTGATGGTGTTCTCACTCATGGGCCGGGACCGCGTGCGCATCGATGGGAAGACATAACCCGCAGGCCCTGTGACAGCCTGCACCTCACGAAGTACCGCAACGGCCTGCGCTGATAGCGGGACATGATGCGTCTTTCGCATCTTCATCTTCTCAGCGGGAATTACCCAGAGGGCACCGTCTAGATCGATGTCGCCCCATTCGGCGTGACGCAACTCACCCGGACGTACAAAGACATGAGGCGCAAGCTGCAACGCAAGCTTGGTTAGCCCCTGACCGTCATACCCATCGATGGCCCGCAGTAGTTCGCCAACCCGCTTGGCATCGGTGATCGCACCGTAGTGGGTTACCGTTGGCGCAGTTAGCGCGCCGCGCAAATCCCGTGTCGGATCAGATGCCAGCCGCGCCGTTGCCACCGCATAGCGGAACACTGCACTGGCCAGTTGCAGAGTGCGGCGAGCGCTCTCCAGATTGCCCTTGCCCTCGATCTTGCGAATTGCCGCCAGCACATCGGGTGGTTCGATCTCGTTGATCGCCATGCGTCCGATAGACTTGTCTAGCAGGGACAGCAGGTATTCACTGCGCGTGGCCGTTGCCGCCGCCCATGCCTTGTCACCGTCCCGTTTGCGCTTACCGCAATACTCGGCGGCAATAGCGGTGAAGGTGTTTTCGGACTGCACGCGTGAGCGGACCTTGTCGCGTTGCTTCTCCCGCGAGGGGTCTTTGCCTCCGGCGATCAGTTCGCGTGCTTCGTCGCGCCTTCGGCGTGCCTCGCCAAGGCTGACCTCCGGGTATGTGCCGATCCCGAACTTCTTTTCCCGGCCATCGACCCGGTACTTCAATCGCCAGAGCTTGCCGCCTGACGGCTGCACCAGCAGGAATAGTCCGCTGGCGTCGCCCATCTTGTAGGGCTTCGCGCGTGCCTTCGCGTTTTTTATCGCAACGTCTGTAAGGGCCATGATCCCTAGCGCCTTTTCCACCCGTGGCCCCCGGATGGGGGCCACCCACATTGGTTGTCAGGCCGCTGGCCCCCGAAGTGGCCCCCAGTGCAGAGTGATTGCGGGCGAACAGTATCGAACGCCAGCGGCTAGAATGGCTAGAAATATAGGGATTATGTGGGATTTTTCCAGACGGCGACGAACGTGAGCGGTCAGGAAAGTGGAGCGGGTAGCGGGAATCGAACCCGCATAGCCAGCTTGGAAGGCTGGTGCTTTACCACTAAGCTATACCCGCGTGGCGACGCCATCTGATGCCCTGCGCCCTGCCACGGATCCCGGCTTCCCGTCAACCGTGCTTCGCTGGTCCGCGCATGGCGCGTTGCGGCTTTACCTCTGCGTCGTGATTGTTATATAACATAGCGGAATCTGGAGGATGCCATGACCGATACGCAAACCCTGCCGCACGCGGCGCTCGATCGTTTCCTGCGCCCGCGCTCGGTCGCGGTCGTTGGCGCGTCGGACAAGCCCGGCGCGCTGGGCTGCACGCTCATCACCAATCTTGATCGCAACGGCTATTCGGGCACGATCTACCCCATCAACCCGAAGCGCGAGGCCATTGGCGCACGGCCCTGCCTGCCGTCGGTCGATGCCCTGCCCGAAGGCGTGGACGTGGCCGTGCTGGCCATCCCGCGCGTCGGCGTGCTCGATGCGGTCAAGGGGCTGGCGGCGCGCAAGTGCGGCGGCGTGGTGATCTTCTCGGCCGGCTTTGCCGAAGGTGGTGAAGAGGGCCTTGCCGAACAGCGCGAGATCGCCCGCATTGCTGCGGAATCCGGCATGGTGGTCGAAGGGCCGAACTGCCTCGGCCTCGTCAACTATGTCGATTCGACCCCGCTGACGTTCGTGGAAACGCTGGCCACCCCGCCCAAGGGCGACCGCGCCATCGGCATCGTCTCGCAATCGGGTGCGATGGCGGCGGTGCTTGGCACCATGCTGCTCGCGCGCGATGCGGGCGTGTCGTACTCGGTCTCCACCGGCAACGAGGCGGCCAGCGGCGTGGAGGATTACGTCGACTGGATGATCGACCAGCCCGATACCCACGTGATCGCCATGATCGTCGAGCAGTTCCGCAAACCGCAGCGCTTTCTCGCCGCCGCGCGCCGGGCGGCGGCGGCGGGCAAGCCGATCGTGCTGCTGCATCCGGGCAAGTCGAGCGCCGCGCGCGAATCCGCCGCCACCCACACCGGCGCCATGGCCGGCGACTACAAGCTGATGCGTGCGATGGTCGGCCGCGGGGGCGTGATCTTTGCCGAAACGCTGGAAGAACTGGGCGACATTGCGGAAGTGGCGCTGCGCTGCCCGGCAATCCCCGCCGGCGCCACCGCCGTGCTGGGTGAATCCGGCGCGTTCAAGGCGCTGACGCTCGACCTCGCCGAGGAACTGGACCTGCCGCTGGCCCCGCTGCACGATGATGATTCGCCGCTGCTGCGCGCCGCGCTGCCGCCGTTCGTGCCGGTGTCCAACCCGCTCGACATCACCGCACAGGGCCTGTCGGAGCCGGCGATCTACACGCGCTGCATCGAGGCGCTGCTGGGCGATGATCGCGTCGGCACCGTGCTGGCCGGGATCATCCAGGCCGAACCGATTACCTGCGCGATCAAGTTTCCGCCGATCCTTGCCGCCGTGGAAGGCAAGGCGCTGACCAAGCCGGTGATCTTCGCCGGGCTGGACGAAGGCGCGGATGTTCCCGCCGAGCGAATCGCCGCGCTGCGGGCCGCTGGAATCCCGTGGTTCCCCACCACCGAACGCGCACTGAGGGCAATCACGCGCCTGACCCACTGGTCTGCGCGCGACACCAGCGAGACCGGCGCTCCGGCTACCCCGCTCGCCGGGCTGGACGCGTTGACCGGGGTGATTCCGGAATACAAGGCGAAGGAACTGCTCGGCCCGGCCGGCATTGCCTTCCCGCGCGGGCAGTTTGCCGCGAGCGCGGATGCGGCCGTCGCCGCCGCCGATGCTGTTGGCTATCCCGTGGCGATGAAGGCGCAGGCGGCCGCGCTCGGGCACAAGAGCGATGCTGGCGGTGTTTTGCTCAACCTGGCCGATGGCGCCGCCGTGCGCACCGCGTGGGAGCAGATCCACGCGAACGTCGCCGCCTACAGCGTCAGCATCCGGCTTGACGGCGTGCTGATCGAGGCGATGGGCAAGCGTGGGCTCGAAATGATCGTGGGCGCGAAGAACGATCCCGAATGGGGCCCGGTCGTGCTGGCAGGCTTTGGCGGGGTGACTGCCGAGATACTTCAGGACGTGCGCCTGCTGACCGCCGACATGACCGAGGATGCGGTCGTGGCGGATCTGATGAAGCTCAAGAGTGCGGCGTTGCTCGCAGGCTATCGCGGCTCGCCCGCGCTCGACGTGCCTGCGCTCGCCGCGCTGATCGTCAAGGTCGGGCAGGTGCTGCGCGCCGAACCGTCGATCCGGGAAATCGACCTCAACCCGGTGATCCTCCACCCGCTGGGTGAGGGCGTCGTCGCGCTGGACGCGCTGATGCTGGTCGACTGATCGCGTCGACCGGACGCAAAAAAAGGGCGGCACCGCAAGGCGCCGCCCTTTTTCGTTTTCCGGCTCTCAGTGCCCGGCAAAGTCCATCAGCGCATCCACCGTCAGCCCGGCTTCGCGCAGACGGCGCGCGCCGGACAGGTCTGGCAGGTCGATCACGAACAGAGCGTGGCGCACCTCGGCGCCCGCCTTTCGCAGCAGTTCGGCGGCGGCCAGCGCGGTGCCGCCGGTGGCGATCAGGTCGTCCACCAGCACCACGCGCTGGCCTTCGCTCACCGCCGTGGGGTCGATCTCCAGCCGGTCCTTGCCGTATTCCAGCGCATAGTCGACGCCGATGGTCGGCACCGGCAGCTTGCCCGGCTTGCGCACCGGCACGAAGCCGATGCCGAGTTGCGCCGCCACGCCCGCCCCGAAGATGAAGCCGCGCGCTTCCATGCCGGCGATGGCCTCCGCGCCCGCAGCGGCGGCGCGGTCGGCCAGGTGGCCGATGCAGGCGGCAAGGCCCGGGCCATGTCCCATCAGCGTGGTCACGTCTCGAAACAGGATGCCGGGGCTGGGGAAGTCCGCAACGGTGCGCACCAGCGCCTTGAGGTCGTCGGGGGTCATGCGGTGTCTCCGGGTACGAAAAAGGGCCACCGTTGCCGGTGACCCCAATTCGTTTCAGGCCTTCGCCATCAGAACGATCAGTGTCGAAAGCTCAGTGCTTGTCGGCCCAGACGTTCTTCTTGGCGAGGTAGGCCAGGATCGTCGCGGCGAGCAAGAAGCCCAGCACGGCGAAACCGGTCTGCTTGCGCTTTTCCAGCTTCGGCTCGGCGGTCCAGGTCAGGAACGCGGAAACGTCCTTGGCTTCCTGGTCCACGGTGGCCTTGGTGCCATCGACATAAGTCACCTGGCCGTCGGTCAGCGGAGCCGGCATCGCGATGTTCAGGTTCGCGAAGTACGGGTTGTAGTGGAGGCCCTCGGGAACCTTCGAGTCCGGATACTTCTTGAGCAGCTCGGCGGGCTGTTCGGCATAGCCGGTCAGCAGCGAGTACACGTATTCCGGACCTTCGTGGCGCGCCTTGGTGATCAGCGAGAGATCGGGCGGATTGCCGGTGCCCGCGTAGTACACGGCCGGGATGTGGTCGGCAGGCGTGTTGTCACGCTCGCCCGCGTCGCCGGTCTTGGGGTCGAAGGTCTTGGCCTTCGTGCCCCACTGCTTGGCGATCGCCTTCACTTCGGCTTCCGAATAGCCGAGGTCGGTGAGGTTGCGGAAAGCGATCTGCTTCAGCGCGTGGCAGTTCGAGCAGACTTCCTTGTAGACCTGGAAGCCGCGCTGGAGCTGCGCCCGGTCGAACTTGCCGAACGGACCCTTGAAGGAGAATTCGACTTCCTTGGGGGCAAGGTGGAAATCCTTGACCGCAGTGCTGGGTTCGGGCTCGCGGATCGCCTGGACGCCGCCGACAGCGAACGACCAGAGCAGCGCGACCGCGAAGAAGAGGCCAACCAGGGGGCCAAAAAGACGGACCATGGGGTTATCTTTCTCTAACGCTTCGGCTGGCTCAGGCAGCAGCGGGGTTGGAGGTGAGCACGGCGCCTTCGTCGCTGCCCAGCACCGCTTCGGTGATCGAGAACGGCAGCGGGGCCGGCTTCTCGATCGACGAGACGATCGGCAGAACGACGAGGAAGTGCAGGAAGTAGTAAGCCGAGGCGATCTGCGAGATCAGCACGTACTTGGTTTCAGCCGGCGAACCGCCGCAGAAGCCCAGCACCACCACGTCGACGACGAGGATGTAGAAGAACTTGCGGAACAGCGGGCGATAGTGGCCCGAACGCACCGGCGAGGTATCCAGCCAAGGCAGGAAGAACCAGCACAGGATCGCCGAGAACATCGCCAGCACGCCCATCAGCTTCGCCGGGATGAAGAAGAAGTCGGCGGTGAAGGCGCGCAGGATCGCGTAGAACGGCCAGAAGTACCATTCGGGAACGATGTGCGCCGGCGTCGAGAGCGGGTTGGCTGCGATGTAGTTGTCCGGGTGGCCCAGCATGTTAGGCGCGAAGAACAGCACGGCGCAGTAGCCCAGCAGGAACACGCCGAGGCCGAAGCCGTCCTTGGCGGTGTAGTACGGGTGGAACGGCACGGTGTCCGATTCAGTCTTCACTTCCACGCCGGTCGGGTTCGACGAGCCGGGGATGTGCAGCGCCCAGATGTGCAGGATCACCACCGCCGCGATCACGAACGGCAGCAGGAAGTGCAGCGAGAAGAAGCGGTTCAGCGCGGCGTTGTCCGGCGCGAAGCCGCCCAGCAGCCACTGCTGCAGCGGTTCACCCACCAGGGGGATGGCCGAGAACAGGCCGGTGATGACCTTGGCGCCCCAGAAGCTCATCTGGCCCCAGGGAAGCACATAGCCCATGAAGGCGGTTGCCATCATCAGCAGGAAGATCACCACGCCCAGCAGCCAGATCATCTCGCGCGGGGCCTTGTACGAACCGTAGAAGAAGCCGCGGAAGATGTGGATGTAGACCACCACGAAGAACGCGCTGGCGCCGTTGGCGTGCGCATAACGCAGCATCCAGCCCCAGTTCACGTCACGCATGATGTGTTCGACGCTGTCGAAGGCCACGCCCGCGTTGGCGGCATAATGCATGGCCAGCACGACGCCGGTGATGATCTGAAGCGCCAGGCAGAACCCGGCGAGCACGCCGAAGTTCCACATGTAGTTCAGGTTGCGCGGCACCGGATAGCCGGCGCCCACCGCGTTGTAGACGAAGCGCGGCAACGGCAGCTTCTCGTCCAGCCACTGCATGAAGGGGTGGCTAGGCTTGTATTCGTTCGCCCAGGGAAAGCTCATCGTGTCAGTCCTCAGCCGATCTTCACGACAGTGTCGGAAGTGAATTCATAGGGAGGCACTTCGAGGTTCTTCGGTGCCGGGCCTTTGCGGATGCGCGCCGCGGTGTCGTAGACCGAACCGTGGCAGGGGCAGAAATAGCCGCCGAACTCGCCCTTCACTTCGCCTTCGCCCGCGCCCAGCGGCACGCAGCCGAGGTGGGTGCAGACGCCCATCGTGATGAGCCAGTTGGTCTTGCCTTCCTTGGTGCGCTCTTCCAGCGTCTGCGGGTCGCGCAGCGTGGAGGCGTCAACCTTGTCGGCCGCGGCGATTTCGTCCTTGGTCAGATTGCGGACGAACACCGGCTGCTTGCGGAAGATGGCCTTGATGGCCTGCCCCGGCGCAATTGCCGAAATGTCGAGCTCGGTCGAACTTTCCGCCAGCACGTCGGCAGACGCGCTCATCTGGGAGATCAGCGGAACAAGGGTGGCAATGCCGCCCACGCCCGCAAAACTTACCGCCGCGATATTGATGAAATCGCGCCGCCGCACACCTTCGCCGGTGTCATGCGCCGGATCGATGCTCGCCTCATCAGCCATTGAAATTCCCTGCCTGCTGCCGCCGCGTCCGCGGACCGGGCGCGGTCCAACTTGCCCCTCGTGATGCACGTGGAAAGTGTCCGGTCAGGACGCCCCCCTCGCACAGGAACCGCGCGCATTGCAGATACAATACGCCCGACCCCACTTGGCGCGCCTGATAGACGCAATTCCCCGCCTTTGCCAACAGGCATTTTGCCCATGTGGAAGGCGGGGATTCGCGCAAGGATTCGCGGGGCTTGGCGCGATTTGCGCGGGCTGTTTGCGACCGGTTCGCAACCGGCTTGCGGCGAACCGGGAAAAAGAGAGATTCGTCAGAACCCCGCGCCGGCCGGCCAGTCGGGCGCGGCCAGCCCCATCACCTTGAACAGCGCGCCCATCTGCCCTTCGCCGGTCAGACGCTCGCGCGCAGAATGAATCGCGTCGGCATGCTGCGGGGCAAAGCCGGCCAGCGCGTCGGCGCGCGCCTCGATCCCCAGCGCGCGCAGGAACGCGCCCTGCTCCACCGTGCCCAGCCAGCGCGCGCCCTTGGCCCCGGCAATCGCGGATAACGCGGAAAAGTCGACGTGCGCGGTCAGGTCCGCCGCGCCGGGCATGGCAAAGGGATCGACCTTGCGATGATCGCGCACGGCCTGCAGCGAACTGCCCAGCGCCGGGCTGGCATGGCCGTAATCGATGAACAGCGCGGTGCCGCCCTGCGCCATGAGTCGGCCGCAGGTTTCATACATCACCGCCGCGGCGGCCGGGCTGGTTTCCACGATCGCGCCTTCGGGGGCGTCGGCAAACACGGGCGGCACCGCTGCATCCATCGGCCGGTCGCCCACCACGGGGATCAGGCGGGCGGTCTCGTCGCTGCCGTCCAGCCCCACCATGCGTTCGCGCCAGCCTTTGGCGGTGCGCACCAGCTGGCGCACCGGCAGCGCGTCGAGGAATTCGTTGGCCACGATCAGCAACGGCCCGTCGAGCGGCAGCGTCGACATGTCGGCGTGCCACAGCGCTTCGGGCAGGTTTTCGGCCTGCACCGCGCGCAGCGCCTCGCTCGCCTCCACCAGATGGACCTGCGGGGCAAAGCCATAGCGCCCGGCCGCGCGCAGCGCGTCGCGCGCCAGCGTGCCGCGCCCGGGGCCCATCTCGACATAGCGGGCATTGGCGGGCCGCCCGGCGCGAATCCACACGTCGGTCAGCCACAGCCCGATCAGTTCGCCGAACATCTGGCTGATTTCGGGCGCGGTGATGAAGTCGCCCGCGCCGCCCAGCGGGTCCTTGCCATTGTAGTACCGCGCGTTCGATTCGCCCATGAACTGGGCGATCGATATCGGACCCGTGGCGGCAATCAGCCGGGCGAAAGTGGCGCGCAGGTCGTCGGTCATGACCGGATCAGACCGGCCCTCAGGCCGGCATGGCCTTTACCGAGACCGATTCGGGCGGCCGGGTCAGCGCGCGGACCAGCAGCGCGAGGCCCAGCGCCATCATCGGCAGGGTCAGCCACTGGCCCATCGACAGGCCCGAACGATGCGCAAAGTCCTGCAACTGCGCGTCGGGTTCGCGGAAGAATTCCACCGTGAAGCGCGACAGCGCATAGCCGAGCGTGAACGTGCCCACCAGCAGGCCGGGGCGCCAGCGCGCCTTGGTCTTCCAGAACAGCGTCAGCAGCACCGTGCCCAGCACCAGTCCTTCCAGCCCCGCTTCGTAAAGCTGGCTGGGGTGGCGCGGCATCGGCCCGCCGCCGGGGAAGGCCATCGCCCACGGGATGCGGGCCTCGGTCACCCGGCCCCACAGCTCACCGTTCACGAAGTTGGCGCAACGGCCGAAGAACAGGCCGAACGGTACGCACGGGGCAATATAATCGCACACGCGTAGGAACTTCAGCCGGCCCTGCCACGATACCCATGCGATGGCGATGGTCGTGCCGATCAGCCCGCCGTGGAAGCTCATTCCGCCTTCCCACAGCTTCACCAGGTTCTGCGGGTGGGTCAGCAGTTCGGGCGCATAGAACAGGGCATAGCCCAGCCGTCCGCCCAGGATGATGCCCAGCGTGGCATAGAAGAACAGGTCGTCGGCATGGCGCTGCGCCATCGGTGCGCCGGGCGCCTTGATCATGCGCGAAAGGTGCCAGTACCCCAGCATGATGCCGGTGAGATAGGCCAGCGAATACCACTTGATCGTGAAGAACCCGAGATCGAGCGCGATCGGCGAGAGGTGGAGATCAACCCAATTAAGCGGTTGATGAATTTCCATGGAGGCCGTAGCCAAGAGGGACAACAAGACGCCGATCTCCCTGCGTGATGCGGGTTTGAATCTGGACTTTGCCACCGTGCAAGGGCAGCCTTCAGGCGCGCCTTCTGGCACAGGGGGAAGGCGTCACGGAACCCCAAAAATGGGGTCGCAGCGGAGAGTGGAAGCCACGATGCAGACGCAGCTCGACCAGGACCTCATCCGGATCATGGACAGCCTCACCGCCAAGGGGGGCATGTTCGAGCTGTCGGCCATCCGCCGCTTCGACCGCGATCTTCCGGTCATCGCCGCCGCCCCGCCCGATCTGGCAACGTTTTTTGCGCATTTCTGCGAGGTTCAGGGCGACAAGGAGTTTGTTGTCGATGGTGCCCAGCGCCTGACCTTTCGGCAGGTCCATGCCGCGGCGCGCGTCGCGGCCGGGGGGCTGGTGGCGGGCCATGGCCTGCAAAAGGGCGAGCGGGTCGGGCTTGCAGCGCGCAATTCGGCAAACTGGATCGTTGCCTACATGGCGGTGCTGATGGCGGGCGGCTGCGTCGTGCTGCTCAACGGCTGGTGGTCGGGCGAGGAACTGGCCCACGGCGTCGATCTGGTCGATTGCCGCCTCGTCATCGCCGATGCCCCCCGCGCCGCGCGGCTTGAAGGGCAGGCGCACGGTTTACAGATCCTGCCGCTGCTGCACGATTGCGCTCCGGCCGAAGGGCTGGCTGCACTGACCGGGAAGGGCGGGGGAGCGGACACGCCGCTGCCCGCGCTGACTGGCGACGATCTGGCGACCGTGCTGTTCACCTCCGGCTCCACCGGCGTGTCAAAGGGCGCCTATTCCGATCATCGCGGGGTGGTGCAGGGCACCTTCAACTATCTGGCGCAAAGCGTCCTCGTCCTCACCCTGCTGACCCAGCGGGGCGAAGGGCCGGCGCCCGGCGCGCAGCCGATCGCGCTGGTCAACGTGCCGCTGTTCCACGTTACCGGCGAAGTCCCGGTGTTCCTCCAGTCCTTCGCGCTCGGGCGCAAGCTGGTGATCATGCCCAAGTGGGACGCGGTCGCGGCGATGACGCTGATCGAGCGCGAGAAGGTCACCTATTTCGTCGGCGTGCCGCTGATGAGCTTCGAGATCGCCACCCATCCGGACCGTGACAAGTACGATCTCACCTCGTGCGTGACCTTCGCTGCCGGCGGCGCGCCGCGCCCGGTCGAGCACGTCGACCGCATCCGCAAGGCGCTGCCGCACGCGTTCCCGATCCTCGGCTATGGCCTTACCGAGACCAACGGCGTGGGTTGCGGCAACTTCAACGAAAATTACCTCGCCAAGCCCGGCAGCACTGGCACCCCTTCGCGCCCGTTGGTGGATATGGCCATTCTCGACGACGCCGGAAACGCCCTGCCGCAGGGGCAGGTGGGCGAAGTCGCCATCCGCAGCGCCGCCAATTTCCTGGGATACTGGGACAATCCCGAGGCGACCGCGGCCGCGATCATGCCGGATGGCTACTTCCGCACCGGCGACCTCGGCTATCTCGATCCCGAAAACTACCTGTTCATCGTCGATCGCAAGAAAGACATCATCATTCGCGGCGGTGAAAACATCTCGTGCATCGAGGTGGAGGACGCCATCTACACCAACCCGTGCGTCGCCGAAGCCAGCGTGTTCGGCCTGCCAGACGACCTTTATGGCGAGGTTCCGGTGGCGGTTTACCTTGCCAAGCCCGGATGCAGCGCCACCGAGGCCGAACTGCGCGCGTTCCTGAAAGACCACATCGCCCCGTTCAAGGTCCCGGTGAAGTTCTGGGAAGTCCACGAAGCGCTGCCCCGCCTTGGCACTGAAAAGGTGGACAAGCGCGCATTGCGCGAACGCTATCGCGCCCTTTGGCCCGAAGTGCCGGAATCGGCCTGACAGCGGGGGGCGAGGTAGTCTTGGGCATGGGCGTGGTGTAAGGGGCAGGGCATGACCTTGCCCCGCATTGCCAACCAGCGCGCCATCATCGATCGCCGCGCGCTTGCCGACGCCATTGCCGCCGCCGTTGCGGACAAGGGGGACAAGGCTCGCCCGATCGTGGTTGAACTGCTGCGCACCGCGTTGTTCAATGGCCGGGAGGAGATTGCCCGCCGCCTTGCCGAAAAGCCCTCGCACGGCACCGAATGCGCGCAAGGCCAGTCGTTCCTCGTGGATCAGCTCGTTCGCGTGATCCACGATCACGTCGTCGGCCACGTCTATCGCGCCAGCAACCGCTCCACGGGCGAGCGCATCGCCGTTGTCGCGGTCGGCGGTTACGGCCGGGGCGAGATGGCGCCGCATTCGGATGTCGACATCGCCTTCGTCACGCCGAACAAGCCCACATCGTGGTGCGAACAGGTGATCGAGGCGATGCTCTATTTCCTGTGGGATCTGGGGCTGAAGGTCGGCCATTCCAGCCGCTCGCTCGACGATCTGGTGCGCATGGCCAAAAGCGACCTGACCATCCGCACCGCGCTGCTCGAAGGGCGCTATGTCTGGGGCGACCAGCCGCTCTACGAGGAAGGCTCGCGCCGCTTCTGGGCCGAAGTCGCCGCCGGCACCGAGCGCCAGTTCGTCGCCGAAAAGCTGGCCGAGCGCAACGAGCGGCACAAGCGGCTGGGTGACAGCCGCTATGTCGTCGAACCCAACGTGAAGGAGGGCAAGGGCGGCCTGCGCGATCTGCACACGCTCTACTGGATCGGCAAATACATCCACAAGGTGCGCGATGCCAGCGAACTGGTCGATGTCGGCTTGCTCACGGCGGCCGAATACCGCGCCTTCCGCCGCGCCGAGAACTTCTTCTGGGCGGTGCGCTGCCACCTCCACGCGATCACCAAGCGCGCCGAGGATCGCCTGACCTTCGACCTTCAGCGCGAAGTCGCCATGCGCATGAACTTTGCCGACCGTCCGGGCAAAAGCGCGGTCGAACGCTTCATGCAGTTCTTCTTCCTTCAGGCGACGCAGGTCGGCTCGCTCACCGGCGTGTTCCTGGCCGAGCTGGACGAACAGTTCGCCAAGCAGAAGGTAGGCTTCTTTGCGAAGCTCAAGGCCCGCCGTAAGCGCAAGATCGGCGCCTTCCCGCTGACCGCCGACAAGATCGGCGTCGAAGGCGACGATTTCTTCGCCGCCGACCCGGTCCGGCTGGTGGAAATCTTCACCGTGGCCGACCGCGAGGGACTGGAAGTCCACCCCGAGGCGCTGCGCCTTGCCCGCCGCGATGCCGGGCTGATCGACGCCGCCGTGCGCAAGGACCCGCGCGCCAACGCGCTTTTCCTCGATCTGCTGACCAGCCGCCACGATCCCGAAACCGTGCTGCGCTGGATGAGCGAATCCGGCGTGTTCGGCCGCTTCGTGCCCGATTTCGGCCGCGTCGTCGCGCAGATGCAGTTCGACATGTACCACCACTACACGGTGGACGAACACACCATCCGCGCCATCGGCCTGCTTGCCCGCATCGAAAAGGGCGTGGAGCGCGACCAGCACCCGCTGGCGAGCGACGTGGTGGCCAAGGTCGCTTCGCGCCGCGTCCTCTATGTCGCCACGCTGCTGCACGATATCGCCAAGGGCCGGCGCGGCGATCACTCCGTGCTGGGCGCCGAAGTCGCCATGAAGCTGTGCCCGCGCCTTGGCCTCTCCCCCGCCGAAACCGAAACCGTCGCCTGGCTGGTGCGCTGGCACCTGCTGATGAGCGACACCGCCTTCAAGCGCGATCTTGCCGACTACAAGACCATCGCCGATTTCGCGGCCAGGGTGCAGAGCGTCGAGCGCCTGCGCCTGCTGATGATCCTAACCATCGTGGATATCCGCGCGGTCGGCCCCGGCATCTGGAATTCGTGGAAGCGCCAGCTGCTGGGCGATCTTTACGTCTCGACAGAGGAAGTGCTGCGGCTGGGCCACAAGCAGCACGGCCGCGCCGAGCGCATCGCCGCCAAAAAGCGCGCCGTGGCCGAGATCCTGCGCGAACGCGACAGCCTGATCGGCACCGTGGGCCGCCAGCTGGGCGATGCCTACTGGATTGCCGAGCCCGAGGACATCATCGCGCTGAACCTGCAACAGATGGACCTGGCGCTGGGCGAGCCGCTGACGGTGGAGGCGCATTACTACCCCGCGCGCGGGGCGACGCTCGTCACCGTGCTGGCGGCGGACCATCCGGGGCTGTTCTATCGCATCGCCGGCGGCATCCACCTTGCCGGCGGCAACATCATCGACGCGCGCATCCACACCGCGCGCAATGGCATGGCGGTGGACAATTTCCTTGTGCAGGACCCGCTCGGTCGCCCGCTCAACGAAGCCAGCCAGATCGCCCGGCTCAAGACCGCGATTGCCGATGCGCTCGCCAACCGGGTCAAGCTGCTGCCGCAGCTCGCCGCGCGGCCGCTCGCCCGCCCGCGTCAGGATGCCTTCGAAGTCCAGCCCATCGTCATCTTCGACAACAAGGCCTCGAACCGCTTCACGGTGATCGAAGTTGGCGCGCGCGATCGCCCCGCGCTGCTCAACCGCCTTGCCCGCGCGCTGTTCGAAAACCGCCTGATCGTCCATTCCGCGCACATCGCCACATACGGCGAACGCGCGGTCGATACGTTCTACGTCACCGACCCGCTGGGCGAAAAGGTCACGTCCGACAGCCGCATGAAGACCATCGAAAAGCGCCTGATCGAAGCCGCCGAAGACCAGACGGCTGCGGTCGCAGCATAGCGCCCAAAGCCCTCTCCCCCCGGGGAGAGGGTTGGGTGAGGGGGGCACGCAGGGCGAACCCACCCCCGCACAGGGTAAACGACGCCTCCGGGCAATCCCCCGCCTTCCAACCGTCGCCGCATGGGGGTAGGCTGGCCCGATGACCGACGCCCAATATCTTTCCGGCCGCCTGCTGCTCGCCATGCCGGGCATGGGCGATCCGCGCTTCGACCACGCGGTGATCGCGATGTGCGTGCATGATGAACACGGCGCGCTGGGCATCGGCGTGGGGGCCGTGCGCGATGGCATCACCTTTCACGGATTGCTGGAAGACGTGGGCATCGATCCCGGAGTCGCGCCCGATGTGCCGGTGCTGTCGGGCGGCCCGGTCGAACCTTCGCGCGGGTTCGTGCTCCACTCCACCGACTGGGGCGGCTCGGGCACGGTTGAAGTCAGCCCGCTGTGCGGCCTCTCCGCCTCGATGGACGTGCTGCGCGCCATTGCCGAGGGGAAGGGCCCGTCAAAGTGGCTGGTGGCACTCGGTTATGCCGGCTGGGGCGCAGGCCAGCTGGAGGGCGAAATGCGACAGCACGGCTGGTTCGCCGCCGAAGGCCGCCGCGAAATCCTTTTCGACACCGCCACCCCTGCCCGCTGGGCAGCCACCTGGCGCGCCGAAGGCATAGACCCCTCGCACCTCGTCGCCCAAACCGGCAGCGCATAAACAAAAAAGCGATCTCCCCTTAGGGGAGAGGGTTGGGTGAGGGGGCGCCCAACGCGAAACCCCCGTTCTGCAAACCCGCCAACGGCGGTGGGCAGCCTTAAACTCCCAGCCGCCGCACCACCTCATCGCGCCCGATCAGCGGCAACAGCGCCTTCATATCCGGCCCGTGGTCCATCCCGGTCAGCGCCTGCCGCAACGGCAGGAACAGCGCCTTGCCCTTGCGCCCGGTCGCATCCTTCAACGCGGCTGTCAGCGCCCCCCAGGGATCGCCCGCCCAGTCGAGCCCGGCGGCCACTTCTGCCGCCTGCGCCAAGAATCCTTGCGTCTCGTCATCGAACGCGGGCGCCGCAACCGGCCCGGTCACCACCTGCCACCACTCGGCCGCCTCGCGCACCTGCATCAGGTTCGGCCGGATCGCCTCCCACGCCGTTTCGCCCATGCCTTCGGGCAGTTGCGCCGCCACGCGCGAAAACTGCAGGCGATGGATCACGCCGGCATTCACCCGCGCCAGTTCCGCTTCGTCGAACCGCGCCGGCGCGCGGCCAAAGCGGGTAAGGTCAAAGCTTTCCGCCAGCGCACCCGCATCCAGCGCGGCATCCACCGGATCGGACGTGCCCAGCCGCGCCAGCAGCGCCACCAGCGCCTCTGGCTCGATGCCCTGTTCGCGCATCTCGCCCACGCCCAGCGATCCCAGCCGCTTGCTCAGCTTGCCCTCGGTGCCGGTCAGCAGCGCTTCGTGCGCAAAGCGGGGCGGCTCGGCGCCCAGCGCGGTAAACATCTGCACTTGCGTGGCGGTGTTGGAAACGTGGTCCTCGCCGCGCAGCACGTCGGTCACGCCCATTTCCACGTCATCGATGGCCGACGGCAGCATATACAGCCACGATCCGTCCGCGCGCCGCACCACCGGGTCGGACATCTGCTTCGGATCGAAGGCTTGCGGCCCCCGGATGCCGTCCACCCACGCGATCGGCGTGTCGTGGTCCAGCTTGAAGCGCCAGTGCGGCTTTTCGCCGGCCTCGGCCTTCGCCGCATGGTCCGCCTCGGTCAGGGTCAGCGCGCCGCGATCATAGATCGGCGGCAGCCCGCGCCCCAGCAGAACCTTGCGCTTCAGATCCAGCTCCTGCGCCGTTTCATAGCAGCGATAGAGCCGCCCGGCCGCCACCAGCCGCTCGAACGCCGCTTCATAGATGGTAAAGCGCGCCGATTGCCGCTCCTCGCGCTCGTAATCCAGCCCCAGCCAGTGCAGGTCCGCGCGGATCGCCTCGACATGCTCCTCGCGGCTGCGCGCGGCGTCGGTATCGTCGATGCGCAGCAGGAAGCGCCCGCCGCTCTTCTTCGCCAGCAGCCAGTTGTGCAGCGCGGTGCGGATGTTGCCAACATGCAGTCGGCCGGTGGGCGAAGGGGCAAAGCGCGTAACAACGGTCATGCGCCGCCTATAACGCACCCGTTCATCCGAGCAAGGCAACCGCGTGGACGCAGGCGTTCCACAGCGCCTCGTGCCGCTCGTTCCGCACAAAGCCCTGTACCACGCCGCCGAACGCCTCCCGGTCGCCCCCGCGTGCCGCGCGCACCATCGCGGCCAGTGTCGCCTCGTCGGGCGTCAGCGCCATGCAGCACGGCCGCCCCACCATGAACGGTTCGGGCCATGTGCGGGTCAAGGTCCGCACCAGGTCCTGCAACGCAAACGCCGTTTCGAAGTTGCGATGCCGCCGCGTGAGTTCGGGCACCGGGTCCAGCCCACTGCGCTCCGCCAGCGCGCACAGCCGGATTGCGCCCACCACCTGCACCCCGGCCAGCGACAGCGCGCGCAAGTCCGGCGCACGCGCCAGCGTGGCGATGGTGGCGGCGGCGGTCTTCAGGGCAGCGGACTCCATACTTGCGAACGATTCGCAACTTATGGAGCAATCCCTGCCGCGTCAATGCGAGCGATTCTCAATAATCGGTCAGGCCGTCCGGAACCCGTGCGTAATCGGATACCGCCGATCGCGCCCGAAGTTCCGCATCCCCAGCTTCACGCCCGGAGGCGCCTGTCGCCGCTTGTATTCGGCCAGATGCAGCAGCCGCTCCACGCGCACCACCGTGGCGCGCTCGAACCCTTCGGCCACGATCTGGTCCACGCTCTTTTCGTGCTCCACCAGCCCCAGCAGGATCGCGTCGAGCACCGGGTAATCGGGCAGGCTGTCCGAATCCTTCTGGTCGGGGCGCAGTTCGGCGCTGGGCGGCTTGGTAATGATCCGGTGCGGCATCACCGGTCCGTCCGGTCCCAGTCCGATCTTGGGCTTCGCGCCGTTGCGCCATTCGGAAATGGCGAAGACCGTGGTCTTGTACGCGTCCTTCAGCGGGTTGTAGCCGCCGTTCATGTCGCCATAGATCGTGGCATAGCCCACGCTCATCTCGCTCTTGTTGCCGGTGGTCACCAGCATCGGCCCGAACTTGTTGGAAATCGCCATCAAGGTCGTGCCGCGAATGCGCGATTGCAGGTTTTCCTCGGTAATATCGGGCGCGCGGCTCGCAAACACGTCGCCCAGCATCGCGTCATAGGCGTCCACCGCCGGCACGATGCTCACCGTGTCCAGCTTCACGCCCAGCATCGCCGCGCAGCCGGCTGCGTCCTCAAGGCTTTCCTCGCTGGTGTACCGGCTGGGCATCATCACGCACCACACCCGGTCCGGCCCCAGCGCGTCCACCGCGATCGCCGCGCAGATCGCCGAATCGATCCCGCCCGAAAGCCCCAGCACCACGCCGGGAAAGCGGTTTCTGTTCACATAGTCGCGCAGCGCCAGAACCATCGCGCAATAGATGTCCTCGGGATGCTCGGCCAGTTCGCACACCTCGCCCGCGTCGCAGCGCCAGCGGTGCCCGGTGCCCACCGCCACCCGGTTCCACACGGTGTGCACCACCGCTTCTTCCCAGTCGGGCATCTGCACCCACAGCGCGCCTTCCGGCCCCACGACGAAGCTGGCCCCATCGAACACCACTTCGTCCTGCCCGCCCACGCGGTTCAGGTAGGCGAGCGGAATGCCCGTATCGATCGCGCGCCGCTTGGCCACGCCATCGATGCGCAGCACGTCCTTGTCGATTTCATAGGGGCTGCCGTTCACGCAGATGAAGATTTCCGCGCCCAGCTCGGCCAGGTGGCGGCACACGTCCGGGTGCCAGATGTCCTCGCAGATCGGCAGGCCCAGCATCGCGCCCTTGAACAGCACCGGCTCGGGCAGCGGCCCGGGCAAGAAGTACCGCTTTTCGTCAAAGGTGCCGTAATTGGGCAGCTCGTACTTGAACCGCACCGCGCCGATCTTGCCGCCTTCCAGCAGCGCAACCCCGTTGTGCAGCGCGCCATCGCGCACGAACACGCTGCCCACCAGCATCGCCGGCCCGCCATCGGCGGTCAATTCGGCCAGCTTCTCCAGCTCCTCGGCCGCGCGTTCGATCAGCGCGGGCTTCTGGATCAGGTCTTCGGGCGGATAGCCGATCAGCTGCATTTCGGGGAACACGATCAGGTCGCTGTCGGGCGATTGCGCGCGCACCGCCAGCATCGCCTCGGCGTTCGCGGCAAGGTCGCCCACCTTCTGGTTGAGCTGGGCAAGCGTGATGATCAGTCTGTCGGCCATGCGATATCCCTAGGGGGCAACGCTCTTGCGGGTCAACCGCCGCAGAATCGTTGCAATAGTGTAATCATGGGCTAAGTGCGCGCGAAGGGATCAGACAGAGGGACTCGGCCTACACCCATGAAGATCATGTCCGGCAACGGCAACCTGCCGCTCGCACGCGCCATCGCCGCCTATCTCGAACTGCCGCTGACCGACGCGTCGGTGCGCCGCTTCGCTGACGAGGAAGTGTTCGTGGAAATCCACGAGAACGTGCGCGGTGAGGACGTTTTCATCGTCCAGTCGACCAGCTATCCGGCCAACGACAACCTGATGGAACTGCTGATCTGCATCGATGCGCTGCGCCGCGCCTCGGCCAAGCGGATCACCGCCGTGGTGCCCTATTTCGGCTATGCGCGTCAGGATCGGAAGCCCGGCCCGCGCACGCCGATCTCGGCCAAGCTGGTGGCGAACCTGATCACCGAAGCCGGCGCCGACCGCGTCCTCTCGGTCGATCTCCACGCCGGCCAGATCCAGGGCTTCTTCGATATCCCGACCGACAACCTGTTTGCCGCGCCCGTCATGGCGGCCGACATCCAGACGCGCTACGGCGGCGAAAAGCTGATGGTCGTTTCGCCTGACGTGGGCGGCGTGGTTCGCGCCCGCGCCCTTGCCAAGCGCCTCGACAACGCCCCGCTCGCCATCGTCGACAAGCGCCGTGACAAGCCCGGCCAGTCCGAAGTGATGAACATCATCGGCGACGTGAAGGGCCGCATGTGCATCCTGATCGACGATATCATCGATTCGGGCGGCACGCTGTGCAACGCGGCGCAGGCGCTGATGGATGCCGGCGCTGCGGGCGTCGCGGCCTATATCACCCACGGCGTGCTGTCGGGCGGCGCGGTTGCCCGCGTCGGCAATTCGGCGCTGAAGGAACTGGTGATCACCGACACCATCCTGCCGACCGATGCCACCAAGGCGTGCGACCGCATCCGCGTCATCGCCATCGCCCCGCTGATCGGCGAAGCGGTCCGCCGCATCGCGGATGAAAGCTCGGTCAGCTCGCTCTTCGATTGATCGCGGCGGCGCCGGAGCGGGGGCATACCCCCTCTCCATAACGCGCAATTGCATCCGCCGCCGTTTCAGGCACTCTCCCCCGAAATCGATGGGGGAGAGCCTGTTGCAATATCTGTCCGTTGCCGAAGCGCGCGCGCGGCCCGGCCTGCGCCTTGTCCTCACCGCTGGCGTGCCCGGCCCGTGGGGCGAAGCGGCGAAGGCCGTGCTGGCCCTGCGCCAGGTGCCGTTCGCTGCGGTTGAACAAGCGGCGATGATGCCCAATGCAGACCTTGTGGCGTGGACCGGCCACCGCAACGCGCCCATCGCCTGCCTTGATGACGAACCCCCGCTGACCGGCTGGCACGAAATCCTGCTGCTTGCCGAACGGCTGGGGCGCGGCCCGTCGCTTCTGCCCGAATCCGCGAGCGACCGCGCGCTGTGCCTTGGGCTGTGCCTTGAACTGGCCGGGCACGACGGCTTTGGCTGGAACCGCCGGCACCAGATCATGGGCGCCCACCTTGATAACGGCGCGGTCGATCCCGCGCTGGCCGAAATGGCGCGCGCCTATGGCGTCAACGCCGCCAGCATTGCCCGCGCGCCTGCGCGTCTGGTCGCGATCATGGCCGGTCTTGCCGATCGCCTGCGCAGCCAGCACGAAGCCGGATCGCGCTACCTCGTCGGCACCGCGCTCAGCGCGGCGGATGTCTACTGGGCCTGTTTTTCGATGATGGTCAGCCCGCTGGCGCAAGCCGTGAATCCGATGCCGGAGTGGCTCCGCCCGCTGTATGCCGCGTGCGATCCGGCCGTGCAGGCCGCGCTCGAACCCGTGCTGATCGAACACCGCGACATGATCTACCACCGCCACATCGGCCTGCCGCTGGATTACTGATGATCGATTTCCACACGTTCCCTTCGCCCAACACCTGGAAGGTGGCGATCATGCTGGAGGAATGCGGCCTGCCGTATCGCCTCGTGCCGGTGGACATCACCGCCGATGCCCAGTTTGCCCCTGAATTCCTGAGGATCAGCCCCAACAACCGCGTGCCCGCCATCGTCGATCACGATGCGCCGGGCGGGCCGCAGCCGGTGTTCGAATCCGGCGCGATCCTGCTCTATCTGGCCGAACGCACCGGCCGGTTCCTCAGCCCTTCGGGTCCGGCGCGCGTCGCCGCGCTGGAATGGCTGATGTGGCAGGTGGGCGGCCTTGGCCCGATGGCGGGGCAGGCGCACCACTTCCGCCGCTATGCGCCCGAAGGCAACGATTACGCGGTGCAGCGCTTCACCGCCGAAGCCGCGCGGCTTTATGGCGTGCTGGACCGGCGATTGGCGGGTCGGGACTGGATCGCGGACGAATATTCGATTGCCGACATGGCCTGCTGGGGTTGGGTGTGGTTCCACCGCCTGCATGGGCAGGATCTTGCCGATTTTCCGCAGGTGCAGCGCTGGTTCTTCGCCATGGCGGACCGGCCGGCGGTGCGGCGCGCGCAGGCGCTGGGGCTGGACATGGTGGACCCTTCGTTCCGCAGCGCGCTTGAGCAGCCGTTCTACAATGCCGATCCGCGCTATGGCGCGTCGACCACGCAAGTGCGCTGAGCCGGCCCCGCACCCCCGCAACCTCGCTGCCCGCAGCGCGCCGGCCCGCCCGGCAAACGGCTTGACGCGGCGAAAGAATTCGATATTTCCATATTTATGGAAGAATCGTTTGAATCGGCCCTGACTGTTCGTGCGCTCGCCGCGCTGGCGCAGGAACACCGCCTTGCCGCCTATCGCCTGCTGGTTCAGGCCGGCCCCGATGGCATGGCGGCCGGTGCGCTGGCCGATGCGCTGGGCTTGCCGCCTTCGTCGATGAGCTTCCATCTGGCCCAGCTTGCCAATGCGGGCCTTGTCACGCAGCGCCGCCAGAGCCGTTCGATCCTGTACGCGGCAGACTTTGCCGCGATGAACGGCCTGATGGCCTACCTCACCGAAAATTGCTGCGGCGGCGTACCGTGCTCGCCCGATCAGGCCTGCACGCCCGCGCCTGCTGCTGCACCTGCCTCCTCCGGAGAAGCCGCATGACGACGGATCGCCCTTTCAGCGTGCTGGTGCTGTGCACCGGCAATTCCGCCCGCTCGATCCTTGGCGAAGCCATCCTGCAAACGCGCGGGCTTGGCCGCATCGTCGCACACAGCGCGGGCAGCAAGCCAAAGGGTGTGCCGCATCCCGGCGCGCTGCGCCTGCTGGCGCGCAAGGGGATCGATACCGCGCCCTTCCGTTCCAAAAGCTGGAACGAATTCACCGGCCCGGGCGCCGCGCCGATCGACCTTGCCATCACCGTCTGTGGCAATGCCGCGGGCGAGGCGTGCCCCGTGTTCATGGGGGCACCGCTGAAAACCCACTGGGGCCTGCCCGATCCGGCCGACGTGACCGGCGATGACGCCACCGTCGATGCCGCTTTCGAACAGACTTGGGCGTGGCTCGCCATGCGCGTGGAGGCGCTGCTGGCGCTGCCCTTCGAAACCATGGCGCAGGACCCTGCGGGCCGCGCCGCGCTTGCCACCGAACTTGCCCGCATCGGGCAGATGGAAGGAGCTGCCTGATGGCCTCTACTGCCAACCCGTCGCTTCAGGCTGCCGAAACGCCGCACCTGTCGTTCCTCGATCGCTGGCTCACCGCGTGGATCTTCGCCGCGATGGCGCTGGGCATTGCGCTCGGCTCGTTCGTGCCGGCGGTGCCGCGCGCGCTTGGCGCGATGTCGGTCGGCTCCACCAGCATCCCCATCGCCATCGGCCTGATCCTGATGATGTTCCCGCCGCTGGCAAAGGTGCGGTATGAAGAACTGGGTGCGGTGTTCCGCGATGGCAAGGTGCTGGCGCTGTCGTTCGTGCTGTGCTGGATCGTCGCGCCGGCGTTCATGTTCGCGCTCGCGGCGCTGTTCCTGCCCGATCGGCCGGAATACTTCACCGGCCTGATCCTCATCGGCATCGCGCCGTGCATCGCAATGGTGCTGGTGTGGAACCAGCTGGCGCGCGGCAGTGCGGAATATGTCACCGGGCTCGTCGCCTTCAACTCGCTGTTCCAGATATTCTTTTACGTGCCTTATGCGTGGTTGCTGCTCACCGTGCTGCCGCCGGTGTTCGGCCTGCAGTCGCATGTCGTCGATATCGATTTCGGCACCATCGCGCGCGCGGTGCTCACTTATCTCGGCGTGCCGTTTGCGGCCGGATACCTCGTGCGCCGCGTGCTGATCGGCGCACGCGGGCGGGAATGGTACGAAGGCCGCTTCCTGCCGGCGATCTCGCCGATCACGCTGGTCGCGCTGTTGTTCACCATTGTCGCCATGTTCAGCCTCAAGGGCGGGGAAATCCTCGCGCTGCCGTTCGATGCGCTGCGCGTGGCGCTGCCGCTGGTGGTGTTCTTCGTCGCCATGTTCGTGGCAGCGTTCGCGCTGGCGCGGGCGGCAGGGGCTGATTATCCGCGCGCGGCCGCGCTTTCGTTCACCGCCGCGTCGAACAACTTCGAACTTGCCATCGCCGTCGCCATCGCCGCGTTCGGGCTGGCCTCTCCCGTGGCGTTCGCGGCGGTGATCGGTCCGCTGGTCGAAGTCCCGGTGCTGATCGCGCTGGTCAACCTTGCGCTGTGGTTCCAGCGCCACTGGTTTCGTGTTGGAGAATAAATAACAGACGCGTCTGTTATTTATAAACCGCTGTCCTACACCGGGCCGATTTGCGATGACCCATGTCGCTCCTTGAAATCGTGGGTTTTCGCAGGGTTTTCGGCCGGTTTGGGCGGATGGGGGCGGGCCGTGCCGGGGGCGGGTTTTCTTCTCTGGACACTGTCAACTTCGTCAACTTCGTAAAGTTTGCCGACACTGCTGCCCCGCCTACTGCCAGGGCCGGATTTCGCCCGGCGCGATTCGCGCGATCATTTCCAGCCGCCGCGCCTGCCGCGTTTCCAGCGCCAGCGTCATCAGCGGCTGCGGGGTTTCCACGAACTGGCGCGGGCCCATGCCGAACAGTTCGGTGAACTCGCGGATCAGGTGGCTCTGGTCGTAATAGCGCAGCGCCAGCGCCTCCGCCTCGTCCTTGTCGGCCACGCCGCGCAGGTGGCTGGCCATGTCCAGCGCGCGGGCGCGGCGCAGCACCTGCTTGGGCGGCAGGCCGAAATCGCGCCGCACAATGCGCTCCAGCCGCCGCTGTTCAATCCCGGCCCCGGCCGCAAACTGCTTCACGCTCACCGTCGGATCGGTAAACGCGGCGGCCTCGAACCGCACCGTTGCCGGGTCCGGCTCGGCAGCGTTCAGGTCGGCGATGCGGGCGCGCATCGCGTGCTCCATGGCCTGGCACCATTCCTCCGGCGTGCCGTCCGGGGCGAACAGGTTCAGCCAGCGTTCGCCGGGCACGCCCAGCACGTCCAGCGGGCGGATGCAGTCGAGATGGTCGGGCGCCTTCGGACCTTTCAGCGGGTGGCAGGCGCCGGGGCGCAGCACGAACCCCACGCTGGTAAAGCTGCCCGTCACGCCGATCGGCATCCGCCGCGTCTGCGGCCCGAAGAACAGCGCGCTGCGGTCCAGTTCAAACCGCCCTTCGGCAGTGTCGGCGGTCCAGTGCCCGCGCAGCTGGACGCGCAGGCAGGCGGTGTCGTTGAACAGCCCGCAGCGCAGCGTATAGTCCGCCGGCATTTCCACGATGGTCACGTAAACCCGCGCAATCCAGGGAGAGAGATCGTTTGCCGGTGCGCGGTTGTAGGAAAGCGGTTGTCCGTCGCGGGTCATCCCGCCTGCCGATGCGATCGACCGGTCCACTGCCGGCCGCCGATCTTTCCCCACGCTAAGCCCCCTTGTCAGCCCTGCCACCCCGCCTGCCTAACGGCGCCCGGGCGGCGTGGCTGTGCCGTGGCTCACCATATACGCGCTTGGCCACGGGTTCCCAAGCCCTTGTTCGGATCAGATGCCTCCAGCCTTGACCTTTCGGGCCTGCGCAGGGCAAGGCCGGGGCATGAACCTTGATGCCGATATCGCCCTTGCCCTGCGCCTTGCCGATGCGGCGGGCGCGGCGATCCGCCCGCACTTCCGCACCGTTGCCGCTGAGCGCAAGGGCGATGCCACCCCCGTCACCCTGGCTGACCGCGCGGCGGAAGAGGCGATGCGCGCGATCCTGCGGGCCGAAGCGCCCGAGGACACGATCATCGGTGAGGAGTTCGGGGCCACCGCCGGCACCTCGCGCCGCAGCTGGGTGCTCGATCCGATCGATGGCACTGCCGGGTTCCTCGCCGGGCGCCCGCTGTTCGGCACGCTGATCGCGCTGGTGGTCGAAGGTTTCCCGGTGCTGGGCGTGATCGACCAGCCGATCCTGAACGAACGCTGGGTTGGCGCGACCGGCCGGGTGACGACGCTGAACGGCCAGCCGATCCGCACGCGCCCCTGCCGTGAACTGTCCGAGGCGACGCTGGCCACCACCGGCCCGCATTACTTCGACGATCACGACGGCGGCCACTTCATGGGCCTTGCCGCCAAGACCGACCACCGCCGCATGGTGATGGGCGGGGACTGCTATAACTACGCCATGCTCGCCACGGGCCAGCTCGACGTGGTGTGCGAAGCGAACCTGAAGCTGCATGATTGGGCCGCGCTGGTCCCCGTGGTCGAAGGCGCAGGGGGCACGATGGCGGACTGGCACGGCGAGCCGCTGCACGCCGGGTCCGACGGCTATGTGATCGCGCTGGGCGATCCGGCGCGGCTGGACGATGTGGTAGAGGCGCTCGCTTGCGGCCACTGACCTTGCGCCGCGACTGTGTGCTGCCTACCTTCTAACAATTGATATGAAGGGGAGTGCAGGCATGAAAGTGGCAGTGCTGGGCGCAAGTGGACGCGCCGGATCGGAAATCACGAAGGAACTGGCCGCGCGCGGGCATCAGGTGATCGCCATCGCGCGCAAGCCCGAGGGAATCGCCGCGGCGCCGGGCGTCACGGCGGTGCAGGGCGATGCGTCGGACCCGCAGGCGCTGGCCGGTTTGATCAAGGGCGCGGACGCGGTGATCAGCGCGCTGCACTTTGACGTGAAGGCCGAGACGCTGCTGGCGGCGGTGAAAGCGGCGGGCGTGCCCCGCCTGCTGGTGACGGGCGGCGCGGCCAGCCTTGAAGTGGCGCCGGGCAAGAAGCTGTGGGATGTGATGGGCGATCAGCTGCCCGACGAATGGAAGCCCGCGATCCTTGGCGGGATGGCGTTCCTGGACGATATCCGCAAGGAACAGGATGTGGACTGGACGTTCTTTTCGCCCGCCGCCTTCATCGAGCCCGGCCCGCGCACGGGCAAGTTCCGGCTGGGCACCGACCAGCTGGTGACCGACGAGAAGGGCGAAAGCCGGATCAGCTTTGCCGACTATGCCATCGCCATGGTCGACGAACTGGAACAGCACCGCCACCCGCGCGCGCGGTTCACGGCGGCTTACTGATCCGCACGCAGCGGCCCCGGTTGCATAAGCGACCGGGGCTCGCTACATCCCGGCCAGCATCAAGAGTTGGGGAAGACGCCCCGACGCCAACCTGCCTCTCCGGGCAAGGTGGCGCCTCCGCACGGGGGGATGTGGCCGGTCCGGCAAACAAGCGGAGCCAAGGCCCCATTTTCGTTCCGCGTCTGTCCCTGCACATGCCGAGGGAATTGAGACGTGCCGATCCGCATTGCCGACAACCTGCCCGCCCGCCGCACGCTTGAAGCCGAAGGCGTGATCGTGATGGGCGAATCGGAAGCCGCGCGGCAGGACATCCGGCCCATGCGCGTGGCGCTGTTGAACCTGATGCCCGACAAGATCACCACCGAAACGCAGATCGCGCGCGTGCTGGGCGCAACGCCTTTGCAGGTGGAACTGGAATTGCTGCGCATTTCCGACCACGTGAGCAAGAACACGGCGGCGGGCCACATCTCGGAATTCTATCGCCCCTGGGCCGAAGTGCAGGGGGAGAAGTTCGACGGTCTGATCGTGACCGGTGCGCCGGTGGAGACGATCCCGTTCGAGGACGTGACATACTGGGACGAACTGCGCCGCATCCTTGATTGGAGCCAGACCAACGTGCACCGCACGTTGGCGGTATGTTGGGGCGCGATGGCCGCGCTGCACCACTTTCACGGGGTGGAAAAGCACAACCTGCCGGCCAAGGCATCGGGCGTGTTCCGCCACCACAATCGCGCGCCTGCCAGCCCGTGGATGCGCGGGCTGGCCGACCAGTTCGACGTGCCGGTTTCGCGCTGGAGCGAGATGCGGCGCGAAGACCTGCCCGAAGGGCGCGGCCTTTCGGTGCTGGCCGAAAGCGACGAGACGGGCCTGTGCCTGATCGACGACCCTGCGCACAACGCGCTGCACATGTTCAACCACCTGGAATACGACACGCTGACGCTGGCCGGCGAATATGCGCGGGACGAAGGCGGATACGTGCCGCAGCACTATTTCCCCGGCGACGACCCGCACGCGCACCCGATCAATACGTGGCGCGGCAGCGGGCACCTGCTTTTCGGCAACTGGATCAACGAGACGTACCAGACGACGCCGTATGAGCTGGAGGATATTGGGCGGGGGTGAGCGGGGCGTTCGGGGGATGGCCGCGCCGCGCGCGAGTCTGCTTGCCTTTCCCGACCGGTTCCCCTAACGGCGCCGTTCCGTTTGCGCGGAATCGCTGACTCGCCTGGCTAACTAGGGCTGCCATGGCGGGTCTTCCGTGCTTTAGTCGAGGAGACGAAAATGCCCAAGATGAAGACCAAGAGCGGCGTCAAGAAGCGCTTCAAGCTCACCGCCACGGGCAAGGTCAAGCACGGCGTGGCCGGCAAGCGCCACCGCCTGATCAGCCACAACGCCAAGTACATCCGCCAGAACCGCGGTATGGACGTGATCTCCGACGCCGATGCGAAGGTGATCAAGAAGTGGGCGCCCTACGGGCTGAACTGAGGAGCGCTGACTTATGAGCCGTATCAAGCGTGGTGTTACCACCCGTGCCAAGCACAAGCGGATTTTGGATCAGGCGAAGGGCTATCGCGGCCGTCGCAAGAACACCATTCGCGTCGCCCGTCAGGCCGTCGAAAAGGCTGGCCAGTACGCCTATCGCGACCGCAAGGTTAAGAAGCGGACCTTCCGCGCCTTGTGGATCCAGCGCATCAACGCTGCGGTCCGCGCCGAAGGCCTGACCTATTCGCAGTTCATCCACGGCGTGAAGCTGGCCGGAATCGAACTGGACCGGAAGGCCATGGCCGACCTCGCCATGAACGAAGGTGGCGTGTTCACCGCCGTCATCGCGCAGGCGAAGGCTGCCCTGCCGGCGTAAGCTGGTATGGTCAGACTGCCGGCGTAATCGCCAGCAGCGCAAAGCGATTTGAGGGCGTCCACCGCGAGGTGGGCGCCCTTTTCGTTTTGGGGCTGGCTGGCAGGTTGGCTGGCTGGGCGGGCGACCACTTGCCCTTTTGATCAGGGGCCGATTCTGCGGATTGCGCGGCGCAACGTAACCGCTATGAATTGTTTATCAGGGTACGAGAAAAACGGGGCGCAACTTGACCGGGGACTGTTCTGTCCGGGTTCGATTCCATCTGCCACCTGCGGATCTGCGTCCGTATTTTACTTCGTTTTACATCACCGAGATTGATGTGGCCGAGGGCCGCGTGGTGACCGATTACCTGCACCCCGAATGGGCCAACCTCCGCATGATCGAGGGAGCGCTGCCCGAAACGGCGGTGGGCGAAAGCGCGCCCGTGGGCGGCGTGCGCACGATCTTTAGCGGGCCGACGAGCACCTCGGTACGGTTCACCACCGGCACGTCGCGCATATGGGGCGTGGGGTTCCTGCCGCTGGGCTGGGCGCAGTTCGTCGGCGTGCCCGCGCGCGATCTGGCCGACCGGCTGGTGGACGCCGAATGCGAACCGGCGCTGGCTGCGTTCCGGCCGCTGGCGACCGGCCTGTTTGGCGCGGTGCCCGATGAGGCGGCCGAACTGGCGCGGATCACCGCGCATTTCGCGGACCGGATTTCGGGGCCGGTTCACGATGGCGCGCGGATCGAGGCGTGCCACGCCGCGCTGGTCGATCCCGACGTGGCCACGGTGGCCGACATGGCCGGAGCTTCGGGCCTGCCGGCGCATACGGTGGAGCGGCTGTGCCGGCGCCACTTCGGCTTTCCGCCGCAGTTGCTGCTGCGCCGCCAGCGGTTCATGCGCAGTCTGGCGCAATACATGCTCGATCCTTCGCTGAAGTGGATCGGGGCGATCGACGGGCACTATCACGATCAGGCGCAGTTCGTGCGCGATTTCCACCGGTTCATGGGGATGAGCCCGCGCGAATATGCCGCGCAGCCGCACCCGGTGCTGTCGGCGGTAATGCGCGCGCGGCAGGCGGTGGCGGGGGCGGCGGTGCAGGCGCTGCACCATCCGATGCTGACGATGCCGGGCGAGCGGCCCGGGGAACGATAGCGCCCGCTTGGATGCGACTTGGATTTCGGCGCATTTGGCGCTAGCGCGCGTGCCGATGGAACAGCTTGAACAGACTCTGGCGGCGATTGCCGCCGCCGATACGGCCGACGCGGTCGAGGCGATCCGCGTGTCCGCGCTTGGCAAGCAGGGCTGGGTTTCGGCCCTGCTCAAGACGCTGGGCGCGATGAGCCCCGATGAGCGCCAGAGCGAAGGGCCGAAGATCCACGCCGCGCGTGAGGCGGTGACGGCGGCGCTGGGTGAGCGGAAGGGCGCGCTGGAAGCGGCGGCGATGAATGCGCGACTGGTGGCCGAAACGGTCGACCTGTCGCTGCCCGCGCCGGACGCGCCAAAGGGCTCCGTGCATCCGGTTTCGCAGGTGATGGACGAGCTGGCCGAAATCTTTGCCGACATGGGCTTTGCCGTGGCGAGCGGGCCGGAGATCGAGGACGACTGGCACAACTTCACCGCGCTCAACATGCCGGAAACGCACCCGGCGCGCGCGATGCACGATACGTTTTATTTCCCCGATGCCGACGCGCAGGGGCGGTCGATGCTGCTGCGCACGCACACCAGCCCGGTGCAGATCCGCACGATGCTCAGCCAGGGCGCGCCGCTGCGGATCATCGCGCCGGGGCGGGTCTATCGCAGCGACAGCGACGCCACGCACACGCCGATGTTCCACCAGATCGAAGGGCTGGTGATCGACAAGGGCATCCACCTCGGCCACCTGAAGTGGACGCTGGAGACGTTCCTGAAGGCGTTCTTCGAGCGCGACGACATCGTGCTGCGGCTGCGGCCGAGCTATTTCCCGTTCACCGAGCCTTCGGTGGAAGTGGACGTTGGCTATACGCTGGTGAACGGCAAGCGCGTGGTTGGCGGCGGCGGCGACGTGGAAAACGGCGGCTGGATGGAAGTGCTGGGCAGCGGCATGGTGAACCGCAAGGTCATCGAGTTTGGCGGGCTGGACCCGGACGAATGGCAGGGCTTTGCCTTTGGCACCGGCGTGGATCGGCTGGCGATGCTGAAATACGGCATGGATGACCTGCGCGCGTTCTTCGATGGCGATGCGCGCTGGCTTTCGCACTATGGTTTCGGGGCGCTGGACGTGCCCACTCTCTCTGGCGGCGTGGGAGTGCGCGCGTGAAGTTCTCGCTTTCCTGGCTCAAGACCTTTCTTGATACCGACGCCGATGCCACGACGATCGCCAAGGCGCTGACCGCGCTGGGGCTGGAGATCGAAGGGGTGGAGGATGCCTCTGCCGCGCTGACGAAGTTCCGCGTGGCGCGCGTGCTGAGCGCGGAGAAGCATCCGCAGGCGGACAAGCTTCAGGTACTTTCCGTGGATCTGGGTGACGGCGCGCCGTTGCAGGTGGTGTGCGGGGCGCCGAATGCGCGCGCCGGCCTTGTCGGCGTGCTGGGCGTGCCCGGCGCGGTGGTGCCGGCCAACGGCATGACGCTGAAGGTCGCAGCTGTGCGCGGCGTGGAATCCAACGGCATGATGTGCTCCACGCGCGAACTGGGGCTGGGCGAGGAGCACGAGGGCATCATCGAGCTGCCCGCCGATGCGCCGGTGGGCACCAGCTTTGCCGATTACCTTGGCAGCGATCCGGTGTTCGACGTGAGCATCACGCCGAACCGGCCCGACTGCATGGGCGTGTATGGCATTGCGCGCGATCTGGCGGCGGCGGGGCTGGGTTCGCTGAAGCCTATCGCGGTGACACCGCAGGCCGGCAGCTATCCCTGCCCGGTGGAAATCCGCACCGACGATGCCGAGGGTTGCCCGGCGTTCTATGGCCGCGTGATCCGGGGCGTGACGAACGGGCCGAGCCCGAAGTGGTTGCAGGACGCGCTGAAGAGTGCGGGCCAGCGGCCGATCTCGGCGCTGGTGGACGCGACCAACTATGTGATGCTGGGCTATGGCCGGCCGGCGCACGCCTATGACCTTGCCACGCTGAACGGCGCGGTGGTGGCGCGGCGTGCCGTTGACGGCGAAGGCGTGACCGCGCTGAACGGCAAGCATTACGTGCTGGACAGCGCGATGACCGTGATCGCCGACGATGCCGGCGTCCACGACATTGCCGGGATCATGGGCGGCGAGCATTCGGGCTGTTCGGACACGACCACCGACGTGCTGCTGGAAATCGCCTATTTCAACCCGCAGCGGATCGCGCGCACGGGGCAGGCGCTGGCGCTGGCTTCGGATGCGCGCGGGCGGTTCGAGCGCGGGGTGGACCCGGCGTTCCTGGATACCGGGCTGGACCTGCTGACCGACCTGATCGTGCAGATCTGCGGCGGCGAGGCATCCGAGGTGGTGCGCGCAGGCGCGGCGCCTTCGGGGCACAAGAGCGTGGCCTATGATCCGGCGCTGGCCGGGCGGCTGGGCGGCGTGGACGTGCCCGCAGCGGAGCAGCAGCGCATCCTGAACGCGCTGGGCTTTGGCGTGGTGGAAGCAGGCGGCCATTGGGCGGTTTCGGTGCCGAGTTGGCGGCCGGACGTGGATGGCGCGCCCGATATCGTGGAAGAAGTGATCCGCGTGCACGGGCTGGATGCGGTGCCTTCAACCCCGCTGCCCCGCGCCGATGGCGTGGCGAAGCCGACTGCGACGCCGGTGCAGGCGCTGGAGCGCCGGGTGCGGCGCGCGGCGGCGGCACGCGGGCTGAACGAAGCGGTGACATGGTCCTTCCTGCCCGAGGCGGAAGCGGCGGCGTTTGCCGACGGGCAGTTCGTGTGGACGCTGGCCAACCCGATTTCGGAAGACCTGAAGGCGATGCGGCCTTCGCTGCTGCCGGGGCTGCTGACGGCGACGCGGCGCAATCTGGATCGCGGTGCGGCATCGGTGCGTCTGTTCGAGATCGGGCGGCGCTATCTGCGCGCGGACGATGGTTCGAGCGACGAAAAGCTGAGCCTTGCCGTGGTGCTGGCGGGTGAAAGGACCCCGCGCGGCTGGGCGAGCGGCAAGGCGGTGGCCTTCGACGCGTTCGATGCCAAGGCCGAGGCGCTAGCGCTGTTGGCGGAAGCCGGCGCACCAGTGGAGAATTTGCAGGTGATGGGCGAGGCGGGCAGCCAGTTCCATCCCGGCCAGTCGGCCACGCTGCGGCTGGGGCCGAAGCAGGTGCTGGCGCGGTTCGGGATGCTGCATCCGGCAACGGCCAAGGCCTTCGACCTTGATGGCCCGGTGGCGGTGGTGGAGCTGTTCCTTGACCGCATCCCCGCCAGGAAGGGTGCCAGCGGCTTTGCCCGCGCGCACTATGCGCCGCCCGCGTTGCAGGCGGTGACGCGCGACTTTGCCTTCCTGGTGCCGGATTCGGTGCCGGCGGGCGACCTGCTGCGCAGCGTGAAGGGCGCGGACAAGCAGGCCATCGTGGCCGCGCGCGTGTTCGACGATTTCCGCGGGGCCGGCGTGCCCGAAGGCCACAAGAGCATCGCCATCGAGGTGACGTTGCAGCCGGTGGACAAGAGCTTTGACGACGCCGCGCTGAAGGCGATTGCCGACAAGGTGGTGGCCGCTGCGGCGAAGCAGGGCGCGGCCTTGCGCGGGTAAGGCCTAGGAGTCCGATCCGTCCATCGGTTCGCCGTAGGACGTATCGGGCCCTTCGTCGGCGGGGGCATAGTCTTCGCTGTCCGGGGCAGGTTCAGGGCGTCGTGCCTGCGCGTCGGAGGCGGCGTGCATCGCGTCCTGCTGGATCTGCCGGCTGATCGCCAGCGTGGCGCCCATCATCGCGGGGGTGATGGCGGCCATGTTGAAATCGCGGCCGGTCATGGCCGAGGCGACCTGTTCTTCGGCCACCGTGCGATAGAAGGCGACGACGGACGGCACCTTGTCCATGCCCTGTTCCACACGGCGGTGATACGCGCCGGCAGGAGGCAGGACTTCGGTCCAGATGCGGCTGCCCTCGCCATCGGGCGCAACGTGGGCGGCAAGGCGGATCATCTCGTCATCGGCATCGTTAAACACGCGCCAGATCACCGTATCGTTGCCGTGGCGGACGGCTTCGGTGGCGCTGGCCATGCTGCCGAAAACCATCAGCGGCAGTTCCGAGGCGGCAAGCTGCGCGCAGGCATCGGCGGGACGCACGGCATAGTGGTTGCCCTTGGCGCAGCCGGCAAGCGCGAGTGGTGCCACCAGTGGTATTGCCGGGCTTGCGCCCGTAACCCTAACAAGGCAGGCGAGGGCGCCCGCAAGTGTGCTACGCATCGCCCGTCCCCCGGACCCGGTTCCCGCCGGATGTTGCGGTTGAAGGCCATGGCACGGGTGCGGACAACAAACGGTAAACAGCGAAAGGCCGTGCGTGATACCCCACGATGAACCGGAATTGCCCGAACTGGTGGAAATCGCCGCTGCCGGGGGGCTGACCGCGCGGGTGCATCCGCTGGGCGCGGAGCTGTGGTCGCTGCGCGATGCGCAAGGCCGCGAATACATGACCGATGCCGACCCGGCGTTCTGGACGGGGCGGGCGCCGCTGTTGTTCCCGATCGTGGGCGCGCTGCGCGAGGATCGGCTGCGGATCGATGGGCGGGACTACACGCTGCCCAAGCATGGGTTTGCGCGGCGGAGCCGGTTTGCGGCCGTGGATGCGGGAACGGACCATGCGCGGTTCCGACTGACCGATTCGCCCGAGACGCGCGCGGCCTATCCGTTCGGCTTCGTGCTGGAGGTGGCGTTCCGCGTGGAGGGGATGACGCTGGTGGTGGAGGCGAGCGTGCTGAACCCCAATCCCACCGACCTGCCGTTCAGCTTTGGCTTTCACCCCGCGTTTGCCTGGCCGTTGCCGGGCGGGGCGGAAAAGCACGCGCAAAAGGTGGTGTTCGAACGCCCCGAGCCGGAGGATGTGCGCGCGATCGGCAAGGCGGACGGGCTTTTGCTGCCCGAAGGCAAGCCGACGCCGGTGCAGGGGCGCGAATTGCCCTTGCGCGAAGAGCTGTTCCGCGATGACGCGCTGATCTGGGACGATCTGGCGAGCCGGCGCGTGTCGTATGGCGCGGATGGCGGGGCGTGGCTGGACGTGGCCTTTCCGGACATGCGCATGTTCGGCCTGTGGCAGGTGCCGGGGGCGAACTATATCTGCCTTGAGCCGTGGGCGGGGATTGCCGATCCGGCGGGTTTTGATGGCGATTTCCGGACCAAGCCGGGCGTCGTGCTGCTGCCTGCGGGCCAGACGGCGCGGTTCCGGCTTTCGGTAACGGTGCGGCCGGCATGAGCGGCTGCGAAAGCGGATCGTGTGGCGCGACGCCGCCGTCTTCGAAGAAGCGGGCGTGGCTGGGCTGGCCGCTGTTGCTGGGATCGCTGGCGGGGCTGGTGCTGCTGGCGCTGACGTTTGGCCACAAGCGGCAGGCAGAGGAAATGCGCCACCTGCTGTTTGCCAACACCGCGTTGCCGGGGGCGCCGCTTTCGGCCTGCCTGATGCAGCGGCTGCCTCTGGAAGGGCAATGGGCGCCCGGTGGCGGCAATCCGCCCCGCAGCGGCGCGTGGAATGTATCGCGCGACCTGATGGTTGAAGTGATCGATGCCGGAGCAAAGGGACGACGGGTGGAAATGTCCACGCGCGGAGGGCGTACGCTGACCCCGCGTGAAAGCGAGGCTTTGCGGACCTGCCTTGCCGGTGGGTGAGGCGTGACAGGGGCGCGGGCCTCCGCTAGGGGCGATCCCCATGTCCAATCGCCGCACCTTCGCCATCATTTCGCACCCCGACGCCGGTAAGACCACGCTGACCGAAAAGCTGCTGTTGCAAGGCGGGGCCATCCACCTTGCTGGCGAGGTGAAGGCCCGTGGACAGGCACGGCGCGCGCGGTCCGACTGGATGAAGATCGAGCAGCAGCGCGGGATTTCCGTGACCAGCTCGGTGATGACGTTCCAGAAGGACGGCATCGTGTTCAACCTGCTGGATACGCCGGGCCACGAAGACTTTTCCGAGGACACCTATCGCACGCTGACCGCGGTCGATTCGGCGATCATGGTGATCGACGCCGCCAAGGGCATCGAGCCGCAGACGCGCAAGCTGTTCGAGGTTTGCCGGATGCGGTCGGTGCCGATCATCACCTTTGTCAACAAGGTGGACCGCGAAGGGCGCAGCGTGTTCGAGACGCTGGACGAAGTGGCCGACGCGCTGGCGCTGGACGTCGTGCCGATGTCGTGGCCGATCGGCATGGGCGGCGTGTTCCAGGGCGTGATGAACTTTGCCGACGACATGATCGCGCGGCCCGAAGGCGACAGCCGCGAATTTCTGGGCAAGCGCGAGCCGGCAGGGGAGGGGCTGCCCATTCCCGACGAAGTGGCCGAGGAGATCGAGCTGGCGCGCGCGGGTTATCCCGAGTTCGATCTGGAAGCCTATCGTCATGGCGACCTGACGCCGGTCTATTTCGGATCGGCGCTGAAGAACTTTGGCGTGGCCGAGCTGATCGACGCGATTGCGCGGTTCGCGCCGCCACCGCGCCCGCAATCGTCGAGCGAGGGCACGATCGACCCCGAACGCAGCGACGTGACCGGCTTCATCTTCAAGGTGCAGGCCAACATGGACCCGCAGCACCGCGACCGCATCGCCTTCATGCGCATGGTTTCGGGCACGTTCCGGCGTGGGATGAAGCTGATTCCTTCGGGCCTGGGCAAGCCGATTGCGGTGCATTCGCCGATTCTGTTCTTCGCGCAGGACCGCGAGATTGCCGATACGGCCGAGGCGGGCGACATCATCGGCATTCCCAACCACGGCACGCTGCGCGTGGGCGATACGCTGAGCGAAAAGAACGACCTGCGCTTTACCGGGCTGCCCAACTTCGCGCCCGAAATCCTGCGCCGCGTGGCGTTGAAGGACCCGACCAAGACCAAGCAGTTGCGCAAGGCGCTGGACGATCTTTCGGAAGAAGGCGTGATCCAGGTGTTCTATCCTGAGATCGGCAGCCAGTGGATCGTCGGCGTGGTCGGCCAGTTGCAGCTGGACGTGCTGATTTCGCGGCTTGAGGCGGAATACAAAGTGGAGGCGGTGCTGGAAGCATCGCCGTTCGACACCGCGCGCTGGCTGAAGGGAACCGAAGCCGCGCTGAAGGGGTTTGCCGATTTCAACCTGAGCAACCTTGCCAAGGACCGTGACGGCGATCCCGTGTTCATGGCGCGGTCGGCGTGGGACGTGAACTATCAGCAGGAACGCAATCCGGAATTGACCTTCTCGGCCACGAAGGAACGCTGAAGCCTTTTGCTGGTAAGGAAGGTGCTCGCGCAGGCTTGCGAAGCGTTCGCAAGCACGGCAGGAGAGGCTGCATGAACCTTCTCGGACCCACCTCGAACACGTTCACCTCGCAGCGGCTGCGGCTGCACTATGTCGATTGGGGCAATGCGGACAAGCCGCCGTTGCTGCTGATCCACGGCGGGCGCGACCATTGCCGCAGCTGGGACTGGACGGCCGAGGCGCTGCGCGACGACTGGCACGTGATCGCGATGGACCATCGCGGCCACGGTGACAGCGAATGGGCCAGCGACGGCAACTATCGCACGATGGACATGGTCTATGACGTAGCGCAGCTGGTGCACCAGCTGAACCTGGCGCCGGTGACGATCGTCTCGCATTCGTGGGGCGCCAATGTCTCGTTGCGCTATGCCGGCCTGTTTCCCGAAGACGTACGCAAGCTGGTGGCGATCGAGGGGCTGTTTCCGACGCCCGAATGGGAAGTGCGGATGAAGGACGTGCCGTTCGGCCGGCGCATCCGCGATTACATCGCGGAAAAGCGCAAGGCCGCCGGGCGCCTGCCACGCCGCTATCCCACGCTTCAGGACGCCTATGCGCGCATGAAGACCGAGAACCCGTACCTGACCGATGAACAGGCGCGGCACCTGACCACGCACGGCATCAACCGCAACGAGGACGGGACGTTCACGTGGAAGTTCGATCCCTATGTGCGGATCGAGCATCCCTATGACATCTCGAGCGAGCGCAAGCACGAGCTGTGGAGCGCGATCACCTGCCCGACGCTGTTGCTGAACGGCGCGGATTCGTGGGCGGGTAACCCGGAACGCGACGGGCGGGTCAAGCACTTCCAGAACGCCACGGTGATGGAGTTCGAGAACGCGGGGCACTGGCTGCACCATGACCAGTTCGACCGCTTTATCACCACGCTCAAGGACTTTCTCTGATGTCCGCCTTCACCGATCACATCACGCCGGACCATCAGGCGATGATCGGACGGCAATCGGTGTTCTTCGTGGCGACCGCTGCGGCCGAAGGGCGGATCAACCTTTCGCCCAAGGGGTATGACAGCTTTCGCGTGCTGGGGCCGAACCGCGTTGCCTATCTCGATCTGGGCGGATCGGGCAACGAAACCCACGCGCATCTGGTGGCGGACGGCCGCATCACGGTGATGATGTGCAATTTCCAGCAGCCAGCGCTGATCCTGCGCCTTTACGGCCATGGCGAGCCGGTGCTGCCCGCCGACCCCGAATGGGCAGAACTGGCGGCGCATTTCACGATTCTGCCGGGGACGCGGCAGATTTTCGACATCGCGGTAGACAGCGTGCAGACCAGTTGCGGCTGGGGCGTTCCGATCATGACGCTCGATCACGAGCGGCAGGCGCTGGTGAAATACCACGCACAGGCCGACCCAGAAGCATGGGAGGCCAAGACCGCCGGGCGCACGCGCAGCATCGACGGGCTACCGGTGCGCGCCACCGACCGCTACATCGGCGCGGCCTGATCGCGCCTTGCAACTGACCGTCGCCAGCTACAACATCCACAAGGGCGTCGGGCTTGACCGCAGGCGCGATCCTGACCGCATCCTGGCGGTGCTGCGCGAAATCGATGCCGACGTGATCGCCTTGCAGGAAGCGGATCGCCGCTTTGGCGCGCGCGCGGCAGTGATCCCGCGCCAGATGCTGGACGACCACAGCCCGTGGAAGCCGGTGGCGCCGGGGATGAAGCCGGCTAGCATCGGCTGGCACGGCAACGTGCTGCTGGTGCGGCGCGAGATCGAGGTGCTGGACGTTACCCCGGTGGACCTGCCCACGATCGAGCCGCGCGGGGCGGTGTGCGCCGCCTTGCGCGTGGGGCAGCAGGTGGTGCGGCTGGTGGGGATGCATCTTGACCTGTCCGGCCTCAGGCGAAGACACCAGATCCAGGCGGTGTGCCGGCATCTGGACACGTGCGAGCCCGGCGCGCCGGCGGTGCTGATGGGCGATATGAACGAATGGTCGGCCCAAGGGGGGGCGCTGGGCGCATTCGGCGCGGACTGGAGCGTGCTGGCGCCGGGTCGCAGCTTTCCCGCGCGGCGGCCTCTGGCGTCGCTGGACCGGATTGTGGTGAGCCCGCACTGGCGTGCGGAGCAGGCGGGCGTGCATCACAGCCCGCTGGCGGCGGTGGCATCGGACCACCTGCCAGTGTGGGCACGCTTGCACCTTAAGGATGCCTAAAATTTAGGCATGGCGACTTCGTTGCCCAAGATTCGAGCGCCCTTTTTTGTTGCAGCGCGTCATCCGCCTTTGTGAAGCACGGAATCCGGGCTTCTCCGCATTTGGCACGCCCCTTGCTTAATAGACCCTGCCGGCAGGTCGTCCGGCGGAAGTGGTCTGAAAGGGGGCATGAATGAAATTCATCATCGCCATCATCAAGCCGTTCAAGCTCGACGAAGTGCGTGAAGCGCTGTCGGGGCTGGGCGTTGCCGGGATGACGGTGTCCGAAGTGAAGGGTTTCGGCCGGCAAAAGGGCCAGACCGAGATCTATCGCGGCGCCGAATATTCCACGAACATGCTGCCCAAGGTGAAGATCGAGATCGCTGCCAGCGACGATCTTGCCCCGCAGATCATCGAAACCATCCAGCAGACCGCTTCGACCGAGGCCATCGGCGACGGCAAGATCTTCGTGCTCGACCTCGCTTCCGCCACGCGCATCCGCACGGGCGAGACCGGCGATACGGCGCTCTGAACCGACATGAGGGGTAACCATATGATCCGAAAGATGATCAGTGGCGCAGCGGGGCTCGGGCTTTCGCTCGCCGTCTCTACCGCCGCTTTCGCGCAGGCGGCCGGGCCGATCAAGGCACCGACGGCCGAACAGATGGCCACGATGGTCAACAAGGGCGACACCACCTGGATGTTGCTCTCTTCCACGCTCGTCCTGCTGATGAGCATCCCGGCGCTGGCGCTGTTCTATGGCGGCCTCGTTCGCACGAAGAACATGCTGTCGGTGCTGATGCAGGTCTTCATGATCGTTTCGGTGGCCGCGCTGTGCTGGGTCAGCTGGGGCTATTCGATGGCCTTCACTGGCGGTTCGCCCTATTTCGGCGGCCTGTCCAAGGCCTTCCTCGCGGGCGTTTCGGCCAGCACGTATGCGGCGACGTTCTCGAACAACGTCTACATCCCCGAATACGCCTACATCATCTTCCAGATGACCTTCGCCTGCATCACGCCGGCGCTGATCGTCGGCGCCTTTGCGGAACGCGTGAAGTTCACCCCGCTGATGATCTTCACGGTGCTGTGGCTGACGCTGGTCTATTTCCCGATGGCGCACATGGTGTGGTACTTCGCGGGTCCGGACTTCCTGGCCGATGCGCCGACCGACAGCGGCCTGCTCTATGGCTGGGGCGCGCTGGACTTCGCCGGCGGCACCGTGGTGCACATCAACGCCGGTATCGCCGGTCTGGTTGGCTGCCTCGTGATCGGCAAGCGTCTGGGCTTTGGCAAGGAAGCCACCCCGCCGCACTCGTTGACCATGACCATGATCGGCGCCTCGCTGCTGTGGGTGGGCTGGTTCGGCTTCAACGCCGGCTCCAACCTTGAAGCCAACGGCCTTGCCGCACTCGCTTTCATCAACACCTTCGTCGCTACCGCTGCCGCCGCCGTCTCCTGGTCGATCGTCGAGCAGATCAAGCACGGCAAGCCTTCCATGCTGGGCGCTGCCTCGGGTGCCGTCGCCGGCCTCGTGGCGATCACCCCGGCTTCGGGCTACGCCGCGCCGATGACCTCGATCGTCCTTGGCCTGATCGTCTCGCCGGTCTGCTTCTTCTTCGTGTCGACCGTGAAGAACAAGCTCAAGTACGACGATACGCTCGACGTCTTCGGCGTCCACTGCATCGGCGGCATCGTCGGCGCGCTGGGTACGGCGATCGTCGCCGACCCGTCGCTCGGCGGCCAGGGCTGGATGGACTACACCGTGTTCCCCGCCGTTGCCGGCAAGTACGACATGGCGGCCCAGTTCATCACCCAGCTCAAGGCGGTGGTGCTGACCCTGGTGCTCTCGGGCGGCGTCTCGGCCATCCTGTTCATCGCTCTCGACAAGACCATGGGTCTGCGTCCGACCGAAGATGCCGAGCGCGAAGGCCTCGACATCACCGAACACGGCGAACGCGCCTACAACATCTGATTACCCGAATACCGAGCTTGGCGGGGCGGGGGGCCTGATCCTCTCCCTCTCTCCCCCACCCCGCCAGACCATGTTCCTCCTGCGAACAGACTCAAGGCCGGAAGCGCTAGCCCGCTTCCGGCCCTTTTTTGTGTCATGGCGGTTACGCGAAAGTGTCCGCGCGTTAACCCCGCGGGAAGCACCTTTCGTTACAAACGGGCGGACGTAGGGGCGCGGGAGTAAGTCGTGGTGATTGCCAAGGGACGGGCATTGCTGGGTATGGGGCGCGGGGCGGAGCCGGGCGCGGAACTGGCCCCGGCCGATGCCGCCGCACTTGCCCGCGCCTATGAGGCGATGGGCCTCGGCAGTTTCTGGATGACCGACGTCGAAGGCCGGCTTGTTTACCTTTCCCCCGCCGCGCGCAAGGCGCTGTGCGGCGATGATGCTCCCGCCGGGCGCGTGTTCCTTGACCTGTTCCTGCGCCCCGATGGGGAAAGCGAGCGCACGCTGCCGTTCGCGCTGGCGCGCAAGTCGCGCTTTGACCGCGTGATCGTGCGCAGCGAGCGGCAGGGCAAGATGTGTTGGTGGTCGATTGCCGGCGAACCGCGTTCCGCGGGCGGCCGCTTCGCCGGCTGGTTCGGGCACTGCGAGGACGTGACCAGCGAACGGCGCGAGGCGGAGGAAAGCTCTCACCTTGCGTTGCACGATCCGCTGACCGGACTGCTCAACCGCCGCCACATGGCGCAGTTGCTGGAAAAGACGCTGGCCGCATCGGGCGCCCAGCAACGCGCCTGTGCGATCATGCTGATCGATCTCGACCGCTTCAAGCAGGTCAACGATACGATGGGTCATGCGGTGGGCGATACCCTGCTCAAGCAGGTGGCCGAACGCATGGTGCGCGTGATCGGCGACAAGGAGAAGGTCAGCCGTCTGGGCGGCGACGAGTTCCAGGTGATCCTGCCCGATCAGGACGATCGCGGCGAATTGGGCGAGATCGCCACGCGCCTGATCACCAGCATTTCGCAGCCCTATACCATCGAAGGCAACCGCTGCCTGATCGGCGCCTCGGTGGGGGTGGCGGTTTCGCCTTATGATGGGGACGGCAAGGACGAACTGGTCCGCAATGCCGATCTGGCGCTTTATGCTGCCAAGGGGGGCGGCCGTGGCCGATTCCGCTTCTTCGCGCCCGATCTGCTGAAAGCGGCGGAGGATCGCCGGCTGCTGGAAGAGGACTTGCACGACGCGCTGGCCAAGGGCGAACTGGACCTGCACTATCAGCCGGTGGTGCGCGCGCAGACCAACGTGTGCGCGGGCGTTGAGGCGCTGGTGCGCTGGAACCACCCCGAACATGGCATGGTCAGCCCCGCCCGGTTCATTCCGATTGCCGAGGAATCCAACCTGATCAAGGGCATTGGCGAATGGGTGCTGCGCAAGGCGTGCCACGATGCCATGGCCTGGCCCGGCAACCTGCGCGTGGCGGTGAACGTTTCGCCCGTGCAGTTCGCGGACGAGGGGTTCCCGGCGATTGTCGCCAATGCGCTCGCCAGTTCGGGGCTGGACCCGGACCGGCTGGAGCTGGAAATCACCGAGGGCGTGTTCCTGCAGGAAGGTTGCACCACCGATGCCCGGTTCCGCGCGCTGAAGGCGCTAGGGGTGCGGCTGGCGCTCGACGATTTCGGCACGGGGTACAGCTCGCTCGCCTATCTGAAGACGGCGCCCTTCGACAAAATCAAGATCGATCAGTCCTTCGTGCGCGGCGCGACCGAGGAGGGATCGCGCAACCGTGCGATCATCGCCGCGATCGTCGCGCTGGCAGGCGCGCTGGACATGGACACCACGGCCGAGGGGATCGAGAGCTTCGACCAGTTCGACTTGATGAAGGAGCTGAAGGTTTCGCTGATCCAGGGCTTTATCTACAGCAGGCCGCTGACCAACGACGCTTTCGTGGCGCATATTTCCGGCGGGGAATGGAAGATTGATCCCGCAGGTCCGGCGTGCCAGCGCAACGACCGGCAGGCCATGTTCCGCCGCGTGGGTGTGGTACACGACAACCACTATTACCCCGTTGTGCTGCGCAACCTTTCGGCATCGGGCGCGCTGATCGAAGGGCTGCTGGACGTACCGGTGGGCACGCAGTTCGTGCTCGATCTGGGCGATGGGCAGCTGGCGGTGGCCACCGTGCGTCGCAGCCGGCAAAGCCAGCAGGGCCTGCAATTCGAGACCGGGCTAGTTTCGGACGGTAACGGCGGCCTGTGCACCCGTGCGCGCGTCTCGCCCTATCAGATCGCAGCCGCCGGCTTGCCGCAGGGCCTGCGCGGCGATACCCCGCACCTGATCGGGCGCGGCGAAGACGGCAAGGTTTCCGTGCCCGCGTTCGGCATGACCAGCGACTGGAAGCTGGCGGGCGACGCGGCCTAGAGCGCACGCGGCCTGTTCCCTTGCGCGTCCAACACGGCTAAGGCCCGCCGATCATGGCAGACGCGCAAGACCTTTCGAACCGCCCGACCCCGAAGCCGTGGATCGAGGCCATTCATGCCTATGTGCCCGGCAAGTCCACGGGCACCGACGGCCGCGTGCTGACCAAGCTTTCGGCCAACGAGAACCCGCTGGGCACCAGCGCGCTGGCGCTGGCCGCGCGCGGGGCGGCGGCGGGCGATCCTTCGCGCTATCCCGATCCCGACAGCAAGGCCTTGCGCGAAGGGCTGGGGCGGCTGCACGGACTTGCGGCCGATCGCATCGTGATGGGCACCGGATCGGACGAGCTGCTGAACCTTGCCGCGCAGGCCTTTGCCGGGCCGGGCGACGAGGTGTTGTACGTCCGCTTCGGCTTTTCGGTCTATGACATCGCCGCGCGGCGGTGCGGGGCAACGCCGGTGGTGGCGCCCGACAAGGACTATGGCACCGACGTGGACGCGCTGCTGGCCTGCGTGACTGATGCCACGCGCGTGGTGTTCCTTGCCAACCCGAACAATCCGACCGGCAGCTATATCGGCCGCGATGAAGTGGCGCGCCTGCACGCAGGCTTGCGCCCCGACATCCTGCTGGTGATCGACCAGGCCTATGGCGAATACGTTGAAGCGGGCGAGGACGATGGCGCGTTCGAACTGGCGGCGACGACGCGCAACGTGCTGGTGACGCGCACTTTTTCTAAGATCTATGGCCTTGCCGGCGAACGCATCGGCTGGGCCACCGGCGCGCCCGAACTGGTGGACATGCTCAACCGCATTCGCGGGCCGTTCAATATCTCGCTGACCGGGCAGGCAACCGCGCTGGCGGCGCTTGAGGACCAGACGTTCGTGGCGGCGAGCCGCGACCATAACCTTGCCGAGCGCGCGCGGTTCGAGGCGGCGCTTGGCGCGCTGGGCAACCACGGCCTGCGCGCCCTGCCGAGCAAGGCGAATTTCGTGCTGATCGAGTTTTCGGGCAAGCTGACCGCCGAAGCGGCCTATCTCGGCCTGATGGAGCATGGCTACATCACGCGCTGGTTGCCGGGGCAGGGGCTGCCGCAGTGCCTGCGCATCACCATCGGCACGGCGGCGCAAATGGACGACATCGCCGCTGCGCTGCGCCAGATGGCGGACACCGCCAAGTGAGCGCGCGCATGAGCAAGCCGTTCAGCCATGTGGCCGTTATCGGCCTTGGCCTGCTAGGCGGATCGGTGGCGCGCGCGGTGCAGGAATACGTGCCCGGCGCGCAGGTCACCGGCTTTGACGCCGATCCTGCGGTGCGGCTCCGCGCGCGCGAAATCGGGCTGGCGCACGCCATTGCCGATACGGCGGCAGACGCGGTGCGGGGCGCCGATCTGGTGGTGCTGTGCGTGCCGGTCGGCGCGATGGGTGACGCCGCGCGCGAACTGGCGCCGGCGCTATCGCCCGACGCGGTGATTTCGGACGTGGGATCAAGCAAGGCAAGCGTGACGCGCGCCCTGACCGAGGCGCTGCCGGGCGCCTGCGTGATCCCGGCGCATCCGGTGGCCGGCACCGAACAAAGCGGTCCGGATGCAGGCTTTGCCAGCCTGTTCCGCAACCGCTGGTGCATCATCACTCCGCCGGACTATGTGGAAGGGGCAAAGCTGGCGCGGCTGGTGGCCTTGTGGGAGGCTTTCGGCGCGCGCGTGGAAATCATGGATGCGGAACATCACGATCTGGTGCTGGCGGTGACCAGCCACCTGCCGCACCTGATCGCCTATACCATCGTCGGCACGGCATCCGATCTTGAACGCGTTACGCAAAGCGAGGTCATCAAATACTCGGCGGGCGGCTTCCGCGACTTCACCCGCATCGCCGCGTCGGACCCGACGATGTGGCGCGACGTGTTCCTCAATAACCGCGAGGCGGTGCTCGACATGCTGACGCGGTTCAACCGCGACTTGCGCGAGCTTGAGGATGCGATCCGCGCCGGGGATGGCGACACGTTGTTCGAACACTTCACCCGCACCCGGGCGATCCGCCGCTCGATCATCGAGATGGGACAGGACGATGCGCGGCCCGATTTTGGCCGGGCCGATCACAATGGCGGTGCGAAAGTCCCCGCCTAAACGACCAGGTAAAGCACCGCGACCGCGGCCATCACCGCGGTGGACAGCCATCCTCCGAAGGCGATGCCGCGGCTGATGACAAGATCGCCCATGATCGCGCGGTTGCGGGCGATCAGCATCGTCACGATCATCAGCGGCGGGGCCAGCAGGCCGTTGACCACCGCCGACCAGTACAGCGCGCGCATCGGGTTGATCGACAGGAAGTTCATGGCGATGCCCGCCAGCGTGGCAAGCGCGATGACGGCATAGAACGCCTTGGCCTCGCGCAGGCGATGGTTCAGCCCTTCGCGCCAGCCGAACGTTTCGGCGACGGCATAGGCGGCAGAGCCCGCAAGGACAGGCACGGCCAGCAGTCCGGTGCTGACGATGCCCAGCGCGAACAGCGCGAAGGCCAGATCGCCGGCCAGCGGTCGCAGCGCGGTTGCCGCCTCGATCGCGCTTTCGATCTGGACCACGCCCGACTGGTGCAGCGTGGCCGCCGTGGCAATGACGATGGCAATCGCGGTCAAGTTGGAAAAGGTCATGCCGACGAGCGTATCGGTGCGGATGCGGCGCAGTTCGGCCCCGGCGGTGCGGGGGGAGACGCACAGCGGCTTGGTATGGCGGCGGTGCTGCTCCTCCACCTCTTGCCCCGATTGCCAGAAGAACAGGTAAGGGCTGATCGTGGTGCCGAGCACGGCGACCAGCGCCATCACGTGGTCCTTGTCGAACGTGAACCGGGGAAACAGCGTCCCCTTGACGGCAGCGCCCCAGTCCACGTGCGCGAGCAGCACGACCGCGAAATAGGACAGGAGCGACATCGTTGCCCACTTCAGCACGGCGGCATAGCGACTGTAGCTGACGAAGACTTCGAGCAGGATGCTGGCCACGCCGAACGCGATCGTCATCGGCAGGACCGGCCCCGGCACCAGCAGGGCCATCGCCGCGCCCATCGCGCCAAGGTCCGCGCCAAGATTGATGACGTTGGCGACGAGCAGCAGCACCACGACGAAGCGCAGCAGCCAGCGGGGATAGTGCTCCTTAAGGTTCTGCGCGATGCCAAGGCCGGTGCTGGCACCGATACGCGCGCAGATTTCCTGGATCGCAGCCATCAGCGGCAGGCTGAACAGCAGCGCCCAGGGCAGGGTATAGCCGAACTGTGCGCCGACCTGGCTATAGGTGCCGATGCCGCTGGGATCGTCGTCAGCAGCGCCCGTGACAAGCCCGGGACCTAGAACCTTGAGGGGGGACCGACGGGCCTCGGCCCCATCCTGGTCGGTTTCAACCATGGTTGAGTGCGTTCAGGGCCGTGTGAACGCGCGCCTCGATCTCCTCACGCGGGAGGCCGGGCGGGATCTCGGCGCCATAGATATAGCGGATGGTGCCCTTGCGCTTCCATGGGCGGTGGTAGAGTGGGCCGCTGTCCACCGCGACGGGGATCACAGGCAGGCCCAGCAACTTGTAGATACCGGCGAAACCGGCCTGAAGCGGGCGCGTCGTACCGTGCGGCACGCGCGTGCCTTCGGGAAAGATCACCAGCGGGCGGCCATCGGCAACGCGTGCGCGCGCCTCCTTCAGCATGGCGCGCAGCGCCCGTGCGCCGGCTTCGCGATCCACGCCGATCAGGCCGTAGAGGGCGCCCGCCTTGCCCCACAGCGGAATGTTGAGCAGCTGCTGCTTCGCGAAGACCACCGGGTGGGGGTACTGATAGGGCAGGTCGATCGCCTCGAAGAAGGATTCGTGCTTCACGGCATAGAGCACGCCGCTGCGCGGTTCGAAGCCTTCGGCCTGCAAGCGGATGCCAAGCAGAACGCGGCAGCAGCCGCGGTGCCATGCCGACCAGCCATGCACGATCCACCGGAACAGCCTGCGCGAGATCAGCATCGCAGGAAAGGTGCCGAGCACGAAGGGCACGCTGCCAAGATAGAACGCGACGTAGAACGCAAGGCTGCGCCCGATCTCGACGAGGCTGGCGGACGGGCTGCTGCTACGGGTCATGATCACCATCCGGCGGCCCACGCCACAGCGCGGGCAAGGAGCTTGTTGTATTCGATGAAGAGCGTCTTCAGCGACGGTTTGGAACGCACCGCGTCTTCCACGATCACCAGCCCCTTTGGCCCTGCGATCCACAGGTCGAACGCGGCGCGGCGCATGTGCCAGTCGGTTGTGACCAGCCGCACCGAACCGATGTGCTGAGCCGCGATCCAGCGCGCGGTTTCCTGCGCGTTGGAGCGGGTATCGACCGATTCATAGCCGAGCGTCAGGCAGCAGGCGAGCATGGCGGTAGACACGTGGTACTCCGCCGCGAATTCGCGCGGGCGCACTTCGCTGTCTACCCCGGCGACCAGCATCCGGCGCGCCTGCCCCTTGCGCAGCACCTCGATCGCGCGGGGAATGCGGCCGCCCGCGCCGGTAAGCGCCACGACGCCATCGGTCTGCACGTCGCCCGCCGGCTGCGGCAGGATGAGCGCGAACCACAGGAAGCCGAGCAGCCAGAGCAGCAGCACGAACGAGCCGATGCGGCGGAACAGGCCGGGGCGCTTTTTCACAGCATCCGCCGTAGTGCGCCGAGGATGGTGAAGCGCGCGGTAAGCACCGCCAGCACGACGCCGCCCACGGGGATGGCCACGATCGCCAGCCAATCGAGCCAGCCGAGCGTGGCCGCGCCAACCATGCCAGACCCCAGCGCGGCGAACTGGCGGCCCAGCACGAACAGGATGACGGTGCCGGCCAGCAGGCCGATCATCCCGCCGGCTGCGGCATCCACGGCCATGCTGCGCTGGAATACGCGGGCGATCTGGCGGTCGGTGCCGCCCAGCATATGAACGATCTCGATGGTTTCGCGGTGATTGCCCAGCGCATTGCGCGATGCGAGCAGCACCGTCGCCACGGTGGCAAAGGCCAGCAGCGCGATCAGGCCACCCGCCAGCCATTGCAGCGCATGGATGGCGCGGAACACCGGGGAGAGCCAGCCTGCCTGCGCATCCACGCGCGCCGACGGTGCCTGCGCCGCGATCCGGGTGCGCAGCGCGGCGACGCGGGCGGCGCTGGCCGGGCCGGACAGGCGCGCGTCGATCAGCGCGGGGATGGGGAGCGCTTCGACATCGTCGCCCGGACGCGTGCCCAGCCAGGGTTCCACCAGCGTGTTGAGCTGGTCCTGTGCGACGCGATTGGCCTGCACGACGCCGGGCGTGGCACGCAGCAGGGCGAGCGCGGCGTCGGCCTGACGGTTGCGTTCGGCGGGCGCGGCGGACACGATCTGCACGGTAACGCCGCCTTCAAGGTCGGCGCTGGCGATGCGCGCGGCATTGCGCAAGGCAAGTCCGCTGGCCGCCGCGATCACGGTCAGCGCGATCATGATGGCGATGACCCACGGCATCGGGCCGGCAAGCTGCGCTTCGGGCAGGAGGCGCGCATCGCCCACCGCGCCGCGTTCGCGCCATGGCGACAGAAGGGCGGCGAACAGGTTCACAACGGGGCGGCTCCGCCGTGGCGCGGGGGATAGCGCAGCGCGCCGGTCGGGTCGCTCAATCGGCCGCGGTCGAGCCGCATGATCAGTGATTCCGGCACCTTCTGGATCAGGTGCAGATCGTGGGTGGCCACGACCACGGTGGTGCCCAGCCGGTTGAGGCTTTCAAACAGGCGCAGCAGCTTCAGCGCCATGTCGGGATCGACGTTGCCGGTCGGTTCGTCCGCCACGAGCATGTCGGGCCGGGCGATGACGGCGCGGGCAATGGCCACCCGTTGCTGCTCTCCGCCCGAAAGCGTGGCCGGACGCGCGCCCATGCGATCGCCAAGGCCCACCCATTCCAGCATGTCGGCCACCGGCCGCGTGATCTCCCTTTCAGGCACGCCGCCCACGCGCAGCGGCAACGCCACGTTGTCGAACGCGGACAGGTGCGGGACCAGCCGGAAGTCCTGAAACACCACACCGATGCGGCGGCGGAAGCCGGGCAGGCGTTCGCGCGGCAGGGTGATGGCATCTGTTCCGAACATGCGGATCAACCCGCGCGAGGGTCGCTGCGAAAGGTACAGCAGCTTGAGCAGACTGGTCTTGCCCGCGCCCGAAGCGCCGGTGAGGAAATAGAAGCGCCCGGGAAACAGCGTGAAGCTGACATCGCTCAGCACTTCACGATCCGTGCCGTAACGCAGTCCGACATTGTCGAACTGGACGATTTCGGCTTCGGGCTGGCTCATGAGAGGCGCGGCAATTCCGGTTGATGCAGCCCGCGATAGTGCGGGCAAAGCGGCTATACGCGGCATTGCATGTGGAAAAAAGG
>JBDLVU010000006.1:0-55556 GCA_039804665.1 Pseudomonadota bacterium | reverse complement strand
CGCCAAGGCGCTGCGCGATGCCGGGCTGACGGTGATGGACATTTCCGACCTCACCGGGTTCCCCGAGATGATGGACGGCCGGGTAAAGACGCTGCACCCCAAGGTCCATGGCGGCCTGCTGGCCGTGCGCGACAATCCGGAACACGCCGCTGCAATGGCAGAACACGAGATCGGCGCGATCGATCTGGTCGTGGTGAATCTCTATCCGTTCGAAGCGACCGTGGCCAAGGGCGCCGAGCGTGACGAGGTGATCGAGAACATCGACATCGGCGGCCCTTCGATGGTGCGTTCGGCCGCGAAGAACCACGACTACGTCACGATCCTGACCGACGCGGCCGATTATGCCACGTTCCTGACCGAGCTGGAGCAGACCGGCGGCGCGACCACGCTGCCGTTCCGCCGTGCGATGGCGGCCAAGGCCTATGCCGCGACCGCTGCTTATGACTCGGCGATCTCGCAGTGGTTCGCCACCGTGGACCAGGGCCATCACTTCCCGCCTGTTCTTGCCAGCGCCCACACGTTGGTTTCTACGCTGCGCTATGGCGAAAACCCGCATCAGGCGGCCGCGCTCTACGTTCCCCGCAACCCCGCCGTGACCGGCCTGCCGCAGGCCGAACAGGTACAGGGCAAGGAACTGAGCTACAACAATTACAACGACGCCAACGCCGCGCTGGAACTGGTGGCAGAATTCACCGGCAACAAGCCGACCGTGGTGATCGTCAAGCACGCCAATCCTTGCGGCGTGGCCACGGCCGATATCCTGCTGGAAGCGTGGAACGAGGCACTGGCTTGTGACTCGGTTTCGGCGTTCGGCGGAATCGTGGCCACCAACGTGCCGCTGGATGGTCCGACGGCCAACGCGATCTGCGAGATCTTCACCGAAGTGGTGGTCGCGCCGGGTGCGGACGCCGCTGCCCGGGAAGCCTTCGCGCGCAAGAAGAACCTGCGCCTGCTGTTGATCGACAGCCTGCCCGATGCGGATCGCGCCGGGCTCACTACCGTGCCGATCGCGGGTGGCCTGCTGGTTCAGGACCGCGACAATGGCAAGCTGGATAAGGCCGACCTCAAGGTCGTGACCAAACGCGCGCCGACCGAACAGGAACTTACCGATGCCTTGTTCGCCTGGACGGTGGCCAAGCATGTGAAGTCCAACGCCATCGTCTATGCCAAGGCGGGCGTAACCGCCGGCATCGGTGCAGGGCAGATGAACCGCCGCGATTCTTCGCGCATTGCGGCTGCCAAGGCGAAGGAAGCGGCTGAAACCCACGGCTGGAGCGATGCGAAGACGGTTGGTTCGGCGGTTGCCTCCGACGCGTTCTTCCCATTTGCGGATGGCTTGATGGCGGCGGTGGAAGCCGGTGCGACCTGCGTGATCCAGCCGGGCGGATCGATCCGCGACGAAGACGTGATCAAGGCCGCCGACGAAGCTGGCCTTGCCATGGTGTTCACCGGAATGCGCCACTTCCGCCACTGATCGGATGGACCGGTTGCCCCTGCGGGGCGACCGGTTACACCGGGCGGGCCGACAAACGCAGGCTGTGCCCCAAAGGGGGCGCAGCCTTTTTTGCGTTACTTGGTCGCGAATTCACCATTCTGGGCACGGAAATTTTCACGCGCGAACAGCTTGGCCGCGTTGGCGGTGGCGAAGGATTCCGTGTGGAGGGTTGCCTTCACAATCGGATAGCCCTGCGAATTGTAGTGCGTTTCGCGGATGGTGAGGCGAAACTGGCCGCCTTCGTCCTTCTGGATCAGAAAGGGGCGGATCTTGTCAGACATGGAACATCCTTCGGCAGCGGGAATGACAGCGTGCTCCCTGTGGTCCAGGGCCTGGAACCGGGAAGACGCAGGCAACGTTCGAGGATGGCCCGCGCAATGCCACACCCTGACCGGCACAATTTCGCGATAAGCCAACCGGGCCGCCATCGCGGCGCGGCTCCCGGCGCGCAAAAGCAGAACGTCACGCCCTGCTTGCGACCACGGGCCACGAACGATTTCGGTTGGCGCGATATCCCGCCTATAGGCCCGCAAGCCGATTAGGGAAGCGATAGTTGCCTGAAACCGGAATCAGCGCTGCCAGCCGCGCACTATCTTCAGCAGCGCCTCGACGTGTTCGATCGGGGTGAACTGGCCGATTCCGTGGCCAAGGTTGAACACGTGCGGCCGATCGGCAAAGGCATCGAGCACACGCAGCGTCTGCTTTTCCAGCTCCGCCCCGCCGGCCAGCAGCAGCAACGGATCGAGATTGCCCTGCACCGGCAGCCCGGCCGGCAGTTCGCGTGCGGCCCAAAGCGGATCGATGGTTTCATCCACGCCCACCGCATTCACGCCGGTTTCCCGCGCATAGGCGGCGAGTTTTTCACCCGCCCCCTTTGGAAAGCCGATCACCGGCACGTGCGGATATTTCGCCTGCATCGCCGACGCGATCCGCGCGTTGGGGGCAATGACCCAGCGTTCGAATTCAGCCGGGGCAAGGCTGCCGGACCAGGAATCGAACAGTTGCAGGCCTTCGGCGCCTGCTTCCACCTGACCCGACAGATATTCGATGGTCACGTCCGTGATGGCATCGATGATCGCCTGAAACGCAGCCGGATCGCGATAGGCAAGGGCGCGCGTTTCGTGATGATCGCGGCTGCCTTCGCCCGCCACCATGTAGGTCGCCACGGTCCATGGACTGCCGGCAAAGCCCAGCAGCGTCGTCTCAGAGCCGATCTGGGACTTCACCTTGGCCACGGTCGCATAGATCGGGGCAAGGCGCTCAGGCACGGCCGAGAGGCTCTCCAGCGTGGCATCGAGCAGCCGGGGCGAGAGGCGGGGACCTTCGCCGGCGAGGAATTCCAGATTCTGGCCCATCGCGTAGGGCACGATCAGGATGTCGGAAAACAGGATGGCGCCATCGAATCCGAAGCGCCGGATCGGCTGCACGGTGATTTCAGCTGCAGCGTCGGTATCGTAGACCAGCGCCAGGAATCCGCCCTTTTCAGCCCGCAACGCCCGATATTCGGGAAGATAGCGCCCGGCCTGTCGCATAAGCCAGATCGGGCGCCGGGAAAGGTTGGCGCCCTTGAGTGTTTCGAGAAGAGGACCGGGCATCGTGTCTGTCCAATCAGTGTGTCTGGCCAACTAAACAAAATAGATTCTTATCGAATCAGATTGTGGGAGTCTGTTGGTCTTGTGGATATCGGGGATTGCGGGCCTCTGCCCGATTTGTGCCGGGCTCTCCACAAAAAACCGCAGGGCCGACTCTGCTTGACTCCACGGCAAGCGGAATCTTCTCCCCACTACCCACAGCCTGTGGGAAACACTGTCCACCTGTGGCGAAACGGCCAATGGAAAGCGGGATGGTGGGGGTGGAATCGGTCTCCAAACTTGTCGTCGCTTTTCTCCCGTGGTTTATCCTCGGCCTATCCACAGACTCATCCCGGGGTGTGGGAAACGGGGTTTCATGCAGCGGCTGCACCTGCATCTCTTGTCGGATTCCACGGGCGAAACCCTGGAAATGATCGCGAAAGCGGCGCTCGCGCAGTTCGAGGATGCCGATGTCGTGCGGCATTTCTGGCCGATGGTGCGTTCACAGCAGCATCTTGATCGCATCATGGGCGAAATTGCCGCCAATCCAGGCCTCGTGCTGTTTACGCTGGTCAGCGACGAAATGCGCGCGCGGCTGGAACAGCGCTGCGCCACGCTGGGGCTGCCGAGCGTGGCCGCGCTCGATACTGTGACTGGGGCTCTGGAACAGCAGCTCGGGCAGGAAGCGCGCGGCCGGCCGGGCAAGCAGCACACGATGGACGAGGCCTATTTCCGGCGCGTCGATGCCATCCAGTTCACCATCGCCCACGATGACGGCATCGGCTGGGAAAACTGGGAAGAGGCCGACATTATCCTTGCCGGCGTTTCGCGCAGTTCGAAGACGCCGACCGCGATCTATCTCGCCAATCGCGGTTTCAAGGTCGCCAATATTCCCATCGTGGTGGAAAGCCCGCCGCCGCCGTCGCTGTATACCGTGCGCCGGCCGATGATGGTGGGCCTGACGACAAGTCCGGAACGCCTGATCCAGGTACGGCGCAACCGTCTGCTGTCGTTGAACCAGGTGCCCGAGACTGCTTACGTCGATGGCGATCACGTGACGCGGGAAGTGCAGTATGCCCGGCGCATGTTTGCGGATAACGGCTGGGCGGTGATCGACGTGTCGCGGCGGTCAATCGAGGAAACTGCCGCCGCCATCATCAACCTTTACAATGAACGGTCCGCTTCGGCGGACACCAGCGTGGGATCCAAGCCGATATGATCGTTCTCGCTTCGCAAAGCGCCTCGCGCAAGGCCATGCTGGAGGCGGCCGGGGTGCCGTTCGAGGCGCGCAGCGCCGACGTGGACGAAGACGACCTGAAGCGCGAACTGATCGGCGTGCCCGGCTGCGAAGTGGCCAAGATCCTTGCCGAAGCGAAGGCGCTGGCGGTTTCGATCGGCACGCCCGGGCGGCTGGTGCTGGGCGGGGATTCGCTGGTGGAAGCGGCCGGCCGGCAGTTCGACAAGCCGAAAACGCGCGAGCAGGCGCGAGAGCATCTCGAATTCTTTTCGGGCAAGGTGATGCACCTGCACAGCGCCGCCGTGCTGATCCGTGATGGAGTGACCGTGTGGAAACACTGCGAGCAGGCAAATCTGCGGGTTCGCACGCTTTCTCCCGGATTTATCGACAGCTATCTCGACAGGGAATGGCCCCAGGTTTCCGGCTGCGTCGGCGTGTTCCGGATCGAGGCTTTAGGCGTGCAACTGTTCGAGGGGATCGAGGGAAGCCACTTCACCGTGCTGGGAATGCCGCTATTGGCGGTGCTTTCCGCGCTGCGCGCCCAGGGTGAGTTGGACGGTTGAGCAAAAGGGCATACGCCGAAGTCATCGGCGATCCGATCAGGCAATCGAAGTCGCCCGCGATTCATGGTTTCTGGCTCGGTCGCCTTGGCATCGAGGCGGATTATCGCGCTGAACATGTCCTGCCGTCGGGACTTGCGGACTATCTTGCCGCGCGCCGCGCCGATCCGCTGTGGCACGGCTGCAATGTTACCATGCCGCACAAACAGGCGATCCTGCCGCTGCTCGACCGGCTCGATCCGCTTGCGGCGAAAGTCGGCGCGGTCAACACCGTGGTGCCCGAACAGGGCGAGCTTGTCGGCTACAACACTGATGTGCCGGGTTTTCTCGAACCCCTGCAACCTTTGCTGAAACAGACGCACCTGTTCCGCATGGCGCGCGTCCTTGGCACGGGCGGCGCGGCGCGGGCCATTGTCACCGCGCTGGCGGGCGAGGGCATGGTGATCGTGCTGGCCGGCCGCAATCCGGACAAGGCACGCGCTCTGCTTGAGGAACTGGACCCGTCGGGCGAGCACCATGTGGCGCCCATGGATCATTTTGCCGACGCCACCGATTTCGCGTTCGACGATCGCAAGGGCTGCCTCGATCTGGTGGTCAACGCATCCTCGCTGGGCATGACCGGGCAGCCGCCACTGGTCTTTGACATGACCCACGCTCCCCCCGGATCGGTGTTTTACGACATCGTCACGAGCCCGCTGGACACGGCGTTCCTCCGGGCGGCGCGCGGCGCAGGTTTTCAGACCGTGGATGGCCTGTCGATGCTGATCGGGCAGGCCGACCATGCCTTTCGCCGCTTTTTCGGCGCGACACCGCCGCGCGGCGAGGCCGACGACGCGCTCCGTGCATTGCTGACGGCATGAGCCGCCCGTTCATCCTTGGCCTCACCGGCTCGATCGGCATGGGCAAGTCCGCCGTGGCGCTGATGCTGCGTGAAATGGGCGTGCCCGTGTTCGATGCCGATGCCGCGGTGCACCACCTGCAAGGACCGGGCGGAGAATTGCTCTCGGCGATAGAGGCCGCTTTTCCCGGCACCACCGGACCGGAGGGGGTGAAGCGGCAGGACCTGGGCAAGCAGGTGTTCGGCGACCCTGCCGCGCTTAAGCGACTCGAGGACATCGTCCACCCTGCGGTCGCACGCATGCGCGAGGCATTCCTGATCGAACACGCCCGCGAACCGCTGGTGGTGTTCGATATCCCGCTGCTGTTCGAAAAGGGGCACAACGGCACGCTCGATGCGGTGGCGGTCGTGTCCGCCCCGGCCGCGGTGCAGCGCAGCCGCGTGCTGGCCCGCCCCGGCATGACGGCCGAAAAGTTCGCGCAAATCCTGGCGCTTCAGGTGCCGGACGCCGAAAAGCGCGTCCGCGCGGACCATGTGATCGACACCGGCGTGACCTTGGCTGAGACCGAGCGCGCGGTGCAGGCGCTGGTCAAAACCATACGTGCGAAAAAAGCCGCTCCGAATTGATCTGGAGCACTTGCCAGACCCGGCGGGTGGGTCCAACGTAATGCCGATGCGTGAGATCGTTTTCGATACCGAGACGACCGGCCTCGATCCGCAAAGCGGTGACCGGCTTGTGGAGATTGGTTGCATCGAGATGGTGAACCGGGTGCCCACGGGCGCGGTTTTCCATGCCTATTTCAACCCTGAACGCGATATGCCGGCCGAGGCTGAGGCTGTTCACGGGCTGTCCATTGCCTTCCTGTCCGACAAGCCGAAGTTTGTCGAAAAAGCGGCCGAGCTGATCGCGTTCCTGGGGGATTCCCCGTTGGTGGCGCACAATGCGGGCTTCGACTTCGGCTTCCTGAATGCAGAGCTGGCGCTGTGCGGAATGGAGGCGGTCAACCGCGATCGCATGGTCGACACGGTGGGCATCGCGCGGCGTAAGCATCCCGGCGCAAAGTTAAGCCTCGATGCGCTGTGCAGCCGCTACGGTATCGATCGCAGCCACCGTACCAAGCACGGGGCGCTGCTCGACGCGGAACTGCTTGCGCAGCTTTACGTCGAATTGATGGGAGGACGGCAGATCGGCCTTGAGCTGGCTGCCGAAACGGTGGTGGAAACGCGCGAGGAAATCGCCGTCACCAGCACTGTCGTCCGCACTTTCCGCGAGCCCCGGCCTCATGCCGCGAGCCCGGCGGAATTGGCCCGCCATGCCGAATTCATGGCGGGTTTTGGCGAGGCCATCTGGCTGCGCACCTGAGGGGGTTGCATCCAGCGGGCCAAGCCCAACGAGGAGAAGAGACTTATGGACATTCGCGTTTCGGGCCACCAGGTCGACACCGGCGCCGCCTTTGAAGCCCACGCCGGCGACCGCCTTGGCGCCATCGTCGACAAGTATTTCTCCCGAGCGCTTTCCTCGCACGTTACGCTGGGGAAGGCCCCGCACGGTGGATTTCGCTGCGATATCGTGACGCACGTGACGCAGGGGTTGATTCTGAAGGGCAGCGCCGTGGCGCAGGAAGCCCATTCCGCGCTCGACCAATCGGCGGAAAAGATCGAAAAGCAGCTTCGCCGCTATAAGCGCCGCGTCAAGGCGCGTGCCGAAGGCGCGGATCATGCGCGCAAGGCGGATGAAGCGAACTTCACGCTTGATGCGGCCTACACCGTGTTCGCGGTCGAGGAACAGGATGACGAGCCGGCCGATGCGCCGCTGGTGATTGCCGAGACGCGCGTTGACGTGCCGACGGCGAGCGTATCCGACGCGGTGATGATGCTCGATCTGCGCAATACCAACGCGCTGCTGTTCAAGAATGCGGGCACCGGCACCCACAACATGGTCTATCGCCGCGGTGACGGGTCCATCGGCTGGGTCGAACCCGGCAAGTAACCCCGGCCCCTGATTCCGGATAGTTGCCCGGACAATGTAATGCCTTGCACCGAATCGAGAACGACTCGATTCGGTGCTTGCGCGAAAAACAATTCGGGCGCATTGCGCCGGCAACTTGACCGTGCCATGCGCACGTTGCGGCATTTTTCAGTCCATGACGGCTCTCTTTTCGATCGAACCACAGGCAGTGCGGGTGATCCGCGCAGAGTCCAAGCAGCAGATTCTGTCCGTGTTGGCGGACACGTTTGCTGGTGTGACGACGATCGATGCTGCCCACGTGCTGGAGCGGATCGAAGAGCGCGAAACGCTGGGCAGCACGGGCTTCGGCCGTGGTGTCGCCATTCCCCACGCCCGCATTGATGGCCTGACCCGGCCGGTCGCGGCGTTCCTGCGGCTGGAGCATCCCGTTGAATTCAATTCGGCCGACGGCATGCCGGTGGATTGCGTGTTCGGCCTGCTTTCGCCCGAACAGGCGGGGGCCACGCACCTTCAGGCGCTGGCCGCGATTTCGCGCCTGATGCGCGACGACAAGATGCACGACAAGCTCGTCTCCGCGCCCGACGCCGACGCGCTTTATGCGCTGCTCGTCAATGTCATCGATCGCGACGCCGCCTGAACAGGGCTCCGGCGCGGCCGCTGCGGCGCCGCACTGGCGCGCGCTGGAGCGGCTCTATGCCTCGGCCCCGGTCAACACGCTGTTCGAATCGCGACTGGAAGTACTGGGCGAAGGACACGCCCGCATCATCTTCGAGGTCACGCCAAGCTGCTATCACGCAGCCGGCGCCGCCCATGGCACGATCTATTTCAAGATGCTCGACGATGCGGCGTTCTATGCCGCGAACACGCTGGTGACCGATCGCTTCCTGCTGACCACCTCGTTCAACCTTCACTTCACCAGGCCGATCACCGGGGGCACCGTGATAGCCGAGGGACGCTGGATTTCCGGCCGACGGCGGGTGCTGGTGGCGGAATCGCGGCTGGTCGATGCTTCGGGCGAAGAAGTGGGACGCGGCACGGGCACGTTCCAGCGGTCGCGCATCGCGCTGTCGGGCCTTGCCGGATATGCGCCCGGCGGTCTTGGCTGACATGGAAGAGGCGCGCCTTCCGGCACGGCTGGAGGTTTCCGCGCTCCTGCGCCGGACAGAAGCCGCAGGGGGATTCGCTGTCGTGCTTCGCAAGGGTGAGCCCGACGCAGGCACCATCCTGATAGTTATGATGGATAATCAAGGGCTTGGGACGCTTTTCGAGCGCATGCCGACCGCGTCCGGAGCGCGGAAATGGTGCCAAGTAAAGCGCCAAGATATTGAAAATAAGCAAGAATTTGAAGATTATCTGGATCGCCGGGCCTCGTCGGATGCCGATGTGTGGATAGTTGAACTGACTATCGCGGACGGCGAACGACTCGTCCTGAACGGATAAGGTTTACGCCCCGGCATGGGTTGACTCTGCTGCGTTGCAAAATAAAGGCATCGGCTCCGCCAATGCGCAGGCGGCGAAGCCAGGGGGGAAGCCCGCTTCGCTAGCACGCAGACGGGGGGCAGACGGCATGGCCTTCGACCGGACCGGCCGCGTGATTTTTTCGCGCGGACTGTTCATGTCGCGCCATGTTCCGACGTCCACCGCCTAGTCTGGACGCAAAGTGAGTAAAAAGCTTCGTATCGCAAGTGCCATCAGCGTGGCAGCGACTATCCTCTCAACCTTGCTGGCAAGCGGCGGTTCCGCAGCCAGTGCCCAGGACCTTCAGGTCCCGGTTGCCGAAGCCCCCGGGGCTTCTGCCATCACCCTCAATTCCGCGATTGCCGCAACGCGCCCGGTCGAACAGGCCGACCCGCAGCCGGAAGTGCAGAATGCCGTCGAAATCGACAGCAATGCCCCCGCTGCCAATGCCGCATCGCCCAGCGCCGCCTCTCTGGCTGAACTCGTTGCCGAAACGCCGATGCCCGGCACGCTTTCGCGCGATCTCGAATGCCTGGCCGGTGCGATCTATTTCGAAGCCAAGGGTGAAACGCTTGCCGGCCAGCTGGCCGTGGGCCGCGTCATCGTGGCGCGCGCCAATTCGGGCCGTTTCCCGGCTTCGTACTGCGGCGTGGTGTTGCAGCCTTCGCAGTTCTCGTTCGTGCGTGGCCGTGCGTTGCCGGCTGTCAGCCACGACAACCGTCTGTGGCAGCAGGCCGTGCGCATCGCCATGATCGCCAGCTCTGGCACGTGGAAGAGCCCGGCCGAAGGCGCGATGTTCTTTCACGCCGCGACCGTCTCGCCCGCATGGGGCAAGACCCGCGTTGCACGGATCGACAATCACGTATTTTATCGCTGAGGAGGGGCCTCCGCCATCGCGGTGGAGGTGTCTCGGCAAGGAAAAGGCCGCGCGGACATTGATCCGGGCGGCCTTTTTCGTGGGCGTCAATCCTGCACGATTGTGCCGGCGAATGTAGGGCCGAGGTGCCAGGGCGCCATTTCCTCCGCCAGGGCGTGCGCGCGGGGGTCGTCCACGTCGAGCCACCAGGCATCGTCGATGTCCATCGTTGCCGCACGGCCGCGATCGGCCAGCACCTGCATTCCGTCGGACAGTGAGCCGGACTTGCCGCCCGCGATAGCCTCGCGGATGGCTGCAGCCAGTTCCGGGGTGGCAAGGAAAGCCCCGCAATCGACCGCGTCATAGGGTGCGATGGTCTTGCCGATGGCCAGAATTCGCCCCGCGTCATCCGTGCGCACCCACGTGGCGTCATCAGGATCGACCAGCGGGTTGTCCAGCCGGCGATCAATGGCCAGCGTGACCCCGCGATCGGTGCCGCCTTCGCCCATCAGGCGTGCGAGGATGTCGGCCTCGAACATGTGATCGGCCATCATCAGCAGGTAATCGCCTTCGCAGCGCGTGGCGCCGGCGATCACCGAATGGCCGTTGGGCGTGGACCAGTCGGCAAGGCGCACCGGCACGATTTCGATACCTGCGCGCTGCGACAGTTCAGCCAGGAACCTTTCCAGCACATCGGCCTGGTGACCGGTCACGACAACCACGCGGGTGATGCCGGCCTGCATGGCCTGTCGCACGCCGATCTCGATCAGCGGCACGCCGCATACCGGCGTCAGCGGCTTCGAGGCAGAGATATCGGCGATGCGGCTGCCAAATCCGGCCGCGATGATCAGGGCGTCCACGGTAATGCTCTTTCCAGTCTGCGGCCCCAAATGCAGACGGCGCCGGTCTCCCTGATGGAAGACCGGCGCCGCCGCGAAGCCGGTTGGGCTGCCGAAGCTTATTCGGCGGCCAGCGCGGTGTCAGCGATGTATTCTTCGACCATCTGCGCGGCAACGTCGTCGTTGAACTGCTGCGGCGGATGCTTGCAGAAGTAGGCCGACGGGCCGATCAGCGCGCCACCTTCGCCACGCTCCAGCGCGACCTTGCAGCAACGGATCGCATCCATCACGCAAGCGGCCGAGTTCGGGCTGTCTTCCACCGAAAGGCGGAGTTCCAGGTTCATCGGCACGTTGCCCCACTGCAGGCCTTCAAGGCGCAGGAAGCACAGCTTGTTGTCCTTCTGCCAGGGAACATAGTCCGACGGGCCGACGTGGATGTTTTCATCTTCCAGACGCTGGGCGAGCATGGCCTGCACCGCCTCGGTCTTGGATTCCTTCTTGCTGCCCAGACGCTGACGGTCGAGCATGTTCATGAAGTCGGTGTTGCCGCCGGTGTTCAGCTGGTAGGTCTTTTCCACCGCCACGCCGCGCGCGCTGAACAGGCTGGACAGCACGCGGTGGACGATCGTGGCGCCAACCTGCGCCTTGATGTCGTCACCCACGATGGGGATGCGCTTGTTGCGGAACTTCGCTTCCCATTCCGGGGTCGACGCGATGAACACGGGCATGCAGTTCACCACCGCGATGCCGGCTTCGAGCGCGCATTCCATGTAGAATTCGGTCGCGGTCTGCGAACCGACGGGCAGGAAGTTCACGAGCACTTCGGCGCCCGAATCCTTCAGCGCCTGAACGATCGATTCCTTGGTCGCCTCGGCTTCGTCGGACACGATGAAGCCGCGGTCGCCCATGCCGGTCATGTGATCGGCCACGCCATCGAGCTTCTTGCCCATGATGACCTTGCTGCCGGTCAGCGGCACTTCGGCCTGGAATACCGCGGTGCAGTTCGGTGCGGCGAAGATGGCTTCGGAAATATCCTTGCCGACCTTGCGCGCATCAACATCGATTCCGAGCACAAAGTCCACGTCGCCCGCGCCGTAGCCGCCGATGCGATCGTGAATCAGGCCGCCGGCCGAATTGTTGTTGCGGTAGAAATAGACCCCCTGCACCAGCGAGCTGGCGCAGTTGCCCACGCCGATCATGGCGACCTTGATTGCCTTCATGTTCAGTCAGTCCCTTTACACAGCCTCCCGCCAGAGTGGCTGTAATCAAACTGCCTCACTTTACCGAATTACCGAGGAATGCAAGCGGATTTCCCGCCTGTCACGCCGGTCTGAGGAAAGCGCGAGGCCGTTCCGTTCCAATGGTTTGCGCTGCACGTGCGAAGAAACGTTGCAGGCGCGTGAATCCTTCGCGGAGATAACGGGCAAATTTACCGATAGTCTGCCGTTCCGAACGTTTTGCGATGCAGCATGCCCCGCCCCGGCCGTCAAGCGCCCCGTAAATGTGCCGGCAGAAGCTCTCCATCCTTGTCCGCGATGATCAGCGGGGCGCACCACGCAATTGCCAGATTCCAGATCGCAAGGCCGCCGATGATGATGGGCGGCAGGGTCCAGGCAAGCCCGGCCAGGCAGGTCACGCAGCCGAATAGTACGTAGGCATCGCGCTTGAACAATCGCTCCACCGTCAGAACGGCATCGCGCAAGCGGGGCCAGTGCTCCAGCCTCCGCGCCAGCGCGGCGCGCAGCACGTCGAAGCTGCCCTTGCGCGGTCCCAGCCGCAGCAGCAGCGCCATCGCACCCACTCCCAGCGCGAGCAGCCCGGTGATGGCCGTGGCATATCCGACATACGATGCGCCGTAGGTTTCGATCAGACCCACCATCAGGCCGATGGCAAAGCCGAAATTGGCCAGCATGTCGCAGATCGTGTCGAGCAGCGCGCCGCGGGCGGAAAAACGATAGGTGCTGCGCGCGATTTCGCCATCGACGCCATCGACCGTGGACACGATCTGGTACAGCAAGCCCCCAAGCACGATATGCCACACCGATCCGTGCACCAGCACCCAAACCATCATCGCGGCAAGCAGCAGCGTGAACCATGTGACCGGCGTGGGACCTATCCCGGTTGGCAGCAGCCGGGCGGAGATGCGCATGGACACCGGCCGGTTGATGTTGCGGCAGACCCAGCCGTCGGTTGGCTTGATGGTCGACCGCAGGATGGCCATGGTCAGCGATCTGGCATCATCGCCGTGATAGCGGGCATCGCCAGCAGGCCGACCGGCGGCCAGCGCGGTAACGCCGGCCGGCGTGAGCAGGGCATCGGCCGGCAGAATCATTCGCCGTTCGTGCAGGGCAGGCGGCGGCAAGCGGTCGCCATCGCGCAGCACGATGATTTCGGGCAACGGACGCCGTCTGTCGCGAAAGCTTTGTTCCCAGTCTCGGCGGTCGGGCGGATCGCCCGCGATCCAGATACGGTCCGCGCCGGCGAGGTCCGCAAGGATCACGTAGCGCGCGATTCCGGTAAGGCCGCCGTATGTGCCGCGCAGGAACAAGCTGGATGGTATGACAGCTGAAACCGTGGACATGTTTCTCCGACGCTGCAAAACGGACGGACCATCCCTTGCGATAAAGGGCATTGGGACTATGCAAATTGTCTATAGGTCAGGACGGGCGCTGCGCAAGCAGGCGTCTGCGTGCGGCAGAAAGGTGGACGGGCATCGTGAGTGGGAGCCAGACGGCGGGGAAGGCCCCCGGTTCGATCAGCCGCCCGCGCCGCGCGCGCGAGCTGCAGGACGCGCTCAACCATTACCTTTACCATCCGCTCGCCTGGCAGCTGGCCAGGCGCCTTGCCCCAACGCCGGTAACCCCGAACATGGTCTCGGTGTTCGGCGGCTTGATGGTGGTGATGGCGGGCGTGGTTTATTTCGGCATCGGCACATATGCGCCGGTCTGGCCGTGGGGGCCGCTGCTAGGGCTTGTGCTGCACATGGGCTGGCACGTGGTGGATGGGGCCGATGGCGATCTGGCACGCATCACCGGCAAGACTAGTCCCTTGGGCGAACTGGTCGATGGCATCTGCGATTACGCCAGCCACATCGTGCTCTATGTGCTGCTCGCCTTTGTCCTCACCCGCACGCTCGGCCCGGGCTGGGCGTGGTTCTGGACGCTGGCGGCGGGCGCCAGCCACATCGTGCAGTCCAATTTCGTCGAAGTGCAGCGCCGGTTCTACCAGTACTGGACCTATGGCGTGCCCTGGCTGAACAACACGGCGCGTGACGACAAGCGCATGTTTGCGGAAAAAGGCGGTCTGGCGACCATCCTGCGCGCGGTCGTGGCCGGGTACCTGCGCCTTGCTTCGGGCATGAGCCGCAGCGCGATGATCATCGATGCCGAGGTGACCCGCGTCATCGATACCGATCCGCAACGCCTTGCCCGCATCCGTGCCGAAGTGGCGCGCGAACAACGCCCGCTGCTGTCGTTCCTGAAACTGCTGGGGCCCAATCCCCGGGCGATCGTGCTGGGCGCGGCGATGCTGGCGGGCAGTCCGCTATGGTATTTCCTGTATCAGACGCTGGTGCTGAACGCGTTGCTGGCAATCGCGGTGAAGCTGGAAGACGCCGCCGCGCGGCGCGTCGTGCTCAGGTTGGCGGACTGAGCGCCATTGGCGCCCAGTGTTCGCCCGGGCGCGCGATGCGGCGGTAGATCGTGCCCTGAGGCAAGGTTGTTACCGGCCGGTAGCGTTGCAGCACCATCGTGCGGAACGCGGGAAAGCGCGCCATCGGATAGCGCGCGGCTGGGCCAGTCTCGATATCGACGATGTACAGCGGCGGCCGGCGATCAAGGTCGCTGGCAAGGGCAGCCCATGCGCCCGGCACGATGCGGTTGCGGGTGTCCAGCCCGGGCAGGTCCGGGCCGAACACATAGCCCGTCAGCGGAAAGGTGAGGATATAGCGCGAGGCGGGTCTGCGGCCTGACTGAAGGTAGATGTCCGGTCCGTGGCCCCACACGAAGATGCGGTCTTCCGGCGCGGAATGGGCGCGGATGTATTGCGCGAGCGGCGACGGCGCGCGCTGCTGGGCAAGGGTCGCGCCTTGCAGCATGGCCGACGCGATCACGAACAGCGCCGCGATCCGGGGGCGTAGGATCCACGCCGCCTCGGCCGGGCGTTGCCACGCGTGGGCAAACGCGGGCCCGGCCAGAACCGCGAGCGGCGGCAACATCTGGATGTAGTAGTGCGGGTAGAAGCGTCCGCCTGCCGCCGCACCGATGCACGAGACGGCCAGCCAGCCGGCGATGGTCCGGTACGCCAGCCGGTCGTCCGTCCACAGGCCTTGCCGGATTGCCGTGAGGGCCGCGAACAGCACGGGAAAGCAAGCCGCGCCAAATGCCAGCGTATGCAGCGCAAGGCGGGTCCAGAACACATGGGGAAGGTCGTGGTTGCCGATCGTCCAGTAGATCGCCTCGCCCAGCACGCCTTGCGCATGCAGGATGGCGGCCGCGATCGTCAGCGGCAGCGCGGCCCCGATGCAAAGGGGGATGGCCACCCGAACCAGCGCGTCGCCGGTCACCCCCTGCCGCCGGGCGACAAGGCAGCCGAACACCGGCAGGATACAGATCGCGGCCGGTTGCTTGAGCAGGAAGGCGATGGCCACCAGTGCGCCCGCCAACAGCGCGTCGCGAGCGATGCCCCGTTCGCGTGGGCCGCCAAGCGCCACGACGAAGGCCCAGACGAGTGGCAGGTTCATCGCCATCTCGCCATTGAACGCCAGTGTGGTGGACGGGCCCCAGGATTGGAACAGGCCATAGGCCAGAGCGGCAGCTACACCGGCCACGCGGTTTTGCCGGCCCGCTAGCCGGTAGATCCCGGCCATGATGCCGAACGTCCACAGGCACGCGGCCACGTGCAGCGCCAGCCAGTTGGAAGGGCCGGCCACCCGGAACACGGCGGCATATGTCCAGAAGTGCAGCGGCGGTTTGCGTTCGATTGCGTCGAGATAGGGAATGCCGCCGTGGACGATTTCATTGGCGACGAGGGCATAGACCCGTTCGTCGTCGATCCCCCATGGGTGGAGCAGCGAGGGCAGGCGGGCGAGCAGGACCAGCGCGCATGCCAGCCCCGCCAGCGCCCACCTTCGCCGATGTGACGCCACGTTCGCGTTGCCGACATGCTTCAACGCGTGATCGCCGGCATGCTCCGTCCCCCATCCCCAAGGTCACGAGGCTGCATGCTTCGGGCCGAACCCCATGCGTGTCAACCGACGCGAAAGCTCGCCATCGAAAGCGCGTCGGGCGACCGCTTGCGCCATGCCTGGATCAGTGCGGCGTAGACGAGCAAGGCCGACAGAGGCGGACACAACCGCACCCAAGGCTGGGTCAGGCCCGACAGAAGCGCATTGAGCGCGAGCCACGCCGCAGCGCCGGCAAGGGCGGCGAAGATCGGTGGCGCGGCATGCATCGCGGTGCGGTGGACGCCCAGCCGTTCCAGCCAGAACCGCCGCAGTCCCATGGCCGCGATCCCCGCCAGCAACATTGTCAGCCCCGCACCGAGCAGCCCGAACCGTGGTGCTACGAGCGGTATCAACACCGCCGGCACAGCGATCAGCACAAGGTTGACCTGAAGTGCCAGCGCGGGGCGGCGGTAATAGAGGATCAACTCGCTCACCCCAAAGGCCCCGTTTACCGCCTCGGTCAGCACGATGGCCACCAGCGCGGGCCATGCGGCGGGATATTGCGGCCCGAACAGCGCCAGCAACGGTGCGCCGGCGGCGGTCATCAGCAAGACCACGCCCAGCTGGATGGTCAGGATCACGCGTGTGGCGGCGGCCATCGCCTCGCCTGCGCGCACATCGCCATCGGCGTGCATGGTGCGCGCGGTCAGGGGGGTAAGGATGCCGTCGAACGCCTGCCGCACCTGAAGGATGGGGGTGCGCAACTGGCGCAGCACGTTGTAGACGCCCGCCGCCGCATCGCCGAGCAGGAAGCCCACCAGCGCAAGATCGATCCGTTGCGACAACGCCACGAGGAAATCTGTGCCCGATGGCGACAGCAGCGTGCGCAGTCGCGCGCGCAGCAGGTGCGGGCGCCACTGCACAAGGGCGAATTCGCCCAGGCAGTGGCGCGCGCTCCACAGCGCAAACAGCGCGACCAGCGCGGACGCGGCGGCATAGGCGATGACGAGGCCCTCCGCCTTGCCGCCGGCGAACCATGCCGTCAGCGTCACCGCGGTCAGCGCATAGGGTTCGACAAGGCCGCGCCCGAGCACTTCATAGCGCATGCGGTGCGTCCAGCGCGTTGCGGCAAAGGCAACGTCTGCCACCGCCTGACCCAGCACTGCCGGGGCCAGCGCGAACAGCGCGAAACGCAGCGGCGCCGAAATGGTGCCTGCGGGAAGCGCCGCGACACCGGCCCAGACGCACAGGGTGACGATGGCGCTCGCCAGCAGGGTCAGCAGCAGCGCATCGAGCAGGACATGCGGCGCGCCGCGCGCTTCGGCTTCCTGTTCCAGCCACGGGAAGATCATGCGCCGCAGCCCCAGGCCCGCCAGCGGCGCGGCCAGTTCCACCATGGTCGACGCCATCGAGAACACGCCATAAGGCGCCGCGCCATAAAGCCGCGCCGCCACCCACAGGAACGAGGCGCGCGCCCCGAACCGGATGACGAAGCTGGCCGCGTTCGAACCCGCGCCGCGGGCGATGACCTTCTGGCTTTCCATCAGCGTGTCTTGACCATCAATCTGCGCGCGCGTCCTTGCGGATGGCAAAGGCGCAGGTCAGCATCGCGCCCAGCGCAAGCAGTTCCATCACGCCCCAGACCGCCCATGCGAAGTGGTTGTAGAGCCAGACCCCGATGGCCGGCGAGACGATATAGGCAGAACCGTTGACCGCCGCCACGATTCCCGCCGCTTCTCCTTGTTCGCTCACCGACACGGCCAGACTGGCGCCGGCGGTGAAGCCGGGACGGAACAGCCCGAGCCCAAGCGAGGCGACGGCGAACCCCGTTGCAATGGCATGCAGGTCCGCCCCCAGCGCCACGAACAGCGTGCCCAGCGCGCACAGCCCCATTCCCCACAGCGCGGATGTACGTGGCCCCAGCCCCAGCGTGGGAATCAGGCCCCATTGCGCCAACAGCGTGGCGATCGCCCCGCACATCAGCACCAGCCCGATCGGCCCGGCGGCGGCATCCGGCGCATGGCGCAGGCCCAGGCGGTCGAGCATCAGGAAGCCGATCACGCCCAGCAGGATTGCCTGCGCCTGGTTGCCCAGCGCTCCGGTCAGCAGCCAGCCGCGAATGCGCGGGTCGGCCCAGCGCAGGCGCCCTGCTGCTCCCTCTGGCTGAATGGCATGGTGCCCGCTGGCGGCGCTGAACGGTGCGTCCATCACTTCGCCCCGCGCGGCAAAGCCCGGCTTGTCATCGGGCAGGCGCGTGCGCAGCAGGACCAGAACGACCAGCGCGAACAGCGAAAACGCGGCGAAAGGACCGACCAGTCCCAGCCCCGGCAGCAGCAGGAACGGCGCAAGCGCGGGGCCCAGTACCGTGCCAAGGCCAAAGCTTGAGGCGATCAGCGACAAGGTGCGCGTGCGCTCCTCCGCGCCGGTCCGACTGGCGACATAGGCCTGTACGGCAGGCGGGGCGGCCGAACCAAACCCACCATACAGCGAGCGTGCCGCCGCAAACAGAACGATGGCGGAAAGGCCGCTGACCATGCCATGCAGGCCCGCCGCCAGCGCCAGCCCACACAGCCCGAACGACAGCACGAACGCCGCCAGCCCCAGCGCCATCATCGCCTTGCGCCCGCGATGATCGGACCGCCGCGCCCAGAACGGCGCCATGCCCATCCACAGCAGCGCCGACCACGAATAGGCCAGGCTCACCCACACATCCGCAATGCCAAGATGCGTGCCGATGGAGGGCATGACCGACTGCATCGCCGTGTTTCCCGCCGCCACGACCAGCATGACCGCGAATAGCAGGGCAAGGCGTTCGCGCGGCAGATGCGCGCCTGCATCGTGTGGCAACCCCCGGCTCTCCCCCGTTTTTGTGCGGCTTTCTGTCCCGTTTGCGCGCACAATTGCGTCAGAACGGGGTAAGCGTGATGCAGCGCGCTTGCAATGATGCTGCATTTTTGCGACTCGCTCAGTTCGTCCACCGAGAGGGCAAGACAAGACAATGACTTCGACCCGGGTTGCGCGAGAGCCCCTGATTCAACGCTCGCTGCGCAAGGCAGGCCGCATGCTCGGCCCCGCCGGCCTGTTCTTCAAGGGCTTCGTCAAGCATCCCGCGATGGTGGGCGCGATCGTGCCATCCTCGCGCCGGACGATAGAGCGCGTGCTGTCCAAGGTGGACTGGGACAACACCCGGTTGTTCGTGGAATACGGCCCCGGCGTCGGTACATTCTGCCGCCCGGTGCTGAACCGGTTGCGCCGCGACGGCATGCTGATCGTGATCGATACGAATCCAGACTTCATCGACTACCTGTCGCGCACCATCGGCGACAGCCGATTCGTGGCGGTGCACGGGTCGGCGGCTGAAGTGGAGGAGATCGTGCGGGCGCATGGTTTCGAACACGCGGACTACGTGCTGTCGGGCCTGCCGTTCACCAACCTGCCGCCGGGTGTGGGCCCCGCGATCATGGCCGCCACGCACCGTGTGCTGCGGCAGGGCGGGGCGTTCCTCGTCTATCAGTACACCGCGCGGGCGCGGGCGCTGATGGGCCAGTATTTCCACCGCATCGACAAGGGGTTCGAGCCGGTGAACGTGCCGCCGTGCGTGATCAGCTGGGGCTGGAAAGACTAAGGGAGCGCGCTGCGCTCCGGGGCGCGCAGCCTCACCATTTTTGGCGCGCCCTGAACCAGATTCCGGCAGAACCTTTACGCTGCGGCGCGTCTAGTCGAACGCGGATCGTTCCGTGTCCAGCGGCGCGCTCAGCTGGCGCCACGCGCTGGCGATCATCGCCGCGAAATACGTATAGCCAAGCGCGAACAGCAGGCCAACGATACCTTCGCCCAGCAGGCGCTGCGCCTCGCCCTCGGTGGTCTGCACCAGCACGACGCCCACGAAGATCATCACCAGCCCATAGGCGACGAAGAACAGCGTGAACGCCGGCCCGAAATAGAGCGCGATGGCAAGATAGGCCCCGCGCGTGTCACGGATCGAATGGCGGATCGCGGCGAACGGATTGCGCACCGCGCGCACGGTGATTTCCGGCGCCACCAGCAGCAGGCGGGAAAGCGGCCAGGTCATCACCAGTACCGACAGCGGCACCGCCAGCACTGGTGGCAGCAACAACACCAGCACGCTGGCCACCAGCAGCCACAACAGCGACAGCGCCAGCGTGGACAGCAGATGCGCGGCAAGATAGCTGGGCAGCAGGCGCAGGCACTCCACGATCGCAGTGCCCACCGTCGGCCGGCGCGGATCGAGCATGATCTTGAGCATCGTCATGAATCCGGCGATCAGCGGCAGCGACAGCACCAGCAGCATCGGGCCAGCATCGCCATAAAAGCGCAGCACCGCTTCGGCCATCTGCTGGTCGTCCATCCCGGGCGTCAGTGCCGGACGCGGCAACACCACCGCGCCGATCAGCCCGGGCAGCACGAAGAAGACGCCGGCAATGGCGATCAGCATGTCGCGATTGGCGGCGACCATCGCGCTCGCACTTTTCCACGCGGCGGCGCCGTCAAGCTTGGGCAAGTTCATGGTGCAAGGCTCTAGCAGGGGATCGCGCCGCTTGCACCCCCTGCGCTTGGCTCTTGCACTCGCGCGTGCGCGGGGCCAAGTGCAGGGCCATGAGCGACCTTTCCGGGATCGAGATCAGGCAGGAAGTCGCGCTTGTGCCTTATACCGAGGCACTGGCGGCGATGACCGCGCGCAACGCCGCGATTGCCGAAGGGACCGCGGGCGAGCTGATCTGGTTGCTGGAACATCCACCTGTCTACACCGCCGGCACCAGCGCCGACCGCGCCGAACTGCTCGATCCGCGCTTCGAGGTGGTCGAGGCCGGGCGCGGCGGGCGCTATACCTATCACGGGCCGGGCCAGCGCGTGGGCTATATCCTGCTGGACTTGCGCAAGCGCGCGCGGGACGTGCGCGGGTTCGTCCACGCGGTGGAAGGCTGGGTCATCGATACCCTGTCGGATTTCGGCGTGGAATCGTGGCGCTGTGAAGGGCGCATCGGCATCTGGACGACTGGCGCCGACGGTCGCGAGGCCAAGATCGGCGCCATCGGCGTGCGCATTCGCCGTTGGGTGACGATGCACGGCTTTTCGGTGAACCTGTCGCCCGACCTGTCGCACTTCGGCGGGATCGTGCCGTGCGGCATCGAGGAATTCGGGGTGACCAGCCTCAAGGAACTGGGGCGCGATGTTGCGCCGGAGGATTGGGATCGGGCATTGCTGGCGCGTGCGGGGGATTTCCTCGCGCGGCTGGACACGGCCTGCCCGCCGGTGGACGCGAAGACAGGGGATGCGGAATGAACAGGGCGGTGACGGTGATTGCGCTGGCGCTCGCGCTGTGCGGCTGTGGCAAGAAGGCGGAACAGGCCGGCAAGGCCGCCGGCGGAGAGGTGCTGCCCGGCACGATCAGCGACGCGATGCTCGATACCAGCCATTCGCAGGCCGAAGCGCCGCTGATGCCGGCCAAGCCCGCAAAGGCGAAGGATGTAACGGCGCCGGCGGAAGACGCCAGCAGCGCGGCGACCGATACGGCCGAGGCTCCTGCGCCGGACGCAAAACCATCGGACGCGCCCAAGCCCGCAGAAACGCCGAAGCCCGCGGCCGGCAAGGCGCCCTAAAGCGCGCGGCGGGCGGGTGCCGGATCGGCGATGCCCAGCAATGCCTGCGCCTGCTTCAGGTGCGGTCTGTCAATCATCCTGCCATCGAGTTGCAGCGTACCCGCGCCGGGGTTGGCCGCGAACAGCGCGACAATGGCTTCGGCTTCGGCCAGTTCGGCCTCGGTCGGGGCGAACGCGGCGTTGATGATCGGAACTTGCGCCGGGTGAATTGCCAGCATGCCGGAAAAGCCATCGCCCCGCGCGGCGTTGGCGGCGGCGCGCAGGCCTTCCTCGTCGCGGAAATCGGCGTGCAGCGTGTCGATGGCCCACACCTCGCGCGCCTTTGCCGCCAGCAGCGTCTGCACGCGGACGTAGCGGAACGTGTCGGTCCACTGGCCTGCGGCATCGCGTTTGCGGGTGGCGCCGATTGCGGCCGACAGATCCTCGGCACCCCACGCCAGCCCGGCAAGGCGCGGCATCGATGCGTCGATATAGCTGGCAATGCTCATTGCCGAACGCGCCGTCTCGCTGACCAGCGGCAGGATCCTGGTCTGTCCGTTGGCAATGCCGTGGCGCTGTTCCAGCTCATAGATCTCTGCGGCGACAAGGCGGACCTGCTCCGGCCCATCGGCCTTGGGCAACATGATGCCGTCGGGGGCACCGGCCATTACTGCGGCCAGATCATCGCGCCACAGGCCGGTATCGACTGCGTTGACGCGCACCCAGCGTGCCTGTTTGCGCATGGTGATCTGGCGCTTGTGCACCTGAAGCCAATCGCGGGCCATCGTGCGCGCGGCCGGCTTTTGCGCCAGCGCGACCGAATCTTCCAGATCGACGATCACCGCGTGCGCCCCCGTTTCCGGCGCCTTCATCAGCTTTCTTTCGCTGTCGGCCGGGATGAACAGCCAGGAACGGGGCGTGCGCGTCATCGATTACCTCATGCGGCGGTGGCCGCTTCTTCGGCCAGGGTCGGATAGTCCGTATAGCCTTCCTCGCCCGGGAAATACCATGTCTGCGGCACGCCGCGATTGGGATTGAGGTGTGCGCCGGTGCGGATGCGCTCGACAAGGTCGGGGTTGGAGATGAACGGACGGCCAAAGCTGATCGCATCGGCGCGGCCGGACGCGACATCTGCGGCGGCGCCTTCGGGTGTGTAGTCGCTGTTGAGCACCAGCGGCCCGGTGTAGATCGACCGGATCAACGCGTCCTGCTGCGGCACGTCGGTGGCGCCGAAGGTGCCGCCCGGGCCGGGCTGGCGCAGTTCGACAAAGCCGACCTTCAGCGCTTCGAGCGCGCGTGCGGCTTCGGCGAACAGCGTGGCGGGATCGCTGTCGTCCACGCCCTGCGTCTCGCCATTGGGGGACAGGCGGATCGACACGTTCGGCGCGCCCCACACCGCGATCAGGCGTTCCATCACCTCGCGCATCAGGCGCACCCGGTTGGCGGGCGAACCGCCGTAGTCGTCGTCGCGCAGGTTCGACGAATTGCGCAGGAACTGGTCGATAAGATACCCGTTCGCGCCGTGCAGTTGCACGCCGTCGAACCCGGCCGCCTTCGCGTTTTCCGCGGCACGGCCATAATCGTCGACAAGGCGCGGCATTTCATCAAGCCGCAGGGGCCGCGCCGTGACATAGTCCTTGGTGCCGGTGGGCGTGTGCGCATGGCCGGGCGCGCGCGTGGCAGAGGCCGAGACTGGCAGTTCGCCGCCCAGGAAATCGGGATGGACCACGCGGCCCATGTGCCACAGCTGCATCACGATCCGGCCGCCGGCCTGATGCACGGCTTCGGTCACCGGCTTCCACGCTTCAACCTGTTCGGCGCTCCAGATGCCCGGCGCACCGGGCCAGCCGCCGCCTTCACGGGTGATCGCGGTGGCTTCGCTGATGATCAGGCCGGCGTCGGCGCGCTGGCGGTAATAGGTTGCCATGATCGGCGTGGGCACGCCGTCGGCCGTGGCACGGGCGCGCGTCAACGGGGCCATCACGATACGGTTGGGAACCGCGATGGCACCAAGGGCAGTGGGCTGAAACAGCGAATCGTGCATGGACAGGGCCTTTTCCGGATGGAATGAAGCAGGGACGAAATCAAAGGAGCCGCGTGACGGTTTCCTTTTGAAACTGTTTTAGGAAGCGATCCCGCCCATGACAACGTCGGGCCGTGAAACGAAATCACGGCACCCTGATAGCCTGCATTTGGCGGCCCTGCTCGGCGGCAATCTGGCGCTGTCGTTCGGGCCGTGGTTTGTGCGGCTGGCCGATAGCGGTCCGGTCTCCGCCGGGTTCTGGCGTCTGGTGCTGCCGTTGCCGTTGCTGGCGCTGCTGGCGCGGACCAATCGCCAGCCGCTGGGCGGGTTCGGCTGGGGTATGCTGGGCGCGGTGGCGCTGGCGGGCGTGCTGTTCGCGCTCGATCTCGCGTCGTGGCATCTTGGCATCGAACGCACGAAGCTGGGCAATGCGTCGCTGTTCGGCAATGCGGGCAGCCTGATCCTGATGGCGTGGGGCATCATCGCCGCCCATCGCGCGCCGCGCATGCCCGAAGTGCTGGCGATCCTGGCGGCGCTGGGCGGATCGGCGCTGTTGATGGGACGGTCGATGGAGATCGACACCTCAACCCTCGTGGGCGACCTGCTGTGCGTTCTCGCCGGGTTCTTCTACTTTTTCTACATCATGCTGATCCAGCATGCGCGCGGTCGGTTTGGCAGCTGGGCCTTGCTGTTCCATGCCAGCTGGGCCGGGGCGCCGGTGGTGCTGGCCTGTGCGTTGGCGATGGGCGAACCGGTTTGGCCGCACGCGTGGTGGCCGCTGATCGCGCTGGCCATCGGCAGCCAGGTGATCGGGCAGGGCCTGCTGGTCTATGCCCTTGGGCATTTCAGCCCGCTGGTGATCGGGCTGGCGTTGCTGACTCAGCCGGCCGTATCGGTGATCGCGGGCTGGGCCGCGTTTGGGGAAACGCTGGGCTGGATCGACGGGCTGGGCATGGCGCTGGTGTCCGTCTCGCTGGTGCTGGCGCGGCTGGGCGAGCCGGCCAAGGCCTGACTCGCCCGCCGTCGCCCGGCATCAGCTGCCGAACGGCTTCGCGCCGATATCGCCCATGCCCACGGTGCCGCTGGCAAGGTCCAGCATGGCATCGAGGCTCTTCTTCGCGGCCAGCCGCAGGCTTTCCTCGATCTCGATACGCGGACTCAGGTCGCGCAGGGCGAGGTACAGCTTTTCCATCGTGTTGAGCGCCATGTAGGGGCAGATGTTGCAGTTGCAGTTGCCGTCCGCGCCCGGTGCCCCGATGAAGGTCTTGGCCGGCATGGCCAGTTCCATCTGGTGGATGATGTGCGGTTCGGTGGCTACGATCAGCGTGTCGCCCGGCATCGCCTTGGCATAGCTCAGGATGCCGCTGGTGGAACCGACGTAGTCGCAATGGTCGATGATGTGCGGCGGGCATTCGGGATGCCCGGCCACCGGCGCGCCGGGGTGCTGGGCCTTCAGCTTCAGCAGCTCGGTTTCCGAAAATGCTTCGTGCACGATGCACACGCCCGGCCACAGCAGCATGTCGCGCCCGAATTTGCGGTTGAGGTAGCCGCCAAGGTGCCGGTCCGGCCCGAAGATGATCTTCTGCTCGGGCGGGATCTTGGAGAGGATCGTCTCGGCACTCGACGAAGTTACGATCACGTCGGACAGCGCCTTCACCTCGGTCGAGCAGTTGATGTAGGTCAGCGCGATATGGTCGGGGTGCGCCTCGCGGAAAGCCTTGAACTTGTCGGGCGGGCACGAATCCTCAAGGCTGCACCCGGCGTCGAGATCGGGCAGCACCACGATCTTGTTCGGGCTGAGGATCTTGGCGGTGTCGGCCATGAACTTCACGCCGCAGAATGCGATCACGTCGGCATCGGTGGCCGCCGCCTTGCGCGAAAGCTCAAGCGAATCGCCCACGAAATCGGCGATATCCTGAATTTCCGGGCGCTGGTAGTAATGGGCCAGGATCACCGCGTTGCGCTCCTTGCGCAGGCGATCGATCTCGGCGCGCAGGTCCAGGCCGGAAAGGTTCGTCGGTTGGGCGGTCATCGCGGGTCCTTCTCGCGCGCCCGGATGGTGTGGGCGCGCGAGGGGACTTAAGGTGCCGATCAGCCCGCCGCAATAGCCTGTGCGACCGCCGCGACCACCGGCAGGCCGGCCAACGCCTGGATCAGGGCATGCGTGGCAACAAGAGCGCCCATGCAAGCCAGCGTGGCCGGGTGGATGCGGCCCATCATCCGGCGGTCGTGGACGGCCAGCACCGCCAGCACCACGAATTGCAGCGCGCATTCCACCCAGCCGCCCAGCGCGGCGCCGAGCAGCGGGATCGGCACCATGCGGCCCAGCGCGGGCTCCATCACGATCACCGTTGCGCCCAGCATCAGCCGGCGGTGCCACTGCGTGTGCCGGCGAAGCGCGATGGCGGCCACGAACAGGGTGGCGAACACCGTCACTTCCACGTGCGTGAGCGCAAGGAACCAGGCATCGCTGAAGAACGGCGGCGCGCGGTGGAGGCGGATTGCCTGCTGCGCGGAAACCATCCCCAGAGCCACGATAAAGGCCACCAGACCTACGCTAGACCAGCCCAGCCTCTTGTGAAGCGCGAGGTTTCCGCGGCCCGCGAGCGCGTTTTGCGTAACCAGCAGGCCCAGCCAGCCGAGCATCGCCAGCGCGTGAAGGTGGACCCACACCGGCACCTGCGAAGGTACCACGTATCCGCGAAAGGCCCACTGTGCGAAGCCGAAGACGATGAGGCCGGACAGCGCCAGCGATGTTTTCAGGAAAAAGGACTGGTCGGTCGAATAGGCATATGTCGAACGGACGGGTGCGGCCGTTGCCATGATGATTTCTCCCTGTTTCCCCCCGCGCCACGGATTAGGAGCGCAAGGACAGGGATACCATGTCGTTGGTCAGGCCGGAATTGGTTCTCCGTCGAAATAGACGACCACCTTTACCGCCCCGAACCCCGCGACCTGCATGGGAATGGCAAGGTTCTGGCGGATCGCATCCCTGGCCGCCGACCGGGCAAGGTTCATCAGCACCGGGTTGGACGCCTGCTCCACCGCCAGCCGTTCGGCCAGCCGGGTGTTGTCGCGGGTCAGCTTGTCCTGCGCCTCACGCGTGATCCACACGCCTTCGCGCAGGTATTGCGCGCGCGCTTCGTCAAGGTTGGGGCGGCCTACACCAAGCGGGGGCAGGCGCACCGTCAGCGTCTTGGTCGCCTCGGCCCACGCCATCCGGTCGCGCCCGATATGTGCAAGGTCCAGCGTATAGTCCACCCGAGCGGGGATCACCGCCACCTGTTTGGCGTGGACCAGCCCGAACAGGCGCGAATCGTCGCTGGACACCACCGGCGCCAGTTGCGCGCTGAACACGGTGAGGCGGTCCTGCTTTTCAAAGGCGACAAGGCTGGTGGTGAGCGGATCGCCCAGCTTTTCAGGCTTCCACAGCTGCCATGCGAGCAGCGCGCAAGCGGCCAGCGTGGCGATGAACAGCAGCCATGGCAGGGCCGAGAACCGCGCCGTCGATGGCGTGCGCGCAGGAGGGGTCAGGCGATCAGCGTCCATGTTTCCCCCGTGGTGGCCACGCGGCCGCGCCGTTCGAGATCGATCAGGTGTGCCAGAACCGACCGGCCGGCGGCGCCGTGCAGGCGCGGGTCCAGCCCTTTGTACATCGAGGCGACGAAATCGGGGATCGTCTGCGCGTGTTCTTCCAGCCGGCGCAGGATCTGCCGTTCGCGCTGGCGGCGGTGGCCGATCATGCCGCGCACGAACTGGCGCGGATTGTCGATCTGCGGCCCGTGCGCGGGGTAATACACGCGGTCCGGGCGCTGGTAGAGCGCATCGAGGCTGGCCATATAGGCGGCCATGTCGCCATCGGGAGGGGAAACCACGCTGGTGGACCAGCCCATCACGTGGTCGCCGGTGAACAGGGCGCCGGTTTCCACCAGAGCATAGCACAGGTGGTTGCTGGTATGGCCCGGCGTGGCCACGGCCTCGATCATCCAGCCATCGCCTGCCAGCCGCTCGCCATCGGCGAGAATGCGGTCGGGGACGTAGAGTGGATCGAACGCGGCGTCGGCGCGTGGGCCATCGTCGTCCAGCATCAGGGGCGCGCAGCCGATGATCGGTGCGCCGGTGGCAGCTTGCAGCGGGCGGGATGCCGGGCTGTGATCGCGGTGGGTGTGCGTGCACAGGATTGCCACGATCCGCGCGTTGCCCGCCGCCGAAAGGATCGCGGCGACATGACCTTCGCCATTGGTGTCGGCGTGGCCGGGCGCGCCGGTATCGTTGGGGCCAGGATCGATCACCGCAACTTCACGCCCCGCGCCGACAAGATAGGTCTGCGTGCCGGTGAAGGTGTAGGGCGAGGCGTTGGGCGCGAGCACGCGCCGTACCAGCGGTTCCAGCGTCACCGCGCGTGCGGTGTTCCACGTGGAACGATCCTGGATGTCTTCGTCTGGAACCCTGCTGGCCATCGTGCAGGTATGGGGGCGACGGTGGCCCGGCGCAACCTTGCGCGTTGATTACACGCGCCGTGCCATGCGTTCGCGCAGGCGGTCCAGCGCGCTGGTACCGGCTTGCGGTTCGCCCCGCCAGGCGCGTTCCAGCCGCAGGATGCGTTCGTACAGCCGTTCGCTTTCATGGACCAGCTGCTGCACGTCTGCGGGCAGGGTCGCCACCGCTTCCGCATCGTTGGCCGGGAAGTTGGCGATCAGGCGTCCGTGCCGGCGCAATTGCAGTTCCGACAGTTCACCCGCGAAGTAGGCGCGGTGATTGAGTAGCCAGGCAAGGCAATGCATCACGCGGGTGGTGGTGCGCAGCGCCTCGCAACTGGCCTGTACCCGCATCAGGTCGTCATCGGCGCTATCCGCGTCCCACGCCCGGCCTTCGTGCCGCAGCCGTTCGAACCGCGCACGCAGTGTTTCGGCGAGCGACAGCGTCTCGCCATAAAGCGCTTCGACGATGCGCGGATTGAGACTGGGCATGAGGGCCATCGGATGCGCATAGTCCTGTGGGGCAGGCAGGCTCAACTGCCGGGACCGCGCTGGTTCCCGCCGATCTTCCCACTGTACCGCAACGGGACGACGGGTTTATTGCCGATGCTGCAATGCACCATGAATCAAGTGGTTAAGATCATGGGACAATGCTTGTCGTCAGGCGATGATGTCCGGAATCAGGTAATCCTCGATCTGGCCGATCTGGTCCTTCAGCAGCAATTTGCGCTTTTTCAGGCGCGCCACCTGCAACTGGTCGGCGCCGGTCCCGCTCAGCGCATCGATGGCGGCATCAAGGTCACGATGTTCAAGCCGCAACGCTTCAAGGCGTTTGCGCATTTCGTCTTCGGTCAACCCTTGGCACTCCTGAGCGCGCGATCGCTGTCGCGCCGGTGATCGTGGTTGATGCACGTTCTACGTTCGAACCCGCATCACCCGCGTTCCGGCGCGGATTGGCTTGCAAGATACGGCGAATGTGGGAGCATGACAACGCGCCCGCTTTGCTGAGTCGGGGCGGACGCCATCCACTTCCGGCGGACTATCCCGTCGCCGGAGGGAAAAGGGAATGTTCCCCGAAGGAGGTAACCGCATGGAAACGTCGCACTTCAGCGCCTTGCAGTCCAAGCATGCCGGTCTCGAGCGCCAGCTGGCCGAAGAAATGGCCCGCCCGGTTCCCGATGGCACCATGGTAACGGAGCTCAAGCGCCGAAAGTTGCGGGTCAAGGAAGAGTTGGCCCGGTTCCACTGAGGGTATCCACAAGAACATAAAATCGTTGCGCAGGGAGGGGCCGGTCCGTTCAGGACCGGCCCTATGCGTTTTCTTGGCGTGCGCCTTCCGCCTCTGCGGAAGGCCATACATACGAATATCTCCGCAAAGGTGGCGCCCGGCGTTTGCAAACGGGCCTGCGTGCGATAAGCGGGGGTATGGCCTTGCAGACCGCCGCCGCCGCCGCCCGTGCCATCCTGACCTCGTTGCACGAGGTCATGGCTTCGCGCGCCAAGGCCCAAGCCAAGCTCAACCGCATTGTCGACGTGATCGGCGAGAAGCTGGATAGCGAGGTCTGCTCGATCTACCTGCTGCGCGAAGGCATGCTGGAACTGTTTGCCACGCGCGGCCTGAACCAGGCGGCCGTGCACGTGACCCGGCTGGGCGTTGGCGAGGGTCTGGTCGGCACGATTGCCGCCAATATCGAAACGCTGAACCTCGCCGAAGCGGCTGCGCACCCCGATTTCGCGTTCCGTCCGGAAACGGGCGAGGAAAAGTTCCACTCCTTTGCCGGCGTGCCGATCGTACGGCGCGAACGGGCGGTGGGCGTCGTCGCCGTCCAGCACGTCGATCCGCGCCGCTATGAAGAGGTGGAGATCGAGGCGCTCCAGACCGTCGCGATGGTGCTGTCCGAACTGATCGCCAATGCCGAACTGATCGACGAAGACGTTGGCCTGGGCACGGCCGCGTTCAACACCGGGCCGGAACGGCTGACCGGGCTGACGCTGGTAAAGGGAATCGCGGCGGGCAAGGCGGTGTTCCACCAGCCGCGCGTGACTATCGAACACATCATGGCCGAGGACACCGAGGCCGAGTTGCAGCGCGTGTTCCTTGCCTTCGACAAGATGCGCGAACAGATCGACCGGATGGCCAGCCAGGCCGAATTCGGCGTGGGGGGCGAGCACGAAGAGGTGCTCGAGACCTACAAGATGTTCGCCTATGACGAAGGCTGGACGCGCCGGATCAAGGAAGCGATCGATTCCGGCCTGACCGCCGAAGCCGCGATCGAGCGCGTGCAGCAGCGCACCCGCATGCGCATGCGCCAGATCGACGATCCGCTGCTGGCCGACCGGATGCACGATCTGGAGGACCTGTCCAACCGGTTGCTGCGCATCGTTTCGGGCCAGCTGGGCACGGCGGCCAGCATGGGATTGAAGGCTGACGCCATTCTGATCGCCCGCAATCTGGGCCCGGCGGAACTGCTCGAATACGATCGGCGCCGGCTGAAGGGCGTGATCCTGGAGGAAGGCTCGCTGACCGCGCACGTGGTGATCGTGGCGCGGGCGATGGGCATTCCGGTGGTTGGCCGCGTGCGGTCGTTGCGCGGCAAGGTGCGCGAAGGCGATCCGCTGCTGCTCGATGGCGATCAGGGCGTGGTCGAGGTTCGGCCGGTGCAGGCCATGATCGAGGCCTTTGAAACGCGCACCGCCCGCAATCGTGAACGGCAGGCGCACTATGTCGCCATGCGCGATGTCGAGCCCGTCACGCGCGATGGCAAGCGCATCACGGTGATGGTCAATGCGGGCCTGCGCGACGACGTGCCGATGCTGAACCTGACCGGCGCGGACGGGATTGGCCTGTTCCGCACCGAATTCCAGTTCCTCGTTTCGGCAACGCTCCCTTCGCGGGAACGGCAGACGCGGCTCTATCGTGATGTGCTGGAGGCGGCGGGCGACCGGCCGGTGGTGTTCCGCACGGTGGACATCGGCGGGGACAAGGTCCTGCCCTATCTGCGGCACAACGATGGCGAGAGCGAGGAAAACCCGGCGATGGGCTGGCGCGCGCTGCGCGTGGCGCTGGAACGCGATGGCCTGCTGAAAGTGCAGGCGCGCGCGCTGCTGGAGGCCGCGGGCGGCCGCACGCTGAATGTGATGTTCCCGATGGTGACCGAACCGTGGGAATTCGATGCGGCCAAGGCGGTGTTCGACAGCCAGATCGCATTCCTGAAGGCGCGCAAGAAACAGCTGCCCGAAGCCATCCGCTATGGCGCGATGCTGGAAGTGCCGGCGCTGGCCGAATGCCTTGATCTGCTGGCGCCAAAGCTGTCGTTCCTGTCGGTGGGCACGAATGACCTGACCCAGTTCCTGTTCGCGGCCGATCGCGCCAATCCAAAGCTCGCCGAACGCTATGACTGGTTGAGCCCCGCGATCCTGCGGTTCCTGCGCCGCGTGGTGATCTCGGTGGCGCCGTTCGGCACCGATGTGACCGTCTGCGGTGAAATGGGCGGGCGCCGGCTTGAGGCGCTCGCGCTGCTGGGCCTTGGCATAACCCGCCTGTCGATCACCCCGGCGGCGGTCGGCCCGGTCAAGGAACTGGTGGGCAAGGTGGACCTTGCCGAGATTCGCACCGCGATGGATGGCTGGCTGGCGCAACCGGCCGGGAACATGCGCGTGGCCTTGTCCGATTGGGCCTGCGCGCGCGGAATCGAGTGCGATTGAACGGGGCAAGCGCCCGATTCACGCACTTCATCGTCCGAAGTGGTCCATACGCCGGGAATCCCGTTGACTTTCGCGCGATTGCAACGCTCCCTAGTTAACGGGTTTGCAGATTTCGTGGTAAACACACGATTGCCAATAAAGGTTGCCCGGAAAAGATGGACGACGGGAGCGACGCCGTGATCATGGACGGCGCTGAAGAAATTCCGGGTGACGGGGCATTCGATCCGTTGCCGCAGGGCCGGGCGGTGCTGCGCGTGGGCGCGCGCCTGAAAACGGCGCGAGAGGCGGCAGGCCTTTCGTTGCAGGATATCGCCGGGCAGACCCGCATCACCCAGCGCCATGTCGAAGCGGTGGAGGCGGGTGATTTCGCTTCTTTGCCCGGTCGCCCGTATGCCATCGGCTTTGCCCGCAGCTACGCCCGCGCCGTCGGTATGGACGATGCCGAGATTGCGGACGCCGTGCGGCGTGAACTGGATGGCAGCGCCCCCCGCCCCGAACCGCGCGTGATCCACCAGTTCGAAGTGGGCGATCCGGCCAAGACCCCATCCCGGCTGGTCTCGTGGCTGGCGTTTGCGCTGTTCGTTAGCGTGCTGGCGATGGGCGTGGTGTTCTGGCGCAGTTATTACTGGCCGGCGGCAGAGCTGCCGCCCCTTGTCGGTGCCGAAGAACAGGCGCCTGCCCGCCGCGCGCCGGTGCGGATTGCCCTGCCCGTGGCGGCGCCATCGGCAGGGCCGGTGGTCTTCACCGCGCTTGAAGATGCGATCTGGGTGAAGTTCAGCGACGCGCAGGGCAAGCAGCTGCTGCAAAAGCAGCTGGCCAAGGGCGAAAGCTGGACCGTTCCCGCCGATGTCGCCGCGCCCACGCTGTGGACGGGACGGCCTGATGCGCTGGCGGTTACAATCGGCGGGCAGCCCGTGCCGCGCATCGCCGATCACGAAGGCATCGTGAAGGATGTGCCCGTTTCGGCTGCGGCGCTGCTGGCGCGTCCGCCGCAGGCCGTGCCATCCGCGCAGCCTGCCCCGGGGGCGCAATCGGGACCGGCGCGCCGCGCGTCTGCGCCAGCCCCGGTCGCCACAACGGCTACCCCGCTGGCGGCCCCGACGCTGGCCGTGCCACAGTCTGCCGCGCCTGCGTCATCCACCGCCGGGCAATAGCGCGCGCTCGACTTCGCGCGCGCAGTGCGGCAATCATGGCATAACGGCGGTTCGGGATCCGCCGAACCCTTTTGAAACAACCCGCGCCGCGTGGCGCGGATCGAACGACCGGACGGGAATGACGATGATGGTGAGGTTCCGCCCCCGCGCGCTGCAGGCTGCGCTGGCTTTCATGGCCGCCGGGCCGCTGCCGCTGGCACTTCCGGCTGTGTCCGCGCAGGCGCAGTCCGCATCGCAGCCGCAGGAATCGCCCGAAGCACGGCTCAAGCGGATCGAGGCGGAACTGCGCGCTGTTCAGCGCAAGGTTTTCCCCGATGGCGCCGGCAAGACCTTTACGCCGGAAATCACCGCCGGCACCGCGGCTCAGGCAGCGCCGACAGGCAATCCGGCCGTGGCCGATCTGCTTTCGCGGATGGATGCGGTGGAAGCGCAGATCAAGTCGCTGACCGCGCAGGCCGAAGAAGGGCAGAACCGGCTGAACAAGCTGGAAGCGCGCATAACCGCGCTTGAGCCGCCCGCGCCGGTGACGCCCGATGCCACAGCGCCCGTCCCCGCGCCCGCCGCCTCCGTCCCGGTTACGACGCCGACCCCGAAGCCGGCTGCCAAGCCCGCTGCCGCCGCGTCCGCCGCTTCGGCCAAGGTTGAGCCTTCCGCCGCGCGCCTTGCCGCCGTGCAGGCAATCGAAAAGCCGGTCAGCGACGACAAGGGCGAAGACCTTTATTCCTATGGCTATCGCTTGTGGGAAGCCAGGTTCTATCCTGAATCGCAGCAGGCGCTGACCACCTTTGTCCAGCAGTATCCCAAGCATAAGCGGCTGAGCTATGCCCGCAACCTGTTGGGCCGCGCCTATCTGGACGACAACAAGCCCGGCACCGCTGCACAGTGGTTCGTGCAGAACTACCTGAACGACAAGCAGGGCGACCGCGCCGCCGACAGCCTGCTGTACCTTGGCGTGGCGATGACCCGCCTCAAGGAAACCAAGCGCGCCTGCACCGCCTTTGCGGAATTCAAGTCCACCTATCCCGGTGAAGCCGCCGGGCGCCTAAAGGCGCAGTACGACGCGGCCAGCAAGACGGTTGCCTGCAATTGACAGTCTGCCGCCCGCTTTGATCCAGCGTTTCGCCGCTGATCTTTCGGCGGTGACCGCGGGTGATGGGCGGGTCGGTTTGGCGGTGTCTGGCGGTCCGGACAGTCTTGCCCTGCTGCTGCTGGCCCACGCCGCCATGCCGGGGCGTTTTTGCGTCGCCACAGTGGATCACGGCCTGCGCGCGCAAAGCGCTGGCGAGGCTGCGATGGTAGCGCGCCTGTGCGCGGCGCGCGGCATTGCCCATCATACGATCACGCTGAATCTTGCCCCCGGCAGTGGTATCCAGGCCCGCGCGCGGGCCGCGCGGTATGCTGTGCTGGGCGATTGGCTGGCGCGGGAAGGGCTTGCTGCGCTGCTGACCGCGCATCACGCCGACGATCAGGCCGAAACGCTGGCCATGCGGCTCAATCGCGGGGCGGGCCTTCGCGGCCTTGCCGGTATGCGTCCTCGTGGCACGGTGCCGGGTCATGACCGGCCATTGTTGCGTCCGCTGCTCGGCTGGCGCCGTGCGGAACTGGTGGAGGTTTGTCGCACGGCAGACCTCGTTACGGTGGACGATCCATCCAATCGCGATTCCCGTTTCGAGCGCGCCCGCATCCGTGCCGGCCTTGCCGGGGCGGACTGGCTCGATCCCGCCGGGCTGGCCGCCAGCGCTGCGCATCTGGCAGAGGCGGATGCGGTGATCGACTGGGCGCTCGGGCGGGCGTTGGAGGCTTTGCGCGCGACCGGCGAGGGGCTGTGCTGGACGCCGGGCGTGCCGCGCGCACTTGCCCTGCGCGTGCTGGAAAGCGTGATTGCCCGCATGGGCCGCAGCACCCCGCGTGGCAGCGAACTGGCGCGCTGGCATGACGCTCTGGCGCGGGGGCAGGTTGCGACGCTGGCGGGCGTGCGCGGCGAAAGCAGGCGGGGCGAATGGCATTTCACCCCGGTTGCCGCGCATCGCGCCTCGCGTTGACGCGGGAAATTGTTCACAATGCGCAATAATTCCCCGCCTGCGGTTATATTGCCATTCACCCGGGCGATCCTACATTGGGACAAACGCGGGCGATTCCGTTCGCTGAACCTGGCCATTCGAAGGCGTGTGCGATGAACGATGATCAGCCGCAGGGTAATCCCTGGATCAAGAGCCTTCTGGTGTGGGGCGGGATATTCCTTGCGTTGCTGCTGGTCGTTTCGATGTTCGGTGCAAAGACCGACGCATCGGGCACGCTGATCCGCTATTCCGATTTCCGCGCCCGCGTGGCCGAAGGCGGCGTGCGTGAAGTACAGATCGGCACCGATCGCATCACCGGCACGTTGAAGAACGACCAGCAGTTCCAGACCATCCCGGTCCCAGGCGATACCGACCTGCCAAAGTTGTTGCAGGACAACGGCGTGCAATATGCCGGCAAAGCGCAGGAAGAGCCCAACCTGCTGCTGTACATCCTTGCCCAGTCGCTGCCGTTCCTGCTGATCCTGGGCGTGGCGTTCTTTGCGCTGCGTCAGGTGCAGAAGGGCGGCGGATCGGGCGCTATGGGCTTTGGCAAGTCCAAGGCCAAGCTGCTCACCGAACGGCAGGGCCGCGTGACCTTCGATGACGTCGCCGGCATTGACGAGGCGCGTGAGGAGCTGGAGGAAATCGTCGAGTTCCTGCGCGATCCCAGCCGCTTTTCGAAGCTCGGCGGCCAGATTCCCAAGGGCGCGCTGCTGGTCGGCTCGCCCGGCACCGGCAAGACCCTGCTTGCCCGCGCCATCGCGGGTGAGGCGGGCGTGCCGTTCTTCACCATTTCCGGTTCGGACTTCGTGGAAATGTTCGTGGGCGTCGGCGCATCCCGCGTGCGTGACATGTTCGAGCAGGCCAAGAAGAACGCGCCCTGCATCGTCTTCATCGACGAAATCGACGCGGTCGGTCGCCACCGTGGCCACGGCCTCGGCAACTCGAACGACGAACGCGAACAGACGCTGAACCAGTTGCTGGTCGAGATGGACGGGTTCGAGGCGAACGAGGGCATCATCATCATCGCCGCCACCAACCGGCCCGACGTGCTCGATCCGGCGCTGCTGCGCCCGGGTCGCTTCGATCGTCAGGTCGTGGTGCCAATCCCGGATATCGAGGGCCGCGAAAAGATCCTGTCGGTCCACATGAAGAAGGTGCCGCTGGCGCCTGACGTCAATCCGCGCACCATCGCGCGCGGCACGCCGGGCTTTTCCGGTGCGGACCTTGCCAACCTTGTCAACGAAGCGGCGCTGCTGGCCGCGCGCCGCAACAAGCGCCTTGTGGCGATGCAGGAGTTCGAGGACGCCAAGGACAAGGTGATGATGGGCGCGGAACGCCGCAGCATGGTCATGACCGACGACGAGAAGAAGATGACCGCCTATCACGAGGCCGGCCATGCCATCGTTTCGGTCAACGAGACGGCTTCGGATCCCATCCACAAGGCCACGATCATCCCGCGCGGCCGCGCGCTGGGCATGGTCATGCGCCTGCCCGAACGCGACAGCTATTCCTACCATCGCGACAAGATGCACGCCAACCTGTCGGTCAGCATGGGCGGTCGCGTGGCGGAAGAAATCATCTTTGGCTATGACAAGGTCAGCTCTGGCGCCTCGTCGGACATCCAGTACGCTACCAGCCTTGCGCGTTCGATGGTCACCAAGTGGGGCATGAGCGACAAGCTGGGGCCGCTCCAGTACGAAGAGGCGCAGGAAGGCTATCTCGGCATGGGCGGTTCGCACCGCACGATGATGTCGGACGAAACCAACAAGTTGATCGACAGCGAAATCCGCGGTCTGGTCGATGGCGCCCACGCGCGCGCCACCGAAATCCTCAAGACCAATGAGGACAAGCTGCATCTGCTGGCGCAGGCCCTGCTGGAATTCGAGACGCTGACCGGCGAGGAAATCCGCACCCTGCTGGAAAACGGCAAAATCGACCGGCCCGAAGCGCCGTCCGGCCCTGCGCGTCCGGTCAGCGCGGCTGGCTCTGCCGTGCCGCGTGCCGGCCGCCGGTTCAGCGGGGCCGCCGGCGCGCAGCCGCTCGGCGCCTGATCGGCTCGATATGGGGGGCTGGACGGAGGCGATCTTGCTGCGCGAACCGGGCGGTCCGGACGCGCTTCGGCTTGAAACCGTGCCGCTGCCCGATCCGGGACCGGGCCAGATTCTGGTCCGCCAGCAGGCCGCCTCGGTCAATTTCCACGATGTCTACGTGCGGTCCGGCGCTTACCGCACCCTGCCGCTGCCCGGTATTCCGGGACTCGAAGGCGTCGGGTTGGTCGAGGCCGTCGGTGATGGCGTCACGGAATTCAACCCGGGCGACCGGATCGCCTACATCGACACGAAATACGGCGGCTATACGCGTGCCCGCGTGCTCGATGCCGCACTTGCCGTGCCTTTGCTCGACGGCATCGAGCCGGGCCTTGCCAGCGCATGGTTCCTGAAAGGGCTGACCGCGCAGGCGCTGGTGGACGAAGTCGAACCCGTCGGGCCGGGCATGGTCGTGCTGGCCCAGGCGGCGGGCGGCGGCGTGGGCCAGCTGGTCGCGCGCATGGCGAAGTTGCGCGGCGCAACTGTCATCGGCACGGCCGGCGCGGCTGAAAAGCAGGCCGCCGCCCGCGCTGCCGGATGCGATCACGTGATAGCCTACCGCGATGAGGACGTCGCGGCGCGGATCATGGACCTGACCGGGGGCAAGGGCGCCAACGTGGTGTTCGACGCCGTGGGTGCCGATACGTTCGAAGGCTCGCTGGCGTCGCTCGCCACGCTGGGGCACCTTGTGCATTACGGGCAGGCCTCCGGGCCGATACCGCCGTTTGACCTGTCCCGTCTGGGCGCGAAGTCAGCCAAGATCTCGCGCCCGTTCCTGTGGCCTTACGTCACCCCGCGTGAAAAGCTGCTGTCCGCGTCGGCAAGCCTGTTCGCCGCGATGGCGCGCGGTGACCTGCCGCTGGCGCTTGGCGGCCGTTTCCCGCTGGCGGATGCCGCGCAGGCGCACGCCGCGCTTGAAGCGCGCGCCGCCGGCCCCTTCGTGCTGGATTGCTGACCTCGGCGCCTACGGGTTTACGCCGAATTAACCTTGCTCCATGCAGGACGTGGATGGGCTTTTGGGCTCAGGACTTCACGGCAGCGGGAAGAGCGAACGGGTGTTGGGTCCGCGTGACGAACTGGCGATTCAGGGCGCCGTGACCTTCGGTCGCGCACGCGGCCCTGCGCCCGCCGAACGTCGCGCGCCGTTTGTCACCCGTGCCGTGCCCGAACCCGCAGGCGCACGGTCGGCCTTGCGCGATCATCCACACCCCCTTGCGCGCCACTGGGATGCCTTGTGCGGCAAGGCAGAAGCGCTGGCGGCGCGGTATCTGCCCTCACCCGATCTGGCCGAGGATGTCGGCAGCCGTCGCTGGTTCCGCGAACTGGCGACACTTGTCGGCCTCACCCTGCTCGCGCTCGCCTTCTGGCCCAGCTACGCCCCTGTCGAGGCCGCACCGATGGCCGCGCTCGACGATGCCGCCCACGCCGAACTGCGCGCACAAGCCATGCGCCCGCTCGCGCTCGGCGCCACGCAGGGTCGGCATTTTGCCGCCACGGACATGGTCGCCCGGCTCGACAACGCGCCCGAACGGCCCAGCATCCAGTTGACCGCCATGCTTGGCGAGAATGACAGCCTGCCGCGCATGTTGCAGCGCGCCGGCATTGGCGTGGGCGATGCGGGGCAGGTCGCCGCGATGGTGCAGCAGGCCGTGCCGCTGGCGGAGATCGCGCCCGGCACCCGCTTTTCCATCACGCTGGGCATGCGCACCAGCCCGGCCGAGCCGCGCCCGCTCGACGCCATCAGTTTCCGTCCTCGCTTTGACCTTGCGCTGGCGATCCAGCGGCAGGGCGGCGGTCTGGCGCTGAACCGGACGGCGATCGCGGTCGATACCACGCCCTTGCGCATCCGGGGCATCGTTGGCGCCAGTCTCTATCGTTCGGCGCGGGCCGCCGGCGCTCCGCCCGAAACGGTGCAGGACTACCTGCGCACCATCGATCAGGCGCTGCCGTTCGAACAGATCAGCCCCACCGACGAATTCGACCTCGTGGTGCAATACAAGCGAACCCCGGACGGGCAGGGACAGGCGGGCGACCTGCTTTATGCCGCGATCACCCGCGACGGGCAGCCGCAGGCGCAACTGCTGCGGTGGGGCGACGATTTCCGCAGCCTGGCCGACATGAGCGGCGCTGCCATCCAGCAGGATTCGGCCACGCTTGGCGCGCCAGTGGCGGGGCACATCACCTCGCTGTTCGGGTTGCGCCGCCATCCCATCCTTGGCTTTGTGCGGATGCACGCCGGGATCGATTTCGGCGCGGCGTGGGGCTCGCCCGTCTATGCCGTCAGCGATGGCTCGGTCAGCTATGCCGGGTGGCACGGCGGCCATGGCAACTATATCCGGCTTGAACACGGAGGCGGCATCGGCACCGGCTATGGCCACCTCAGCCGTCTTGCGGTTTCGCCCGGCATGGCCGTGCGGCGCGGGCAGGTGATCGGCTATGTCGGTTCCACCGGCCTCTCCACCGGCCCGCACCTGCATTACGAACTCTATCGCAACGGCCAGCCTGTCGATCCGATGTCGGTTCGCTTCCTTGCGCGCCGGCAGCCGGTCGATCCGGGCCAGATCGCGGCGTTTCGCGCGCGGCTGCGGCAACTGACGTCACTGCGGCCCGGTCTCCTCGCAAAGGCGGGCTAGTTCGACCATAGAACCCGTTGCGGCGCGCGGGCGGAAGGCTTACCTCCGGCCGCATGACCGCTCCTTATCCCATGCTCCGCCTGCGCCGCACGCGCGCCACGGCGTGGAGCCGCGCCCTGCACCGTGAAGTGCTTGTTACCCCGGCAGACCTGATCTGGCCGATCTTCGTTACCGAAGGCACCGGCGTGGAGGACCCCATCGCCTCGTTGCCCGGCGTTTCGCGCTGGTCGGTCGATGGCATTGTGGCGCGGGCAAAGGAAGCGGTTGCCGCCGGCATCCCCTGTCTTGCGCTGTTTCCTAACACCCAGCCCGATCGCCGCAGCGAAGACGGCAAGGAAGCGCTCAACCCCGACAACCTGATGTGCCGCGCGATCCGCGCCATCAAGGATGCCTGTGGCGACGATATCGGCGTGCTGACCGACGTCGCGCTCGATCCCTACACCAGCCATGGGCAGGACGGCCTGATCGACGCGGCGGGCTACGTGCTCAACGATCCGACTGTCGAAGTGCTGATCGGCCAGAGCCTGAATCAGGCGGCTGCCGGGGCTGACGTCATCGCGCCGTCCGACATGATGGACGGTCGCATCGGCCTGATCCGCGAGGCGCTGGAAGGCGCGGGCCACGTCAACGTGCAGATCATGTCCTACGCCGCCAAGTATGCCTCGGCCTTCTATGGACCGTTCCGCGATGCGGTAGGGTCGCGCGGACTGCTGAAGGGTGACAAGAAGACCTACCAGATGGACCCCGGCAATGCCGAGGAAGCCCTGCGCGAAGTGGAAGCGGATCTGGCCGAAGGCGCCGACAGCGTGATGGTCAAGCCGGGCCTGCCCTATCTCGACATCGCCGTTCGCGTGAAGCAGGCCTTCGGCGTGCCGGTCTTCGCCTATCAGGTCAGCGGCGAATACGCGATGATCGAGGCTGCCGTCGCCGCGGGCGCTGCAGACCGCGATGCAATGGTGCTGGAAACCCTGCTTGCCTTCAAGCGCGCGGGTTGCTCGGGCGTACTGACCTACCACGCGCTTCACGCCGCCCGCCTGATGGGCGGCTGAGGCAGAACTGGAGCTTTCAGCAGGTCCCCCACTCCAAGGATCTGGGGCAGGGCCGTGCCCGGCAAATATGGAACAAGGGATTTTCGATGCGTCATGACGTCACCATCGCCGCCATTCACGGCAAGGCCCCGCGCATCCACCCCTCAGCGTTCATCGCGCCCGGGTGCCGCATCATCGGTGACGTGGAGATCGGCGCCGAGGCTTCGATCTGGTACAACTGCGTGATCCGCGCCGATGTGAACCGCGTGGTCATCGGCGCGCGCACGAATATCCAGGATGGCACCGTCATCCACTGCGACAGCCCGGATCCGAAGCATCCCGACGGCTTCCCCACGATCATCGGCGATGACGTACTGGTCGGCCACATGGCCATGATCCACGGTTGCACCATCCACGATCGCGGCTTCGTAGGCCTTTCCGCCACGGTGATGAACGCCTGCGTGATCGAAAGCGATGGCATGCTCGCCGCCGGGGCACTGCTCACGCCGGGCAAGCGGATCGGTGCGCGCCAGTTGTGGGGCGGGCGCCCGGCGGCCTATATGCGCGATCTGACCGACGCGGCGATTGCCGACATGCAGGTTGGCGTCGCCCACTATGTAAAGAACGGTCAGGCCCATGCCGCCGCACTTCCGGCGGCGCTTGGCGAAGCCTAAGCCAGACCTGCCCGCGCCCGAGGCCCTGCGCGCCCTTGCCGATGGGGAAGGGCGTCTGGCCGTGCGCGTCACCCCCGGCGCCCGGACCGAAGGCATCGCCATCGAGGACGGGCGCGTGATCGTGAAGGTCCGCGCCAAGCCCGAGGATGGCAAGGCAACGGCGGCCGTCATTACCCTCGTCGCCGCCGCGCTGGGTGTGGCTGCGGGTAGGGTGGAAATGTTGCGCGGCGCAACTTCGCGCGAAAAGCTGCTCCGCATCCCCACCTGACCGGCGGGGACGCGGGGGGGCTGGTGTTACAGGTGCATGCCGCCCGAGGCTTCGATCACCTGTCCCGTTACCCACGCGGCATCCGGTCCGGCGAGCATGGCGATGACGCGTGCCACATCCACCGGCTGGCCAACGCGCTTCAACGCGGCCATGCCGGCCAGGAAATCGACCGTGGCGGGATCGTTGAACAGGTCGGGCGCGAAATCGGTGATCGTGGCGCCGGGCGTCACCGCGTTGACGGTAATGCCGCGCGCACCCAGCTCTGCCGCCAGCGACACGGTGAAGTGGTTGATTGCAGCCTTGCTCATCGCATAGGCGATGCATGAAGGGTAGGCGACCTGTGCCACCATCGACGAGACATTGACGATGCGCCCGCCGTCACGCAGCCGCGAGAGAGCGGCGCGGGTCACGAAGAACGGCCCCTTGGCATTGGTGCGCATCTGGCGGTCGAACATGTCCTCGTCGGTTTCCGCCAGCGTGGCCATCGATCCAATGCCGGCGTTGTTGATCAGGATGTCCAACCCATCGGCCTTGGTGTCGAAAGCGGCGAACAGCGCCTCGATCTGCGTCAGATCGCCGACGTCGGCCTGAATCGCAAAGGCGCTGCCGCCCTCGGCTTCAATCTGCGCCACCACGGCTTGCGCTGCGGTGGCATCGCTGCGGTAGTTGACGCCCACCCGCGCGCCATCGGCGGCAAGCCGCAGCGCCACGGCGCGGCCGATCCCACGCGATCCGCCGGTAACGAGCGCAGTCTTGCCTGCGAGTGCCTTGGTCATCATCGTCCTTTCCCTGAGCCCGGCGCACGGTAGGTGGCGGGCATCAGGGGACAAGGCGACAAAAGGCTAGGGGTTGGAGGGCGTCAGCCTTCTTCGCGTTCCATGAACACCTTGGCGCGGCCGGCTGACCAGGCAATCAGCGCTTCGGTGCGCAGGCGCGCGCCTTCGGGATCGGCCTCCAGCGGTAGCACCGAATCGACGATCAGGTCGAAGTGCTGGCGCAGGCCATCCTTCGCCTCGGGATAGGGGATGATGTACAGCTGGTTGGCTTCGATCCCGGCCTTCACGTGCTCTGCCAGTTCCACCGGGTCCATGCCGTGCTGGTGGATCGAATGGAGCGAGGCGATCGAATCCTCATTCTCCACGTAACCGCTCTGGCCGAATTGCGCGGGGCGCAGGCGGCTGGCTTCGGCAATGTTGGACTTGATGTTGGCCGGGCACAGCACCGAAACGCCGATGCCGTGCTTTTCCAGCCCCTGTTGGTAGCTCTCCATCAGGTTGATGACGGCGGCCTTCGCGGCGGAATAGGGCGCTGCCAGCGCGCTGCCCATCAGCCCGCCCAGCGATGATGTGGTGACGATATGACCCGGCTTTCCGCTGGCGATCATGCGCGGCACGAAGGTGACCATGCCGTTGATCACACCACCCAGATTGACGCCGATGATCCAGTCGAAATCGTCGTAGGAGGTCTGTTCCACCGGGCCGAAGCTGTTGACCCCGGCGGTGTTGAACAGCAGCGTCGGCGGCGCGCCGAACACCTGTTCCACCTCGTCGGCCGCGCGGGCATAGGCGGCGCGGTCCATGATATCGAGCACCAGCCCGTGCGCGGTAATGCCCTCGGCCCGCAGCGCGGTCACGGCCTGTTCCACCGCTTCGGCCCGGATATCGGCGATCGCGATTCGCGCGCCCGCCCGGCCAAAGACCTGTGCCTGACCGAACCCTGCCCCCGAAGCGCCGCCGGTGATGAACGCGATTGCGTTGTCGAAGGTGTGCACGCGTGGCTCCTCTCTTTGTGATTATTGTTAGTGTTACTTACAAAAGATCGGGACGCAGGGCAACTGCCCAATGCGACCGGACATGCGGGGTGCACAACGAAAAAGGGCGGCGGGATGGCCGCCGCCCTTTCGGGGTAATCGGTGAAGCAAGGTTTACGCCTCGTCGGCGTTGGGCTCCTCTGCGGTGTCGCCCGCCTTGCTCTTCTTGCCCTTTTTCTTGACCAGCTTGGGCGCGGCCGGGGTCAGTTCGAACGAGAGACCTTCGTCCTCGCCCTTCAGGCTGACATGGACCTCGCCGCCGTTGGCCAGCTTGCCGAACAGCAATTCCTCGGCCAGCGGCTTCTTGACGCGCTCCTGAATCACGCGGGCCATCGGCCGCGCGCCATAAAGCTTGTCGTACCCGCGCTTGGCCAGCCATGCGCGCGCGTCGCTGTCGAACTGGATGTGGACGTTCTGGTCCGCCAGTTGGAGTTCCAGCTGGAGGATGAACTTGTCCACCACCCGGCTGACGACTTCGGGCGGCAGGTAGCCGAACGGCACGATGGCATCGAGCCGGTTGCGGAATTCAGGCGTGAACAGCTTCTTCACCGCCTCGTCCCCGGCGTCCGCCTTCGAAACGTCGCCAAAGCCGATGCCCTGCCGCGCCATGTCGCTCGCGCCCGCATTGGTGGTCATGATCAGCACCACGTTGCGGAAGTCCACCGTCTTGCCGTGGTGGTCGGTCAGGCGGCCGTTGTCCATCACCTGCAACAGGATGTTGAACAGGTCGGGGTGTGCCTTTTCTATTTCATCGAGCAACAGCACGCAGTGCGGCTGCTGGTCGATGGCATCGGTGAGCAGCCCGCCCTGATCGAACCCGACATAGCCCGGAGGCGCACCGATCAGGCGCGAAACCGAGTGGCGCTCCATGTATTCCGACATGTCGAAGCGCTGCAGCGGAATGCCCATGATCTGCGCAAGGCTGCGCGCGACTTCGGTCTTGCCGACGCCGGTGGGGCCGGAGAACAGGAACGAGCCGATCGGCTTGTCCGGATCGCGCAGGCCGGCGCGGCTGAGCTTCATTGCCGAAGACAGCACCTCGATCGCCTTGTCCTGCCCGAATACAAGCCGCTTCAGGTCGCGCTCAAGGTGTTCCAGCACCTTCTTGTCGTCGGAACTGACCGACTTGGGCGGGATGCGCGCCATCGTCGCGATGACCTGTTCGATCTCGCGCGCGGTGATGGTTTTTTTGCGCTTGCTCGGCGGCACCAGCATCTGCATCGCGCCCACTTCGTCGATCACGTCGATCGCCTTGTCGGGCAGCTTGCGGTCGTTGATGTAGCGCGCGGACAGCTCCACCGCGGTCTTGATCGCGTCGGGCGTGTACTTGACCTTGTGGTGTTCCTCGAACGCGGTGCGCAGACCCTTCAGGATCTTGATCGTGTCCTCGATGGTCGGCTCGTTCACGTCGATCTTCTGGAACCGGCGCAGCAGTGCGCGGTCCTTTTCGAAGTGGTTGCGGAACTCCTTGTAGGTGGTGGAGCCGATGCAACGGATCGTCCCGCCCGAAAGCGCGGGCTTGAGCAGGTTGGACGCGTCCATCGCCCCGCCGCTGGTGGCCCCGGCGCCGATCACGGTGTGGATCTCGTCGATGAACAGGATCGCGTGCGGCATTTTTTCCAGCTCGGAAACGACCTGCTTCAGCCGCTCCTCGAAATCGCCGCGATAGCGCGTGCCGGCCAGCAGCGCGCCCATGTCGAGCGAGTAGATCACCGCTTCGCTCAGCACCTCGGGCACGTCGCCTTCGACGATCTTGCGTGCAAGACCTTCGGCGATGGCGGTCTTGCCCACGCCCGGATCGCCCACGTACAGCGGGTTGTTCTTGCTGCGGCGGCACAGGATCTGGATCGTGCGGTCCACTTCGGGGCCGCGCCCGATCAGCGGGTCGACCTTGCCGTTCAGCGCCTTCTCGTTGAGATTGACGGTGAACTGGTCGAGCGCGGAATCCTTCTTGGACCCGCCCTTGCTCTCGGCCTTTTCTTCCTGCTTGGGGGTTTCTTCCTCGGCACCCTTGGCCCCGCGGTTTTCCACCTGACGGCCGCCCTTGCCGATGCCGTGGCTGATGTAGCTGACGGCGTCGAGGCGGCTCATGTCCTGCTGCTGGAGGAAATAGACGGCATAGCTGTCACGTTCGGAAAACAGCGCGACCAGCACGTTGGCGCCCGTCACGGTGTCCTTGCCGCTGGACTGCACGTGCAGGATGGCGCGCTGGATCACCCGCTGAAAGCCGGCGGTCGGCTGCGGATCGGCCTTTTCCTGCGTCTTGAGCGACTGGTATTCCTGGTCGAGGTACTGACGTACCACGTTGCCCAGGTCACCCAGGTCCACGCCGCAGGCCTGCATGACCTGTGCCGCGTCGGGATCGTCGATCAGCGCAAGGAGGAGATGCTCCAGCGTCGCATACTCGTGGCTGCGCTCTGAAGCGTTGCTGAGCGCGGCGTGTAGCGTCTTCTCAAGGCTCTGGGCGAAACTGGGCATAGGCTCGCTTTCTGTGACGGACGAGGGACTCGGGCCGTCGGGGGGTTCCCTTGCGGGAGGAAATCACGACCGTGCTTAACCTGGGTTAAACCGCAAGGCCGTGAGGAAACCGATGATGGGTTAACGCCGGACGGACGCCCGGCGATCCGGAACTGCAAGACCGTACCAAAGGTCATGACCGCGATATGGGAACGCCGCCCGGTTTCGTGAAGGGCGGCCGCGTTCATTTTGTGTTCCCGTCGGGCGGGGGTGACTTGAACAGCGCATCGGCTGCGGCGCGGTGGGCCTTCGCCTTGTCTCGATGGGCGACCACCCGCATGATTTCCAGCTCGAGCAGGCGGATTCGCTCGTTCAGCTCCTCGAACGAATAGTGATCGAGCGATTCCGTTGCCAGTTGGCTGGCCAGATCCCCCTTGGGGCGTGGGCGCTCATCAAGGTCCATTGCGGTGCACAATGTGACCCCTGCGGCCTTGCTGTCAACCGGGAGCGTGGGTAGGTGGTCGAAAGGGCACGAGGCGCGGGGTTCGGGGCGCGCCGCCCGATCGATATTGAGGGGTGTTTGCATGCAGCCTGTTCCCGCGACGATGACCGCGATTGGCTTTGACGCGCCCGGCGCGCCCGAGGTGCTGCGGCCGGAAACGATCGCGGTGCCCACCCCGGGACCGGGCCAGGTATTGCTGCGCGTCGCCTTTGCCGGGGTCAACCGGCCCGACGTGATCCAGCGGCAGGGTTTCTATCCGCCGCCGCCGGGCGCCTCCCCCATTCCCGGGCTGGAAGTCTCGGGACAGGTCGTGGCCATGGGCGAAGGCGTGACCTCTCCCTTCATCGGCCAGCAGGTCTGCGCGCTGGTTTCGGGCGGTGGCTATGCCGAATATTGCCTGGCGCAGGCGGGGCACTGCCTGCCCGTGCCCGAAGGACTGCCGCTCGATCAGGCCGCGGCGCTGCCCGAAACGCTGTTCACCGTGTGGCACAACGTGTTCGAACGCAGCTGGGCGCGCGAAGGCGAGACGATGCTCGTCCACGGTGGCACCAGCGGGATCGGCACGATGGCGATCATGCTGGGCAAGGCGTTCGGGCTTACTGTCATTGTCACTTGCGGCGACGCGGAAAAGTGCGTCCGCGCGGCTGAGATCGGCGCGGACCATGCCATTGACTACAAGGCGCAGGATTTCGTGGACGAAGTGGCTCGGATCACGGCTGGGCGGGGCGTCGATCTGGTTCTCGATATGGTGGCGGGCGATTATGTGGCGCGCAATCTCAAGTGCCTGGCCGAGGATGGCCGCCATGTGACCATCGCCGTGCAAGGCGGCGTGCGCGCCGAGATCAACATGGCCTATGTCATGACCCGGCGCCTTACGCTGACCGGTTCGACCCTGCGCCCGCGCAGCGCGGCGTTCAAGGCTCTGCTGGCCAGCGAGATCCTCGACAACGCCTGGCCGCTGGTTGAGGAAGGCGCGCTGCGCCCGGTGATGGACGCCTGCTTTCCGTTGGCAGACGCGGCGGCGGCCCATGCGCGGATGGAAGCGGGCACGCATGTGGGCAAGATCGTGCTGAAAGTGGCGTGAGGCAGCGCCCTGGAATCGCGCCCGCCTGTCGATAGGTCTTGCCGTTTGGCGGGGTCTGGCCTACATCAGGCGGGTTACGGCCGCTCCGCGAAGGGGCGGCCCTTATTGTATCCGCTATCCGGAGAGTACCCGTGAGCCAGCAGCCCACGTATCCGTTGATGCCGCACGCCACCGCGTCGTGGCTGGTCGACAACACCGCGCTGACGTTTGAACAGATCGCGGAATTCTGCGGCCTTCATATCCTTGAAGTGCAGGCGATGGCCGACGATCTTGCCGGCCAGAAGTATACCGGTCGTGATCCGGTGCACTCGGGCGAACTGACCCAGGCCGAGATCGACCGCGGTCAGGCGAATCCCGATTACAAGCTGCGCATGCAGAAGGCGCCGCTTTCGGTCAGCCGCACCAAGGGCCCGCGCTACACCCCGGTGTCCAAGCGTCAGGACAAGCCCGACGGCATCGCGTGGATCCTGCGCAACCATCCGGAAATTTCGGATGCGCAAGTCGGCAAGCTGATCGGCACCACCCGCACCACCATCGCCGCGATCCGCGATCGCAGCCACTGGAACATCGGCAACATCAACCCGAAGGATCCGGTGACGCTGGGCCTGTGTTCGCAGCGCGAACTCGATGCGCTGGTGGCCAAGGCCGCGAAGCGCGCCGGCACCGAGGAAGACGAGGGCGTGACCGCCGAGCGTCTGGGTTCGGACCGCGAAGCGCTGATCGAAGAACTGCGCGCCGAGCGTCAGGCCCACGCCAAGGCTGCATCGGAAGCCGCGCAGGAAGCCGAAGCCGCCGCATGGCTCGCCGCCCGCCGTGCCGAAGGCATCTCGGACAGCTGAGAGCCAAGAGCCAGTCACAAAAAAAGGCCGCCCCAACGGGCGGCCTTTTTTTGTGTCCGCTTTACCCCTCGCGCGTGGGCGGTGGGGCCGGGGGTGTCTCGCCCCCTTCAGCTCACCAGCGTCAGCGACGCCTCCGCCTCGGTCACGCGGTGCGCAAACCGCCCGTCCACGTGCGCGCCCTGTTCGATGGTCAGCGCGTCATAGGTCACGTCGCCGTGGATACGCGCGGTCTTCAGGATCACCAGCTGCCCAGCCTCGATGGGTCCGTGCATCGTGCCTGAAAGGCGCGCGCTGTCGGCCTTGATGCTGCCGCGAATCGTGCTGCCCTCGCCCTGCACCAGCGCGGCGCAGGCGATTGCGCCTTCGACGTTGCCGTCGATGTGCAGGTCGGCGCTGGCGTGGATGTCGCCCTTGACCGAAAGGTCGGCGGCGAGAACGGAAAAGGTTGCGGCCATCGAAGGGTTACCCGACGTTGTGGGCCGGGCGTCCTGCCCGGGCTTCCTGGAAAACATGCGGCATCGACTCCAAGAACGGGCGTGGATCGACCGGACGGTCGTTGATCCGCACCTCGAAGTGCAGGTGGGGGCCCGTGGAACGGCCGGTGCTTCCGATCGCGCCGATGGCATCGCCGGGGGCAACCTTTTGCCCCATGCGCGCGCCGATGCGCGACATGTGAGCATAGCGGGTCAGCAGGCCGTTGCCATGGCTGATTTCCACGCAATTGCCATAGCCCTGCCGCACCCCGGTGAAGCTCACGACGCCGGCAGCAGCGGCATAGATCGGCGCGCCAACGGGACCGCGGAAATCCAGCCCGGCATGGAACGCGGCGGCCCCGGTGAACGGGTCCGAACGATAGCCGAAGCCCGATGAGATATATTCAAGGCTGGCGGGCAGCGTGTTGGGAATGCGCGCCAGGCCCTGCTCCATCGCGGCCATGCGGCCAAGGCTGGCGCCCAGTCGGGCAAAGCGCGGATCGAGCGACCCCGTGGCCAGCGGGATCAGCGGCCCGCCCTGCGCGCTGCGATCGGCCGCGGCGATCATCGCGGGGTTCAGCCCGACGCGGCGAATCGCGGTTTCGGCGCGCGTGGCGCGGGCATCGGCATAGCGGGTCAGCCGTTCGATGAAGGCCAGCTGGCGCGCTTCGATCTTCGCAAGGCCCGCCGCTTCGGGCAGGACCATCGAGACCTTCTGCACGGTCTTGCCCGCTTCGCCCGAACTGTCCGACACGGTGCCCTTGGGCAGGTCGGCGGGCAGTTGCCCGATTGATCCGGCCACGCTCTTTTCGATGAAGTCCTGACGCTTTTGCAGGTCGGTGGCCACTTCGCCCAGATCGCCGCGATACTTCGCCACGCGGCTTTCGGCCGAGGCGATGGCGGCTTCACGCTCCAGCAGCGTCGCGCTGGAATGCGCGGCGACGATGTTGGAAACGAGCGCCCACGCGAGCACGCCCACCCACAGCAGCACCGCGCCGGCAACCGCGCCAGCCACGGTCATCTGCAGCTTGCTGGAGATACGGATGAAGCGGACGTGGCCATCCGCGCGCATGAAGAACTCGCGCTCGGGAAACCACTGCCGCACGCGCGCAACAAGGGTGCGCAGCCGCAATCGGGCCCGGTCGATTTCCGGCGATTTCGAAATGGCGACCCCCGTCCTGCACTTTATGCGCGGTTAACGAAAAGCGCGCTTACCGATCCGGCATTCTCCAAGCGAATCGGAATCGCACCGCACCGGTTGAGTCGTGCGAGTCGAGCGGTGAGTCGAAGGATATGTCGGGAACCATTCCGGTAAATACCGCGAATCGCCTGCCGGGCTGACAGGGCCGCAGCGCAGTGATAGGGCAAGCGTCATGTCCACCGATACCGCTCTTGTCGCCGATTCCGCGCAGGAATCCGTCACCGCCCTCGTCGAACGGCTGGCCCGCGCCGGCCGCGCCGCGCAAAAGGTGCTGGCGCGGATGCCGCCGGCGGACAAGGAACACGCGCTGAAGCTTGCCGCTGCGGCGTTGCGTCGTGCCGGCCCGGCGATTCTCGCCGCCAATGCGCTGGATATCGCCGCGGGTGACGCGAACGGCCTGTCGGCTGCCATGCTCGACCGGTTGAAGCTCGATGACAAGCGGCTGGAAGGCATGGCCGCCGCCGTCGAACAGGTGGCCGTGCTGGCCGATCCCGTGGGCGAGACCATCAGCGAGGCCGCGCGCCCCAACGGCATGGTGCTGCAACGCGTGCGCATCCCCATCGGCCTGATCGGCATCATCTATGAAAGCCGCCCCAACGTGACCGCCGATGCCGCCGCGCTCTGCGTGCGTTCGGGCAACGCCACGCTGCTGCGCGGTGGCAGCGAAGCCGTCCATTCCAACCGCGCCATCCATGCCGCGCTGGTCGAAGGGCTGGTTGAAGGCGGCGTGCCCGCCGATGCGGTGCAACTGATGCCCACGCAGGACCGCGCCGCCGTGGGGGCCATGCTCAAGGCCGCCGGCCTCATCGACATGATCGTGCCGCGCGGCGGCAAGAGCCTTGTCGCGCGCGTGCAGGCCGAAGCCACGGTGCCCGTGCTGGCGCACCTTGATGGCATCAACCACACTTATGTCGATCACTCGGCCGATCCCGCCATGGCGGCCAGCATCGTGTTCAACGCCAAGCTGCGCCGCACCGGCATTTGCGGGGCGATGGAAACGCTGCTGATCGATGCCACGTATCCCGATCCGCACGGGCTGGTTGAGCCGTTGCTCGACGCCGGTTGCGAGCTGCGCGGGGATGCCCGCGCGCAGGCGATCGACCCGCGCATCCTGCCCGCCGCCGACGAGGATTGGGATACCGAATACCTCGAAGCGATCTGCGCGGTCGCGGTGGTCGATGGCCTTGAATCCGCGTTGGCGCACGTTGCGCGGCATTCCTCGGGCCACACCGACGCCATCGTTGCGGGCGATCAGGCCGTGGCCGACCGCTTTCTGGCCGAGGTGGACAGCGCCATCGTTATGCACAACGCCTCCAGCCAGTTCGCCGACGGCGGTGAATTCGGCCTTGGCGCGGAAATCGGCATCGCCACGGGCCGCCTGCACGCGCGCGGTCCTGTCGCGCTCGAAGGGCTGACCACCTACAAGTGGCTGGTGCGCGGCACGGGGCAGGTCCGCCCGTAAATACGCCGCACCCTGTTGACCGCCTTTCCCGCCCGGCTAAACCGGCGCGGGCGAGAGGCGTGAAAGGACAAGCGATGCGTACAAATCGACTGGGTTCCACCGGACTGATCGTGTCGGAGTTGTGCCTTGGCGCGATGACCTTTGGCGTCAGCGACGGCTTTTTCGGCGCGATCAATGGGCTGGACCAATCCGCCTCCACGGCGCTGGTCCGGCAGGCGCTCGATGCCGGCATCAATTTCATCGACACGGCCAACGTCTATACCGAAGGCAAGTCGGAAGAGATCACCGGGCAGGCGCTGCGCGACCTTGGCATCCGTCGCAGCGACGTGATCGTGGCAACCAAGGCGATGGGGCCGATGGGGACGGGGCCGAACGACGCCGGCATGTCGCGCCATCACCTGATGGATCAGGTCGACGCCAGCCTGAAGCGGCTGGGCATGGACCATGTCGATCTTTATCAGATTCACGGTTGGGACCCCCTGACCCCGATCGAGGAGGCCTTGCGCGCGCTGGACGACATGGTGCGTTCCGGCCGTGTGCGCTACATCGGCGTGTCCAACTGGGCCGCGTGGCAGATCATGAAGGCACTGGGCATTTCCGAGCGGCTGGGGCTTGAGCGCTTTGCCTCGTTGCAGGCCTATTACACCGTTGCCGGCCGCGATATCGAGCGCGAGATCGTGCCCATGCTGCAAAGCGAAGGCGTGGGGTTGATGGTATGGAGCCCGCTGGCGGGCGGTCTGCTGTCGGGCAAATACACCCGCGCTGGCGAGGGCGAAGGCCGCCGCGCCGCGTTTGATTTCCCGCCAGTGGAGCGCGAACGCGCGTTCGATCTTGTCGATGCAATGCAGGGCATGGCCGCTGCGAAAGACGTGACCGTGGCACAGGTTGCGCTGGCGTGGCTGCTGCACCAGCCGGTGGTTTCCACGGTGATCGTGGGGGCCAAGCGTCCTGATCAGCTGGCCGACAACATCGGTGCGTGCGACGTCATGCTCGATGCCGAGGAGCTGGCACAGCTGGCCGCGATTTCCGCCCTGCCGCGTGAGTATCCCGGCTGGATGTTCGACATGCAGCGCCCCTATCGCGGCAATGCCGTTTCGCCGCGCCGGACGCCCGGTTGAACCGGGCCGCGCCCGTCATCGGCCTGTTGGGGGGCAGCTTCAACCCGGCGCATGGCGGGCATCGGCGGATCAGCCTGTTCGTGCGCGCCGCGCTGGGGCTGGACGAAGTGTGGTGGCTGGTTTCTCCGGGCAATGTGCTGAAGCCCGTGGCCGGCATGGCGCCGCTGCCGGCGCGCGTCGCTTCGGCGCGGGCGCAGGCACGCCGGGCACCGATCCGGGTAACCGCGATCGAGCGAGATCTCGGCACGCGCTTTACCGTCGATACGCTGCGCGCGCTGCGTCGCCGCTATCCCAAATGCCGATTCGTGTGGATCATGGGGGCAGACAACCTCGCGCAGTTTCACCGTTGGAAGGACTGGCGGCGAATCGCCCGGACGATGCCGATTGCGGTGGTCGCGCGTCCGGGTTATGATGCGGCTGCCTTGGCAAGTCCTGCCATGGCCTGGCTGCGCCGCTGGCGTCAGCGGCCCGGACAGTTCGTTTCCGGCGCCATGCGGAGCGCACCTGCGCTGACGTTCCTTCGCTTCGACCCTGATCCGCGTTCAGCCAGCGCCATCCGCGCTGGCGATGCGGCTTGGTCTGCGCGAATCCGCACCGCCGGCCTGCGCGATGACGTGACCCATCGCGCCCTTGCGTGCCTGATTCAAAGAGGAAATCCCTGAACGCCCGGGCGCCCTTTGGCCCGGTCGGGCGGCGATTTCGCACCGGATCATCCGCGCCGTTCAGTCGTTATTCCTTGACTCTTCAGCCACGGAGGCCATTTCGCGCGACATGACCAGCGTCCAACCGCTGTCGGCCACGGCCGGCACCGCCACTCCCCAGACCCACACGCCTGCTTCGCTGCACGATCTCGTGCTGCAGTCGCTCGACGACGATCAGGCGCAGGATGTCATCTCGATCCCGCTCGAAGGCAAAAGCTCGGTCGCCGATTACATGGTGATCGCATCGGGCCGTTCGACCCGCCAGGTTGCCGCAATGGCGCAGAAGCTGGCCGAACGTATCAAGCACGGCGGCTTCGGCCACGTCCGCATCGAAGGCCTGCCTGCGGCGGACTGGGTGCTGATCGACGCGGGCGACGTGGTCGTCCACGTGTTCCGCCCCGAGGTGCGCACGTTCTACAATCTGGAACGCATGTGGGCCTTTGGAGATCAGGGCGCGGCGTAAATGTTCGTGCGCCCTTGGCATCTGCCAAGGGCTTGCGGGCCCGCCCACCCAGAGGATACCCCTGTCCGGGAACCGGGCCGGGGAAGCGGATTGGTGCCGCGACTGTTCCGTTCGGCGGCGTAGTTCGCTAAGGCCGTTTCCATGCAGCTCCACGTCATCGCCCGCGGCAAGATCGGCCGTTCGCCCGAAGGCGAGATGGTCGAACGCTATGGCAAGCGGATCGCGTGGGGTTTCAAGGTGACCGAACTGCCCGACAAGGGCGGCCAGATTCCCCCGCCGCCCGCCGGCCCTGTGCGCACCGTGGCGCTAGACGAGCGGGGCAAGCAGCTCTCCTCCACGGAATTTGCCCGCATTCTTGAACGCTGGCGCGACGATGGCGTGCGCGAGGCGCGGTTCCTGATTGGCGCGGCGGATGGCCATGGCGAAGATCTGCGCGCGTCCGCCGACCTGCTGATCGCGTTCGGCGCGATGACCTGGCCGCACATGCTGGCCCGCGCAATGCTGGCCGAACAGCTGTGGCGCGCGACCAGCATCGTCGCCGGCCACCCCTATCACCGCGAGGGCTGATGCAGGCCGGCACCCTTTCGCGCGGCGTCCTGCTTGCCACCGGGCTGGCGCTGGCCGCCGCGCTCGGCTGGCAGGTGCTGGCGCAGGCAACCTTCTACGACGATCCCGGGCAGGCCGGCGATGCCCTGCGTCGCGCCGAAAAAGCCTTGGCGCAAACGCAGGCGCGCGCTGCCGATCTTGAACGGCAGGCGCAGGTCGCCAATCAGGCGGCCGATCGGACCGCCGCCGAGACCGCCGCCGTCGCGGCGCGCATCCAGCAGTCCGAAGCCGAAATCGCGGTGGCGCAGGCGCAGATCGGCGTGATTGACCGCCAGCGCGATGCGTTGCGCCTGCGCATGGCGGTGCGGCAGGAACCGGTGGTGCGCCTTACCGCAGCGTTGCAATTGATGGCGCGCCGGCCGCTGGCATTCAGCCTGATGCGTTCGGATTCGCTGCGCGATACCGTCTATCTGCGCGCGGTGCTGGAAACCATGCTGCCCGAAGTGCGGCGGCAGACGGCCGGCCTCCGTGCGGAAATCGTGCGTGGACGGCAGTTGCAGGAAAGCGCGCGCACCGCCGCGCTGCGCCTGCGGCAGGGCGAACAGGGCCTTTCCGCCCGCCGCCAGCAACTGGCCGCACTGGAAAGCCGCCAGCGGATTGAATCGCGCGCCGCGTCGGGCTCCGCCAGTCGTGAGGCGGACCGGGCGTTGGCGCTGGCCGAGGATACGCGCGATCTGGGCGCGCTGATGGCACAGTTGCAGCAGGATGGCGCCTTGCGCGCGCAACTGGCCGCGCTGCCCGGCCCGGTGCCCCGCCCGGCCAATCCCGGCGCGGCGCAGCCGGTGCTGGCCGACGCCGGCCCGCTCGCCGCGCCCGGCTTTGCGTGGATACTGCCGGTCAACGGCCGCGTGCTGGCGGGCTTTGGCGAAGCGAACCAGACCGGGGGATCGCGGGGGGTCACCTTCGCTACCGCGCCCGGCGCACAGGTCGTGGCGCCCGCGCCCGGCCGCGTGGCTTTCGCCGGCCCCTATCGCGGCTTCGGGCGCATCGTCATCCTGGAGCACAGCGGCGGCTTGTCCTCGCTGGTCACCGGCCTTGGCGAACTGGATGTGGCGGTGGGCCAGCGCGTGGTGCAGGGCTCGCCCATCGGCAGTGCCGGGCCGGGTCGCCCGACCGTGACGGTGGAACTGCGCAAGGACG
>JBDLVU010000005.1:0-64173 GCA_039804665.1 Pseudomonadota bacterium | reverse complement strand
CGCCTAGGGGAAATCGCCGCCCCGGACAGGTCCGGGAGGGGCTGGCGATTTTTCCATGTCGGAAGTGATCGGGCATTTAGGCGATCATGCCCGCAATGGCAAGTGCGGGCGCGCGCCGAACGCCCTGGCGCAAGCCGGGGGAACCCGGCGGACCGCAAAGTGTTTCCTTGTGCGACAAGGGGTTGGGGCAAGAAATCACAAGGAGAGACGCACGTGAAGACTTTCATCATCCCCGCAGCAGCCCTGCTGCTCGCCGGCACCGCCGCGCACGCGCAGGTTTCGGCCAGCGGATCGACTCAGGGCGGCGCCAGCGCGTCTGGCCAGATTTCCGCCCCCCATGCCAGCGCCGGCGCCAGCGGTTCGGGCAGCATGACCGGCAGCGGCCATACCGGCGCCGGCACAACTTCGGGCAGCGGCATGGCCACGGGTAGCGGCAGCGCCACCGGCACGGTGGGCGATACCACCACCAGCGTGGCAAGCGGGCTGACCGGCGCGGCCGCGGCACACCAGAACGCCCATGGCCGCACGCGCGGACGCGATCGCGCGGCGCAGGCTGGCGGAAACCTTGGCGCGGCGGGCAACGCCGGCGGCGCGCTGCGCGGGCACGATCGTGCGGCACACGTGGGCGGCGATCTCGGCGCGTCGGCCACGGGCGCGGTCGATGCGACCGCGCACGGCCTGCGCGGCGGCGGCGCGGGCGACATGGACACGATGGGCAGCGCGACCGGCGGTGCCGGCGGCGCAATGGGCGGCCTTGGCGGCTCGGTCGGCGGCGCGATGGGCGCGGCTGGTGGGCTCGGCGGCGGTTTGGGCGGCGGGCTGCACCACGGGCTTTGAGCCCTATGCGGCGAAATGCAAAAAAGGGGGCGGGCCGCGCGGCCTGCCCCCTCTTTTCTTGCGCCCCCTTTTCCTGCGTCCCGCCTCAGCGTCCGTCGTTGGCGATCAGGAATACCGGCGGCTTCGGGGTGCCCGCGATGATCGAGGCTTCGTCCAGCTTGGCCAGCAGGATCTGCTTCGCGCCGTAGCGGCTGTAGTCGTAGCAGACGACGATCGCGCCGCTTTTGTCGTAATCGATCGTCGGGTACGAAACGTCACCGCGGCTGTCGAAGGTGTACGACCATGGCCAGGTCTTGCCCTCGTCGTCACTGAAGGCGACTGTCATGTCGTTGCGCGTGCCGTTGAGAAGGCCCTTGTCCCACACCATCGCCAAACGCCCGCTGGGCGAACGGACGATCATGTGCCGCGAAGCCACGCTGGGATAGGCCGGCCACAGCGCCGGGGCTGAAAAGACGAAGGGCGCGGCGGGCGTGGACAGGCTCTGCACGATGCCGTTGTACGTCCGGTTTTGCAGCAGGATGCTGCCATCGCGCAGCTGCACCGCCGTGCTTTCGTCGAAATCGGCGTTGGTGCTGCGCGGAGCATAGCCAACCTGCGTCAGCTTGCGGTTGGCGTAATCCATCGAGAACAGCATCTTCCCGGCGCGCGAGGGGAAGCGCGGGCTCATCCAGAGGTAGTCGACAAAGAGCATCCACTGGTTGTTGTACAGGAACGGCCGCGTGGGGATGCCATCGGCCAGCCAGGTGCCGGCCGAGAACGTGGGCTTGGCGGCAAGCGGGTTGTCGATCACGGTGACCCACGCCCCTTCCTGCCCGTCCCAGCCGACATTGTTGCCGATCTGGGCATACAGGACCCACAGCTTGCCATCGGGGGCCAGCCACAGACGCGGATCGAGAACCCGGTCGGTGGCCTTCGCAGGCACGAGATAGTATTCGCGCGACCAGGTCTTGCCGCCGTTGTCGCTATAGGACAGCGCGATGTAGGTGCCGGGGCCTTCGGTCGAAGGCACGTTCGGATCGTTCATCCACACGATCCAGATGCGGCTACCGACGATGGCCATGCTGGGCACGCCTTCGAAGCTGCGGACGGCATAGGCCTTGTCGGTGGAGGCGACCGCGCCGGTCTGCACGAAACCGTCATTGACCGTGGATGCGACCGGCCCGGCGGTTGTGGTCGTGGTGGCAAGGGTGCTGGCGGTGGATACCGTGGCGCTGGCCGGGGTGGGCGAAGGCGCGACGGTGACCGAAGCGGGCGCTGCGGCCGCCAGCAGCGTGACCGCCATCGGGGCCGCCGAGCCCGAACCATCCCCACACGCCGAAAGGCCGGCGATCATCGCCAGCGCCGCAAGAAAACGGATACGCACATTCCCCCCATTCCGGCGAACCGGGGCCGGATTTCACCAAGGTCCAAATCGAATTTGGATGTGCGTAGGTATTTACCCTAAGGCCGAACGACATAGGGCCAGCCGCGCGCCCGCATGGAAAGGGCACGATCGCCGGGCTGGCGCGTTCAGCAAATTGATTGGAAAATGGCAGGAGTGGGGGGACTCGAACCCACGGCCCTCGGTTTTGGAGACCGATGCTCTACCAACTGAGCTACACTCCTGCACCGGCGCGCTGCACCGGAGGAAGCGCCCTTAGTGGGTTGACGCGGAGGATGCAACCGACTGAAACGGTTTTTATAGACCATGGCACGCGAAGACCCACAGATCATCCCGCCCGAGCTGCTGCTGAGGGCCTATCGCGCCGGGATCTTTCCCATGGCGGACAGTCGCGACGACCCCGAACTGTATTGGGTGGAGCCGCGAATGCGGGCGATCCTGCCGCTAGACGAGTTCCACCTTTCAAAGTCGCTGGCGCGCACGCTACGGCGCGGGCGCTTTACGGTGACGTGCAACGCGGCGTTCGATGCGGTGATCGATTCGTGCGCCGCGCCGCGTCTCGATGCTGAGGAAAGCTGGATCAGCACGCGCATCCGCGAATCCTATCGCGCCCTGCACCGCGACGGCCACGCCCATTCGATCGAGACCTGGGCACACAATGAAAACGGGCGCGACCGGCTGGTGGGCGGGCTTTACGGCGTGGGATTCGACCGGGTGTTCTGCGGCGAATCGATGTTCAGCCGGGAGAGCGACGCTTCGAAGGTGGCGCTGGCGTGGCTGGTGGCCGCGTTGCGGCGGGCGGGTGCGACGCTGCTCGATTGCCAGTTCACCACCCCCCACCTCGCCTCGCTGGGCGCGGTGGAAATTCCCCAGTCGCAATACCTCGGCCTGCTGGACGAGGCGATGGACGATGGCCCTTATCGCGCAGGCGCGGCGGGTTCGGCGGCGGCAGGCGCTTCGGGCGCGGGAGACGACGCGGGCGCGGCGGCCTTCGCCGGCTTACCCGCGGGCTTTGCCGCGCTGCTGGCGGACGCGGCCGAGGCGGGGCTGTCTTCCTCGCCGGGGAATTTCATCGCGCAGTCCTTGACCCACACGTCATAGACCGGGTGCTGCACCACGTTCAGCGCGGGCGAATTGCGGAACAGCCAGCCCGAGAACGCCTTGTGCCACGCCAGCTTTTCCTGCGTGGTCGCGCGCTCTTCCACGAACAGCTGGACGAAGGCGCCGGTTTCGGGCGGGTCTTCCCACGGCGCGGTCTTTTCGCAGGTGGCGAGCTTGATGATGGCGTTGCCGATGCGGCGGGATTCACCCGCCTTCAGCACGATGTCCTGCGTCAGGTTGTTGCGCTTGTTCAGGAAGCCCAAGGTGGCGACGCGGTCCTTGACCGGGGTGCCGTAATCGCTTTCGACCACGCCGCTTGCCATGGCAACCGGGCCACCAGCCGCAGCGGTGGCTTCGGGCGGGGGCGGAACCTCCGCATCGCGCTTGCACCCCGCCAGCGCCGCCGAGGCGGCAAGCAGCAACAAAGCCCGCGATGCAGCGGACGCCATCAGGCTTCGGGCGACCAGGCTTCGTAATCGCCGGTGGCGGCGGCGCGCTTGCCGCCCCGCTCCAGCGCGCCCTGCGGGCGATAGGCGGCCGACGTGCCGGTGGCGTTGGGGGTGTAGTCCACTTCCCAGATGCGCGGCGGCGGCAGGTTGCTTTCCGGCATGCCGTCGAAGTTGCCGTGCAGCCAGCCGTGCCATTCGGCAGGCACGCGGCTGGCATCGTTGGCGCCGTTGTAGATCACCCAGCGGCGTTCCTGTCCCGCGCGGGGATGGCCCTTGGGATAAGGCTTCTTTGCGCGATAGTAGACGTTGCCCTGCGCATCGTGGCCGACGCGCTCGCCCTTCATGGCGCTGTCCAGCATGGTGCCGAAGGTGGCGCCGTTCCACCACGTGAAGATCTTGCCGAGGATGCTCATGGCGCCGCGCTTAGCCTTTCAGGAGGGGATTCGGCAAGCTGTTTGGTGCGCCTTCGACATCCGTCGAAGGCTTGCGACACCTGTCAAACAACCCCTACCATTCCACCTTGTCGCCCGGCTGGATGCCGATCTGCGCGGCGCGGCCGGCGTTGAGTTCCAGCACGCCCGCCGCCGCACCGGCGGAGGGCAGCGGGGTTTCGTCATAAGGGATGGCATTTGCCGCGACGTTGAGCACTTTATGGTCAGCGCCGATGAAGATGATGTCGAGCCCGATCACGGTGTTGCGCATCCAGAAGGCGGTACGGCGCGGCGGGTCCATCGGGAAGATCATGCCTTCGTCGGCGCCCATCGCGGTGCGGAACATCAGGCCGCGTTCCTGTTCGCCGGGGCTGGCGGCCACTTCGACGCGAAAGGCGTGGGCGCCGCTGGCGGTGGTGACGGTGAGCGGCACGACCGCAAGGCCCGAGACAGGGTGCAGCGCAGGGCTGGCCGCAGCGACGGGCGCGGCCTTGCCCGCGTCGGCCGAAACCGGCGAGCAGGCAAGCGTGGAAAGGCTCGCGGCCAGGACGGCAAATCTAATCCAGTTCTTCATCAGCCCATTCTTCCGCTTGCATGATCGTGCCGGCATTCACCAGCGCCCGCGCGCTGGCAAGGGGGTGGCCTGCCCTTAAGAACGTTGCCACCTGCTTTTCGCGCGTTACCGGATCAAGACAGGCGCCTTCGCGGCCGAACGGGCCCAGCCGCCGTTTGCGCGCCAGCGCAAGCGCGGCGGCGCGGCGTTCGGCCTGCGATCCGCGCGCCTCTTCGCGCAAGGGTTCGGCGATGCCCGCCGCGCCCAGCGCCTGATCTATGCGCCGCGCGCCATAGCCGCGCCGCAGCAGCCCCTGCCCCTTGGCACGGGCATAGCCGGCATCGTCGACATAGCCGCGATCCACGAAACGAGCGACGAGCGCGGGCACGTCGGCAGGCGCATCCCCTTCCCAGCCGCGTTCGCGCAGCTTGCGCGCGAGATAGGCGGCAAGCTTGCCCGCGCTGGTGGCAAAGCGCGCGACATAGGCAAGCGCCATCTCTTCCAGCCGCGCGGAATCGAGCGGGCGCGGGGCCTTTCGCTGCCGTCCGGGGCGGCGATCGCCCCCCTGCTCTGTGCCCTGCTCTGTGCCCTGTTCTGTGGCCTGTTCTGTGGAATGCGGGTCCATGCCGCCACATTCGTGCCACAGTCGCCGCTAAATGAGAACGTCCGCGTTTCCTGCCCCCTTGCCGGGAGAAGGAAATTGGTCATGAGCCGTTCAACCGCGCACCGCGAAGGTTCAACAACACGGTTCGCGCTTGAAGAGAAGAAATTCGGGGTATCGCATGACTGTTTCGGTTGCCGTTCAGGAGAAGACGGCGCTCGTGCCCACGCCCAATGACGATGCGCAGCCGCGTCGTTATGCCGACTTCGCCACGTTCTGCGAGGCGCTGGACTATGCGGCACAGGGCGAGCGCGGGTTCAATTTCCACGATCCGCGCGGGACTTTGACGCAGGTCTATCCGTTTGCGCAGCTGCGCGTCGATGCGCTGGTGGCGGCGCGCCGCCTGTCCGCGCATGGCGTGAAGCCGGGCGACCGCGTGGCGTTGATCGCGGAAACGGGGCCGGATTTCGCCGCGCTGTTCTGCGGCGCGATGTATGCCGGCGCGTGGCCGGTGCCGCTGCCGCTGCCGACCAGCTTTGGCGGCAAGGAAAACTACATCGACCAGCTGGCGGTGCAGCTGGCGAGTTCCGACCCGGTGATGCTGGCCTATCCGATGGAACTGGCCGAAATGTGCGGGCAAGCCGCCGCGCGGCAGGGCTGCGCGGGGCTGGACTGGGAGCAGTTCAACGCCGTCGCCCCGTCCGACGCGCCGCTGCCCGAACCGGACCCGGACGCGATCAGCTATCTCCAGTATTCCAGCGGCTCCACGCGTTTCCCGCATGGCGTGGCGGTGACGCATCGCGCGCTGCTGGCCAACCTTGCCGGCCACGCGCACGGCATGGGCTTCGTGGACGGCGACCGCTGCATCAGCTGGCTGCCGTGGTATCACGACATGGGCCTTGTCGGCTGCTTCCTGTCGCCCATCGCCAACCAGATGTCGGTCGATTACCTCAAGACCGAGGACTTCGCCCGTCGCCCGCTGGCATGGCTGGACCTGATCAGCCGCAACAAGGGCGCCTCGCTCTCGTATTCGCCCACGTTCGGCTATGACATCTGCGCACGCCGCATTTCCAGCCAGACGCACGTTTCCGAACGCTTCGACCTGTCGCGCTGGCGCGTGGCGGGCAACGGTGCGGACATGATCCGGCCCGACGTGATGCAGGGCTTCGTCAACGCCTTTGCCGACGCCGGGTTCAAGGCCGCCGCATTCCTGCCGAGCTATGGCCTGGCCGAGGCGACGCTGGCCGTCACCATCATGCCGCCGGGCGAAGGCATCCGCGTGGAACTGGTGGAGGAAGAACGCCTTTCGGGTTCCCCGCGCGACCTGTCCCGCCCGGCCCGCTATCGCGCCATCGTCAACTGCGGCGTGCCCGTGCGCGGCATGGAAGTGGCGATCCGGGGCGAAGATGGCCACGAGCTGGCCCACCACCACATCGGCAAGGTGTGGTGCCGGGGTTCCTCGGTGATGCATTCCTACTTCCGCGATCCGGAATCGACCGATGCCTGCATGGTCGATGGATGGCTGGATACCGGCGACATGGGATACGTGAACGAACAGGGATACCTGTTCATCGTCGGCCGCGCCAAGGACATGATCATCATCAACGGCAAGAACCACTGGCCACAGGATATCGAATGGGCCGTGGAACAGCTGCCGGGCTTCCATCAGGGTGACATCGCCGCGTTCTCGGTGGAAACCGAGAACGGCGAGGAAACGCCCGCCGTGCTGGTACACTGCCGCGTGACCGATCCGGAAGAGCGCGTGCGCTTGCGCGACCAGATCCGCGACAAGGTGCGGTCCATCACCGGCATGAACTGCGTGGTGGAACTGGTGCCGCCGCGCACCCTGCCGCGCACGAGTTCGGGCAAGCTGAGCCGCGCGAAGGCCAAGAAGCTGTACCTGACGGGCGAAATCGCGCCGTACCAGCTGGCGGCCTGAGCGCTCTGCTACCGTCGTCCGCAACAAGCGCCCCCCGGGTCAGGCCCGGGGCGGCGGGGCGTGTGCGGGGGTCAGAACGGCAGTTCGGTACCGTCCCATGCCCATAGCTTTCCGGTATCGGCCGGGGTCAGGGCGTCGAGCACGGTGAGCAGGCGCTCAGCCGCGTAAGGCGCGGAGAACAGCTTGCCTTCGGGCACGCCTTTCTGGAACGGCGCGGACAGACCCGTGTCGACGGTGCCGGGGTGCAGCGTGACGGCCACGGCCTGCGGATGGCTGCGCGACAGCTCTATGGCGAAATTGCGGACCAGCATGTTGAGCGCGGCCTTGCCGGCGCGGTAGGAATGCCAGCCGCCGAGACGGTTGTCGGTGATAGACCCGACGCGCGCCGAAAGCGCGGCAAAGACGGCGCGGCGATAGCGGGGCAGCAGCGGCAAGGCATGCTTGGCAACCAGCGCGGGGCCGATGGCGTTGATGGCGAAGCTTTCCGCCAGATGCGCAGGATCAAGCGCGCGGCAGGACTTTTCCGGGCCGCTGCCGTCGGCCAGCGTCAGGCGGCCGGTGGCGACGATCACCATGTCGAGCGGGGCGGCGATGCGGGCGCAGGCAGAGGCGATGCTGGCTTCGTCGGCCAGATCGAACGCGAAGCCCTGCACCTTGGCCCCGCCCGCGGTGCCGGTGCGCGATCCGGCCCAGACTTCGGTTACGTCGTCACGCGCGGCGAGCGCGGCCACCAGCGCGGCGCCGATGCCGCCCGAAGCGCCGAACACAGCACAGCGCATCAGCGGCGCGGCTTCCACGATTTCGCATCGGCGGCGATGCGGCCGACTTCGGCCAGCACGGCCTGATCCTGCGGACGCATGTCCTGAACATCGCCGGGCGGTTCATAGAACGCGGTGACGACCAACGGATTGCCGGTGGGCGGATAGAGTACTGCTATGTCGTTCAGCTTGGCGGAGTAGCCCGGGATCAGGGCCGTGCCGGTCTTGTCGCCCGCGCGCCATGAGGGCGGCACCCCGGCGCGAATGCGGGCGAGGCCGGTCTGCGTCGCCATCATCCAGCCGAGCAGCGTCTGACGCGAGGCTGGCGAAAGCACGGGACCGAGCAGGAACGTGGCGGCGCTGCGGGCGATGGCTTCGGGCGACGTGGTATCCTGCACCTCGCCCGGCGCGACGGCGTTCAGGTCGGTCTCGTAGCGATCAAGCCGGCTGGTGGTATCGCCCATATCGCGCCAGAACTGGGTGAGCGCGGCCGGCCCACCCAATCGGCGCAGCACGAGATTGGCGCACAGGTTGTCGCTGGTGGTCTGCGCGCCCTCGATCATGCCAAGGATGGTCAGGTCCGCCTTCCCCGCGTGGGCTTCCGCCACCGGCGAGTTGGGCAGGATGTCCAGCACCGAATAGGGCAGCACTTCGGCGCCGTTCAGGCGGCCCGCGTCGATCTCGCGCAAGGCAAGCGCGGCAAGGCTGAGCTTGAAGGTGGAACACTGGGCAAAGCGTTCGCCCGCGCGCCAGCCAAAGCCGCGCGCACCGGCGGGATCGAGTACGAAGGCGCCGAGCCGGCCGCCGACGCGCGCCTCCAGCTTTTCCAGCGCGTTCTGGCCGGCGAACACGGGCGGCGCGGCGGGCGGGCGCGGACGGGCGAACGCAGGGGTAGCGCTGGCGGCGGTGAGGCCAAGCAGGAAGAGGCGACGGTCCATCACGCGCAGGCTAACCCGGGGCGCGGGGTTGTCAAAGCCTCACGATGGGGCGCTCAGGCCGCGCCGACGCGCGCGGCCGGGTCTTCGGGAATATCGAAGGCGAGGCGATGGCGCAGGCGCGGCTGGTCGAACAGGTAGCCCTGCACCTGCGCGCAGCCGACCGAGCGCAGGAAGGCAAGCTGCGAAGGGGTTTCCACGCCTTCGGCAAGGATCGGCACCTGCAACGATTCGCCGATGGTCATGATCGCCTTCAGCAGCGAGCGCGACTTGGGATCGGCTTCGAAGGCGGAGACGAACGAGCGGTCCACCTTGATCTTGTCGATGGGGAACAGGCTGATCGTTTCCAGCGAGGAATAGCCCACGCCGAAATCGTCGATGGCGATCTGCACGCCCAGCGCCTTAAGCCGGCGCAGGATGTGCAGCGCGCGGTCGCGGTTGGTGACGAGCGCGGTTTCGGTGAGCTCAAGCTCCAGCCGCGCGGGCGACAGGCCGGTTTCAACCAGCGCCTGGTGGACGATATGCGAAAAATCGCCTTCGTTGAGCTGCACCGCCGAAACGTTGACCGCCACGCAGATGCCTTCGCGGTTCGCGGCGGCAAGGCGGCACGCCTCGCGCAGCACGAATTCGCCGATGGCGACGATGGCGCCGGTTTCCTCTGCCAGCGGGATAAATTCGCCGGGGCTGATCAGGCCGCGATCCGGGTGAATCCAGCGGGCCAGCGCCTCATAGCCGATCACCCGGCCGCTGCGGGTATCGTTCTGCGCCTGATAGTGGACCACGATCTCGCCGCGCTCCACCGCGTGCGACAGGTCGGCCGCCAGCGCGCTGCGGTGGCGGGCGCGTTCGTCCATGTCGCGGTCGTATCGCGCGGACAGGCAATGCGGCTCCGCCTTGGCGCGGTACATCGCAAGATCCGCGTTGTTGAGCAGTTGTTCGATGCGCAGGCCATCGTCGGGGCACACGGCAAAGCCGATGCTGGCGCTGGCCGTGAGCGTGATGGCGTTCCACGTGAAGGGGACGGACACCGCCGCCTCAAGCCGGGCGACGAAGCGGGCGAGGTCCTCGTCGGTATCGCACACACGGCAGGCGGCAAATTCATCGCCGCCAAGGCGCGCCACGGTTTCGCCGGGCAGCAGCGTCTCGCGCAGGGTGCGGCCCACGCTGCGCAGCAGCGCATCGCCCACTTCATGGCCATAGCGATCGTTGACGTGCTTGAAGCGGTCCAGATCGATCACCGCGCAGGCCAGCTTGCCATGGCCGGCGGTGGCAAGGCGCAGGCCTTCCTTGAGCGTGCGCGCAAAGGCGGTGCGGTTGGGCAGGCCGGTCAGATGATCGTGACTGGCGAGATAAGCGTTGTAATCGCTGAGCGCGCGTTTCTGCACCAGCGTGTTGCGGAAATCCTCGAGCGCGCCACCGATGCGGCCGATCTCGTCGCGGCGACCGCCGGTATCCACCGGGTCCTCGATCAAGCCGCGCGCCATGCGTTCGGTTTCGCCGGCCAGATGCGCCAGCGGCAGCAGCAGCGCACGGCGCAGATAAAGCGAGAGCGCCAGCGCGCCCATCACGGCAAGGCCGCCCACCAGCCATGCCTGATCGCGATAGGACTGCCACCACGCCGCGCGTTCGGCGCCGGTGGTGGTGCGCGCGCTGTAGGCACCGATCACATCGCCCGGCCGCAGTCCCATCCGCCCGCCGTGGCAGGACATGCAGCGCGCATCGGCCGCTGCGCCCTGCCCCAGAACGACCGGGCGCGAAAGGCGCAGCACGTCGTGATCGTAGCTTTGCACTTCGCGCGCGCGGGCCAGAACCTGCCGGTCCACCGCATCGCGCGGGGTTTCGATGGTGCGGTTGTGCGACGCGAGCTGCCACGCGGCGACCTTTGGCCCCATGACCATCCACAGCGCGACATCCGAACCATCGTGGGAATAGCGGGCCATCGTGGCGTCGAAGGTCTGGACGACGGGATCGTTGTCGTCGGCCTCTACCCGGTGCGCCATCGTCTGGGTGTGCAGCGCCTGCAGCATGCGCAGCGCGGTATCGGCGCGGCGGGCGGCGGCGGCGGCGATGTCCTTGTCGGCGTGGGCATAATCCCACAGCAGGTGGGTGGCCTGAATGGCGGCGATGACCATCAACACGGCCCCGATCACGCCAAAGGCAAGCGTCGGCGGCCTGCCGCGCATGCGCCTTTTACCTTGCGGTGCGTGTGTCATCCGAGCCCCGGCCTCTCCCGGGAAAGCACCTGCCTTCCCGGTATCGGCGTTAGGGTCCAAGTCTTGCGAATGCAGACAAGGTTTGCTCCGGACCAATGCGGAGGCAAACCTTGCAGCGCGGTTAACCATCGCGGCAATCGACCAACCGCCGACCGGCATCGACAATCCCGCTTGCAGGGGCGCCCCCGCGTCGCCATCTTTGACGCCGACCCGCATGGCAGGAGCACACATGGCGACCGAAGGGCCTTCAACCACCACGCAAGATGCGCCCGCGATCACGCTGACCCCGCCCGACCCGGTGCCGGTGGTGGCCCCGACGCAGGCCGCCGGGCTGGTGCCGGTGGACGATGCCACCAAGGGCAAGCTTGAGGCGAAAGTCGATGCCTTCGTGGCGGACCTGATCGCGCAGGACGCGCAAAGCCCCGAATTCGGCAAGCGCGTGGACCAGCTGACCGCGATGGGACGCAAGGAGATTGCGCAGGCGGCGGGCATGTCCAACCGCTTTCTCGATCGGCCGATCCGCGCCATGGACAAGGACAGCGGCGTGGGCACGGACCTTGCCCAGTTGCGCCGCACGGTGGAGGAACTGGACCCGGGCCGGCAGGGCAAGCTTTCTTCGGGGCGCAAGTTCCTGGGGATCATCCCCTTCGGCAACAGCATGAAGCGGTACTTCGATGGCTACACATCGGCGCAAGGGCACATCAAGGCGATCCTCGACCGGCTGGCATCGGGCAAGGACGAGCTGCTGATGGACAATGCCGCGATCGACGTGGAGCGCGGCAAGCTGTGGGAGGCGATGGGCAAGCTGGAGCAGATGATCCACATCTCCAAGGTGCTGGACCACAAGCTTGAGGAAGCCGCCGCAGACCTTGACCACACAGACCCCGCCAAGGCCAAGGCGATCCGCGAGTCTGCGCTGTTCTATACCCGCCAGCGGACACAGGACCTGCTGACACAGATGGCGGTGAGCGTGCAGGGTTACCTTGCGCTCGATCTGGTGAAGAAGAACAACGTGGAACTGGTGAAGGGCGTGGATCGCGCCAGCACCACCACCGTGGCCGCGCTGCGCACGGCAGTGACCGTGGCGCAGGCGATGACCAACCAGCGGCTGGTGCTGCAACAGATCACCGCGCTGAACACCACGACCGCCGGAATCATCGATTCCACCGGCAAGCTGCTGCGCGAACAAACCGGCAAGATCCACGAGATGGCGGCATCGAGCACGATTCCGCTGGAGACGCTGCAACGCGCGTTCCAGAACATCTATGACACGATGGACATCATCGACACCTTCAAGCTGAAGGCGCTGGATGCGATGAAGCAGACGGTCGATACGCTTTCGGGCGAGGTGGAGAAGTCCAAGGGCTATATCGCGCGGGCCGAAGGCGCCGCACAGGCCAAGGTGGCGGGCGGCGACAGCACGCCGCTGCTGAGCCTGGAGGCCTGATGCCCGGCGAAGCGCACGAAAGCGACCGCATTCTGGCATCCGCCCGGCAATCGTTGCAGGTGCAGCGGGCCGGGGGGCGCCGTTCCATCGGGCGGCGTTCGGCCGAGATCAAGCGGCGGCACGTTGCGCGCAAGGCGGCGCGCATGGCGATGGCGGTGGCGGTAATCCTGCTGGGCGGGATGATCGCGGGGCTGGTGCTGGACGGGATCGGGCTGACCGGCTTGTTCGTGATGGCGCTGGCGGTGATCGCGGCACTGGGCTTCTTCGCCACGTTTCCCCGGATGAAGGTGCCGACGCTGGCAGGGCTGAACAGCGGCGATGTGCGCACGATGGTGGGCCGGACCGAGCTGTGGCTTGAGGCGCAGCGCCCTGCCCTGCCCGCCCCGGCGGTGCGGCTGGTGGACCAGATCGGCGTGCAGCTGGATGGCCTCGGCGTGCAACTGGAAGGTATTGACCCCGCCGAACCGGCAGTGGCCGAAGTGCGCAAGCTGGTGGGCGAACACCTGCCCGGCATGGTGGAAAGCTGGCGGCGCATTCCCGCTCACCTGCGGCGCGAGGAACGCGGCGGGCGGACGGCGGACGAACAGCTGACCGATGGCCTTGGCAAGATCAGCGCGGAAATCGATGCGGTCACGCGGCAACTGGCCGCGGGCGACCTCGATGCGCTGGCCGTGCGCGGGCGCTATCTTGACTATCGCTATGGCGATGGGCTTGAGGACGCTCCCCAACTGAACGCCCCGAAGGAAACCTGATGCGCATCGCCATTCCCCACACACTCGGCAAGGACGAAGTGCGCCACCGGATCGAGGCCAAGGTCGGCCGCATCGGCGAAAAGGCCACCGAAACGCTGGGCGCTATGGTCAGCGTGGAGACGAGCTGGATCGACGCCGACAACCTGAAGATGGACGTTTCGGCGATGGGCTTTGCCGTGCCCGCGACACTCGCCATCGAAGACAGCGAGATCGTGTTCGACGTGGAAATCCCCGCCGCGCTGGGCTTTGCGCGCAAGATGGTGGAACAGGCGATCCGCGAGCGGGGGACCAAGCTGCTGGCCTAGTATACCCGCACGCGGGTCTCTTCCTGAAGGAAGAGGGTTACAGGTCGCGGCGTTCGAGTTCGAGCAGGTCGCGCGGCAGGCGCAGCGTGCTGGAGACCAGCCGCGTTTCCAGCAGCAGATAGACCAGCGCGACCATCAGCAATGCGATGGCGAGGAAGAAGGTGACCTCGGTCGCCATGCGGAATTCGTGGCCGACCATTTCGCCCACGAACAGCGTGCCCACGGTCACGCCGATGCACAGGCCCGAACAGACCAGCAGCAGCAGCGCGTGGCCGATCAGCTGGATGCGCCGGTCGACATAGCGCATTTCGACCACGACCGTATCGTGCTCCGGCCCGCTGGTGGTGCCGTGAAGCGCCTGCAACGTGCGCGAACGATCGACGATGCGGCCAAGCCGCGTGGTCAGGATGTTCATGATGTTGCCGATCGCCACAAGGACGAACACCGGGGCAAGGGCAAGCTGGATGGTCTGCGCGATCATGCCCGCCTTGTCGCTGCCGCCGGATGGGCGCGCAAGCCCTGATACGAATGCGTCAGGCCGCCGGCTTTACCAGAATGCACTGGCCGTCTGCCGCAAACGCCAGCGCGGCGATACCGGGCGCGGCCGCGCAATCGCCGACGCGGATCACCTCGTCACCCAGCCGGACATCACCCTTGCGCGGGATGACCAGCAACGGGCGGGCGTATTCGGCGGCGAGCGCGGCGTCGGGCTGGCCGTCCAGCCGGTGCGCGGTGAAATAGGGGCCGCGCGCCAGTTCGACGGTGCCGGAATCGGGAATGTGGCGGCGCTCGGCGGGATCGAGCGGCTCGCCGCTGGACACCGCGATGCCCTGTTCCAGATGCAGTTCGCGCGGGCGACCGTAATCGTAAAGGCGATAGGTGATGTCGCTGTTCTGCTGGATCTCGATCAGCGAAACCCCCGCCCCGATGGCGTGGACGGTATTGGCCGCAATGTAGAAGAAGTCGCCCGGCCGCACCGGATGCCACACGAGCATGTCCTCGATGCTGCCATCGAGCGCGGCCTTGCGCATTGTGTCGGCATCGACGCTTTCGTGAAAGCCCACGCCCAGCGCCGCGCCGGGTTCGGCGTCGATCACCAGCCAGCATTCTTCCTTGCCGCCATAGCCGATCCGCGCGGTTTCGCCCGATGCGGCGGCCTGCGCATCGGAGGGATGGACCTGCACCGACAGCTTTTCGCTGGTGAAGATGTACTTGACCAGGATGGTCGGCAGTTCCGGCGGCGGTTCAAACCAGATTTCGCCGATCCGCTTGCCCGGCTCGCTGGTAAAGGGCGCGGGCAGCGCGTCCTTGCCCCAGGGCTTTTCGACAGTGCGGATCGGCAGTCTGGTCACTGGTTGGCGGCTCCGGTCAATTTGCCCACGAGCTGCGCGCCTTCGGGGGTGCAGACCAGCACCTCGTCCTTGTCGACCACGACGATCAGGTTCGAGGCGCCGACCACCGAAACGCGCGGCCCATCGCTATGAACGAGGACGTTGGAGCAATCCTTCAGTTCCGCGTTGCCCTTCACCGCATTACCCGCCTCGTCGCGATCGAGCGCTTCGTGCAGGGCCTGCCAGTTGCCGATGTCGGACCACGCCATCACCGCCGGCACCATCGCGGCGCGGGCGGTGTTTTCCATGACCGCGTAATCGACGGATTCGCTTTCGATCCGGGCGAACGCGGCGGGATCGGGGTGGAAGCGCATGCCGTCGGCGGTGCCGCCATCGACCGAGGCCTTCACCGCGTCGTAAAGCGCGGGCCGGTGGGCCTTCAGTTCATCAAGGAACGTGCCCGCGCGGAAGGCAAAGATGCCGCCGTTCCACGAATACTGCCCGCTGGTCAGGAATTCGATGGCGCGTTCAAGGTTGGGCTTTTCCACGAAGCGTTCCACCCGCGCCCCGCCGGTGCCCGGAATGGGATCGCCGTGCTTCAGGTATCCAAAGCCGGTTTCGGGCGCGGTGGGCGCGATGCCGAACGAGACGAGCCAGCCCTGCGCCGCCAGCGAGGCGGCTTCGCGCGCGGCGGACTGGAAAGCGGCGCTATCCCCAATGTGGTGGTCGCTGGGGCAGACCAGCATCACCGCGTCTTCGGGCAGGCGCAGCGCCGCCAGCGCGATGGCGGCGGCGGTGTTCTTGCCCTCGGGCTCGACGATCACCTGCGTATGCGCGCGATCGGGCAGCTGCGCCTCGACATGATCGAGATGCGCGGCGCCGGTAACGATCACCGGATCGCCGAACCCGGCGGCCTTGTCGCAGCGCAGCACGGTGGCTTCGAACAAGGTGGTATCGCCCACCAACGGCAGGAAGGGCTTCGGCATCGTCTTGCGCGAGCGGGGCCAGAGCCGCGTGCCGCTGCCGCCGCACAGAACAACCGGAATGATCTTTTCCATGAATTCCCGTCTTGTCTTCACTGTCGATGGCGAGCCGGCGGCTCATTCCATCAGGGCAAGGATTTCCTCAATCGAGGCCGAGGCGAAACCGACCGCCGAATCCGAGATCCCGTAGGGGACGAAAAGGTTGCCGCCAACCTTCAGCGCGCCACATGTATAGACCACATTCGGGACATATCCGTAACGGTCGGCGTCGATTGCGGTCAACAAAGGTTTGGACGTGCGCGCGATGACCTTCGACGGATCATCCCGATCCAGCAGCGCGCAGCCCAGCGCATACTTGCGCATGGCGCCCACCCCGTGGGTCAGCAGCAACCACCCGGCGTCGGTCAGGATCGGGCTGCCGCAATTGCCGATCTGGATGAACTCCCACGGATATTTCGGCTCCATCAGCAGGACGCCGTCATCGTCCCAGTGGTTCAGCCGGTCCGAATACATCAGGAACAGGTTCTTGCCGTCCTGCCGCCCGACCATGCAGAACTGGCCGTTCACCTTCTCCGGGAACAGCGCCATGCCCTTGTTGCGGCCCGCCACGCCCTGGATCGGTTCGAGCACGAAGCGGCGGAAATCGCAGGTCCGCATCAATTCAGAACGGATCGAACTGCCAGAATAGGCGGTGTAGGTGCCGATCCATTCATAACGCCCCTCGCACCCGGCATCCTCGCCATGATCGAACCGGACCAGCCGCAAGTCCTCCAGCCCGCCCTTCTGCTGTTCGGTGATCGGGAAGATCACCGAGTTGGACAGGCTGCTTTCCGCGTGGCGATGGACGGTCACCGCCGCGTCCTCGTCCACCAGCGAGGCGTCGTCGGCCATCATCGCGGTGGCAAAGGCGCTTTGCGGCCACAGCTGGAACGTGCCGTCGGCGTGGGCGATGCCTTCGCGGAACACGATCGAGCTGATGTGCCCTTCCCCCACCGCGCGCAACGACATGACGAAGCGCGTGGCGCCACCGGTCATGCCCGACTGGTCCGGGTGCGGCACCACGCTGGGGTTCATCAGCGCGGCGGCGGCATAAGTGTATTCGTGACAGAAATACGCCCCGATCAACCGCTTGCGCGTGTCGCTGAGATCGCCGTCATCGAATTCCAGCTTTTCGCGCACTTCGCGATAGCGTTCCTCGAACAGCTGCTCGGTCTGCCAGTGCCGTTCAAGGAAATCGTGGAGCACGCGCTCATACTCCTCGCGCGCCGCGTCCTCGGGCATCGCCAGCACATCGGCCACCAGCCGCGCCGCGCGCGACCCGCCCGAGGCAGGTCCCTGCCAGCCGAGGTGAAACGGCCGCAGGACCACCCGCGAGGGATCGGCGTGGAGTCTCTCGTCAAGAATTCGCAAGGGCGCCCTGTTGGTCTCGCTGTCCAAGTCCGCTCCCCAGCTTGCGCGCTGCGGCTAAGGGGTGATTTTCGTTTCCGCCAAGGGACTTGGCCGAGTCACGCGCCAGCGCCTGCATCGCATAATGCGAAAGCTGGAATGCCAGAATGGACTCCGCGCCGCAATTCTCGTTGGCACCTTGCGGGTTGATTCCGTCGCGGCACCGGCCCGATGCGATATCGCCCAGCACCACGCCGCGATCGTTGGCGCCCAGGAACCAGCGATAGGCCGCCTCCGCATGGGCCAGCCAGTGCGGATCGCCCGAGGCATGCCACGCCGCCGCCGCCGCATCGATGGCCGCCCAGGCTTCCAGCGGCTGCTGGTCGAACGGCATCGATTCGTAAACGCGATGGAACGTTTCCGAACCGATCGGGCGGAACAGGCCCCGCGCCGAACCCTGCTGCCCGGCGATGAAGCGCATTGCGGCAAGGCCGCTGTCCAGCCAATCCTGCCGGCCCAGCAGCACCGCCGCCTCTATCAGCGCCTGCGGCATGCGCGGGTTGTCATAGCCGAGCACGGCTTCAAACCACGCCCAGTCGGGCCGGCGCTCCTCTTCCAGTAGCCGGTGGAGCAAGGCCCCGCCGCGCTGGACCAGTTCGCGCGCGCCCGCATGATGCGGATCGACGCGCAGCGCCTGCAACGCGCCAAGCATGGTGAAGGCCACCGCGCGCGGATAGTTGCAATCGGAAAGGGGGCCGACGGCAATATCGAACCACTGCCGCGCCCATGCCCGCAGCGCGGCATCCGGGCCGCAAGCCATGGCGTGGCCCAGCGCCCAAAGCGTACGGCCGTTGGAATCCTCTGACCCCACATCCTCGCACCATGTCCGTTCAAACGACATGAAGTTGCGGAAGCGGCGCTCGTCGGGGTTCCACGCGTACTGGATGAACGAGGCGTAGACCGTGGCCCAGCGCTGGCGTTCGGCCAGCGGCACCGCATCGGCCACGCCCATCAGCATCAGCGCGCGCACGTTATCGTCCAGGCAATAGCCGTGGCGCCGGTCGGGCACCGTCAGGATCGAGTGCTGCAACATGCCGGTGGAATCGCTCATCGCCAGCACCCCGGCAAAGCCCGGCGCGGCAAGCAGCGGCACCTGACGCGGCGTTGCCGCCACGGCGCTTTCCACCAACCGCGCGCTGCTTTCGGCAAAGCGCGGCCAGATCGTTTCGCGGCCCTTGGCATAGGCACGGCGCTGCATGGCGCACAGGCCCTCCGGATCATCCAGCAGCGCGTTGACCGCACCGGCCAGCGCATCGGCCGAGCGCGGCGGGATCAGCATGCCAACATCGTCCGCCAGCAGCTCACGCGCGTGGACATAGGGGGTGGAAACCACCGCCTTGCCCAGCGCCACGGCATAGCTGAGCGTGCCGGAGGTCGATTGCTGGAGGTTGGGATAGGGCGTCAGGTAGATGTCGCATTCCTCGATGGCGTCGAGCAACTCGTCGGTATCGAGGAAACGGTTGTCCCATTCGATGTTCCCGGCGACGCCCAGCGCCTCGGCCCGCGCGATCAGGCTTTCACGATAGGCCTCGCCTTCGCGCGCGACGAGATTGGGGTGCGTGGCGCCGACGATGCGATAGATCGTGTCGGGATGGCGCGCGACGATGGCCGGCAGCGCCTCGATCACGGTTTCCAGCCCCTTTCCGGGGCCGAGCAGGCCAAAGGTCATCATCATCGCCTTGCCCGCGTGGCCCGATGCGGCCTTGAACATGGCGTTGCGGCCGAACGGACGGTCGGGCGCGCCGTGGGGGATCACGGTAACCCGCTCTGGCCCCACGCCGTAAAGGCGGCCGAGCAGGTCCTTCGAATGCGCGCTCATCACCATGATGCGCGATGCGCGGCGCAGGATATGGTCAAGAATGGCGCGCTGCCGGTCGCCCGGCTCGGCCAGCACTGTGTGCAGCGTGACGATCAGCGGCGCAGCGACGCGGTCGACCAGGTCGAGCACCATTTCGCCATGCGGGCCGCCGAAGATGCCGTATTCGTGCTGGAGCCACACGGCGTCGACACCGTCTTCGTTGATGCGCCGCGCGGCGATCCGGTAATCTTCCGGTCGGTCGGCACGGATCACGCTGCGCGCATCTGGATAGTCGTGCGATTCCAGCGGGTTGTCGATCACGTGAAGATCGACCGCCAGTTCGCGGTGATAGCGCCGCAACTGTTCGTAGAGGTCGGTGGTGAAAGTGGCGATGCCGCACTTGCTGGGACGGAAGCCGCCGATCAGCGCCAGCCGCCCGGCCTTGCCGGGGACATGGGCTTCGTTTCCGAAGAAATCGAGGACGGCGGCGGGTCTTCGCGCGCCGGCCGGGGAAGTGGGGTGGATCGTCATCGATGGAGAGTCCCGCGTATCAGCAATCTTGCCGTTTGATGAACCAACGCGGGAGAGGCGATTCAGTTGCGCCGCAACGCAGCAATTTTAGCGGCTGCCCGGGTGATTTTGTCGCAGATTACGCCCGTCTCAAGGGATAAGTATATTTCGCATACGCAGCATCAAGGTGCGAAGAAGCGCTGCTCCCACCCGTAGGAGGACTCCACGGGGGCGCCGGTCTGGTCGAGAGCGGGACGGAAGCGGAACCGCTCCGTCGCAAGGCGGCAGGTGATGGCGTCCGCCTGGGGATCGCCACTCGCCTTGTGTACCTTGCAACCCGTCACCCGTCCGTCGGTTCCGACGCCAAGCACCACGATCACGCTGGTGCCAAGACGGGCCGTCCGCGTGGCCTTGGGGTAATCGCGGGTGGAGGTGATGTCTCCGGCGATCTTCACGGCCCGCTGCGCCACATAGCGCCCGCCCGCGCCGTTGCCGCTGCCCCCGCTGCCGGTGCCATTGCCCGCCGTGCCGCCGCCGGTGCCGCTGCCTGCCGCGCTCGCGCCCGACTGCGTGTCGTTGCCGGTGGATGCGGCGGGCGCGGCGGCTACGGTGCGGGTGGGGACGCGGGCGGGCGCGGCGACGATCTGCGTGGCCCGCGCCTTTCGCCCGGCGGCGCCTTCCGCCCCTTCTGCTTCGTGGCTTTGCGTTGTTTGGCTGGGCTGGGGCGCGGGCGGATCGAGCGGAACGTCGTGCGCCTCGATCGTGGGGGCAAGGCCCGCCTCGCGCAGCGCGGCCTGCACCCCGCCCAGCCCGCGCACCACAGCGAACGCCAGCAGTGCCTGCACCAGCACAACCAGCACCAGCACGACGGCGCGTTGCTGCCGGGTCAGGCCGGGCGTATCGCTGAATCGAATCGGGTCAGGATGGGGCATGGAAATCAAGCCGTAAAAGAATGCATCCGGGCGCATCCAGGTCCGTATCCACCTGAAAATACGGCGAACTGGTCAACCGGAGAGACAATCCGCCAGACTCCTTGCCCATATCGTGTACAGTGACATATCGCACGCGCCCCCGTTTGGCTAAGATGTGGGCTCAGGGCAGCGTGGGGCAAGGAATTATTCATGCGAATCCTGGTCGTCGAAGACGAACCGCTGCTGGCCATGCTGCTGGAAGAGAACCTTTCCGATCTCGGCTATGAAACCGTCGGCAGCGCCGCAACCGTCGATCACGCGCTGGCGCTGATCGCGGAATGCGCGATCGACGCAGCGTTGCTGGACTTTTCGCTGGGGCACGAAACCACCTCCGCCCCCGTGGCGCGCGCGCTGCGCGAAGCGGGCACGCCGTTCTATTACCTCAGCGGCCACGCTTCGTTGCAGGCGACCGACGAAACCCCCGATGCGCCGCTGCTGACCAAGCCGGTTTCGCTCGACGCGCTCAAGGGCGCTCTCAAGGACATGGGGCTGCGCGCCGCGGCCTAGGATTCCAGCAGGCTGTCGGGGCGGGCCAGCGTCAACAGGCGCAGGCCGTGCGCCTTTGCCTGATCGACCGCGAGGGTGGAGGCGGCGGAAATCGTCGCCAGCACGGGCACCCCGGCGATCACCGCCTTTTGCACCAGTTCAAAGCTGCACCGCGCGGTGAGCAGTACGAAGCCGCTGGACGGCGCGATGCCGGCATGCGCCAGCGCGCCGATCAGCTTGTCGAACGCGTTGTGGCGGCCCACGTCCTCGCGCGCCATGACGATTGCGCCATCGGGCGTGCAGAACGCGGCGGCGTGCGCGGCGCGGGTTTCGCCGCCCAGCGGCTGGTGGTCTTTCAGGGCCTCCAGAGCCTTGAAAACGACGGCCTGGTCGATCTTGACCCGGCTTGATACCGGCTTGATCGGTCTCAACACCTGCTCCAGACTCTCGATCCCGCACAGCCCGCAGCTGCCCTCTGCCAGCCGAAGACGTGCCCGGTCGAGCAACGCGCCTGCGCCCGTTCCGGCCAGCCGGATACGCAGCATCCACCCGCCCGCCGGCACTTCAACCGCGTCAGCCGACAGGAAATCTGCCTCTGTTTCAATCAGTTGTTCTGAAAGGCAGAAACCCAGCGCGTAGTCGCCAAGGTCGGTCGGCGTGCCCATCATCACGGCATAGCCGATGCCGTTGATCTCGATGGCGATGGGCGCTTCCACCGCCAGCGCGCGGGTCAGCGCCTGCGCAGGCCGGCCATCGGCAAAGTGTTCGGTAAACGCGTGGCTCCGCGCGCCTTCAACCGGCATCGGTGCCGTGCGCGTGGGGATCGGTGGCGCGGGTCTGGGGCGCGGGTTCATGGCCTTTTTCCAGCTGGGCCAAAGCCTTGGCCGCAATTGGATCAAGCCCGGCTTCGCCGTGGGCAAAGATCTGGCCGAGCATGCGCGGAGTCCAGAACGCGGCGATGTGATCGGCGACCACGGCCACCGGATCGGGCTCCAGCGCCATGTTCCGCGCGATCTGGTTGGCCATGTAGACCAGCTTGTCGGTGGTCATCGCGCTCATTCGGCGGGCTCCGCCACGATCCGGCGCGACTGGCTGGCTTGCGCGGCGTAGTCTTCCTGCCATTCGCTGGGGCCGTTCGACGGGGTGATCTGCACGGCGGTGACCTTGTATTCCGGGCAGTTGGTGGCCCAGTCGGAATAGTCGGTGGTGACCACGTTGGCCTGCGTCGCGGGGTGGTGGAAGGTGGTGTAGACCACGCCCGGCGCCACGCGGTCGGTGACAGACGCCCGCAGGGTCGTTTCCCCCGAACGGCTGGCAAGGCGCACCCAGTCGCCCGACTTCAGGCCGCGGTTTTCGGCATCGGTGGGGTGGATTTCCAGCACGTCTTCCGGGTGCCACACCACGTTGGCGGTGCGCCGGGTCTGCGCGCCGACGTTGTACTGGCTGAGGATGCGGCCCGTGGTGAGCAGCAGCGGGAAGCGCGGGCCGGTGCGTTCATCGGTAGGCACGTAGTCGGTGACCACGAACTTGCCCTTGCCCCGCACAAAGCCATCGATGTGCATGATCGGGCTGCCATCGGGCGCGGCGTCGTTGACCGGCCATTGCAGCGAGCCTTCGGCATCGAGCCGGTCGTAGTTCACGCCGGCGAAGGTCGGCGTCAAACGCGCGATCTCGTCCATGATTTCGCGCGGGTGGGTGTAGTTCCAGTCCAGCCCCACGGCATGGGCAAGGCGCTGGGTCACTTCCCAGTCCTCGTAGCCGTTGAGCGGTTCCATCACCTTGCGCACCGGCTGGATGCGGCGTTCGGCGTTGGTGAAGGTGCCGTTCTTTTCAAGGAAGGTGGAGCCGGGCAGGAACACGTGCGCGTAGTTCGCGGTCTCGTTCAGGAACAAGTCGTGGACGATCACGCATTCCATCGCGGCAAGGCCGGCGGCGACATGCTTGGTATCCGGGTCGGACTGGAGAATGTCCTCGCCCTGGATGTAGATCGCCTTGAACGCGCCATCGACGGCGGCATCGAGCATGTTGGGAATGCGCATGCCGGGTTCGGGATCGATCTTCACCCCCCATTCCGCCTCGAACAGCGCGCGCGCCGCGCCATCCGACACGTGGCGATAGCCGGAGAGTTCGTGTGGGAAGCTGCCCATATCGCACGCGCCCTGCACGTTGTTCTGCCCGCGCAAGGGATTCACGCCCACACCGCGACGGCCGATATTGCCGGTGACCATCGCAAGGTTGGCGATGGCCATGACCGTGGACGAACCTTGGCTATGTTCGGTCACGCCAAGGCCATAGTAGATCGCGCCATTGCCGCCGGTGGCATAAAGCCGCGCCGCGCCGCGAATGGCTTCAGGATCGACGCCGATCACCGGGCTGAGGAATTCGGGGCTGTTGCGGTCCTGCGCAACGAATTCGGCCCAGTGCCGGTATTCGTCCCAATCGCAGCGTTCGCGGATGAAGGCTTCGTTGGCGAGGCCTTCGGTAACGATCACGTGCGCCATCGCGGTGAGGATGGCGACATTGGTGCCGGGGCGCAGCGGCAGATGGAAATCGGCCGCGACATGGGGGCTGCGCACGAGATCGGTGCGGCGCGGATCGATCACGATCAGCTTTGCCCCCTTGCGCAGGCGCTGCTTCATGCGGCTGCCGAACACGGGGTGGCCATCGGTGGGATTGGCACCGATCACGAGGATGACGTCGCTGTCCTCAACGCTGTCGAAATCCTGCGTGCCGGCAGAGGTGCCGAACGTGGTCTTGAGGCCATAGCCGGTGGGCGAATGGCAGACGCGGGCGCAGGTATCGACGTTGTTGGTGCCAAAGCCTGCGCGGATCAGCTTCTGCACAAGGAAGGTCTCCTCGTTGGTGCAGCGGCTGGAGGTAATGCCGCCCAGCGCGTTGCGGCCATACTGATCGCGGATACGGTTGATCTGGCTGGCGGCATAGGAGAGCGCTTCATCCCAGCTGACTTCGCGCCATGGCTGGTCGATGCTTTCGCGGATCATCGGGGACAGAATGCGGTCCTGATGCTGGGCATAACCCCACGCGAAGCGGCCCTTGACGCACGAATGGCCGCGGTTGGCCTTGCCATCCTTCCACGGCACCATGCGCACCACCTGTTCGCCCCGCATTTCCGCGCGGAAGGTGCAGCCAACGCCGCAATAGGCGCAAGTGGTGACGACCGCGCGTTCGGGCTTGCCGATTTCCTTGACCGCCTTTTCCTGAAGCGTGGCGGTGGGGCAGGCCTGCACGCAGGCGCCGCACGAAACGCATTCGGATGACAGGTAATCGTCGCTGGCGAGGCCGGCCGAAACCTTGGACCCGAAGCCGCGCCCGTCGATGGTCAGGGCGAAGGTGCCCTGCACTTCATCGCAGGCCCGCACGCAGCGCGAACAGACGATGCACTTGGAAGGATCGAAATCGAAATAAGGGTTCGACACATCGGTTTGCGCGCCGAGGTGGTTTTCGCCCTCATAGCCATAGCGCACATCGCGCAGGCCCACGGCGGCGGCCTGATCCTGAAGCTCGCAATCGTTGTTGGCGCTGCAGGTCAGGCAATCGAGCGGGTGGTCGGAGATGTAGAGTTCCATCACGCCCTTGCGCAGCTTTTGCAGGCGCGGGGTCTGGGTGTGGACATTCATCCCTTCGGCCACCAGCGTGGTGCAGCTGGCAGGCGTGCCGCGCATCCCGTCCACTTCGACAAGGCAAAGGCGGCACGATCCAAACTGCTTGAGGTTGTCGGTGGCGCAAAGCTTGGGGATGGAGCCGCCGGTCAGCGCGGCGGCGCGCATCACCGTGGTGCCCGCCGGGACGGTGACTTCGCGCCCATCGATGGTGCAGGTTACCTGCGCGTCGCTGCGGACTTCCGGGGTGCCGAAATCGGCTTGGCGTTCATAGCCCATCGTGGTGCTCCTGAGCGGCCTTCAGGTCCGCCGGCGTATTGATATTGGTGGGGTTGGCGGCCAGCGCCACGGGGCGTGCGCCGATCCGTGCCGCAAATGCCTTCATCGAATGGCGGTCGTCGCTTTCCAGCAGCGCATCGAGCGTGGCCGACGCGCTGGCGGGCCAGAGGCCGATGACCGGCTGGTTTTCGCAATAGGCGGGTGCGGGGGCGAGTTCGGACAGGGTGCTGTCAGTCAGCCCCATGCTGTCGACCGCGCAGCTCAGCACCATGTCATAGCCCGCATCGCGCGCGTGGTGCAGCGCCGCGGCAAGGCCGGCGAGCGGCCCCATGCCGGGGGCGGGCCAATCGGGCAGCGTGGGCGCCGGCGCATGCGTGCGGCCGACGACGACGACGGCATCGCACTGACTTTCCAAGGCCTCAACCGCGCGCGCGATCAGCGTGCGGCCGTCCAGCTCGGCCAGCGCCTTGTCACTGCCGAAGCGGGTGGACTGGCCACCGGCAAGGACGGCACCGAGGATCACTCCGCAGCTTCCTGCACGGACGGTTCGACGCCGAAGTCCTCGGGCCAGTGGCGCAGCGCGGACAGGACCGGATAAGGGGTGAAGCCGCCCAGCGCGCAGAGCGAGCCGAACTTCATCGTTTCGCACAGGTCTTCGAGCAGCGTCACTTCGTCAGGCAGGGTGCGCGCGGCCTTGCGGGCGTTGTGCATCTGGGGAAGCGTTTCCACCTTGTCCGCCGCGCGGCCCCCGCGTGCGCGGATGCGGTCGATCAGTTCGACGCCGCGCGTGCTGCCGATACGGCAGGGCGTGCACTTGCCGCAGGATTCGGCGGCGCAGAAGCTCATGGCAAAGCGGGCCTGCGCGCTCATGTCGGCGCTTTCGTCAAACACGGTGAGGCCGGCATGCCCGATCAGGCCATCGGCAGCGGCGAAGCTTTCGTAATCGAACGGCAGGTGGAAATCTGACGGAGGGTGATAGGCGCCCAGCGGACCACCAACCTGCACCGCGCGGACCGGGCGGCCCGATGCGGTGCCGCCGCCGATGTCGTTCACCAGTTCGCCCAGCGTGATGCCGAAGCCGACCTCGAACAGGCCGCCGTGCTTCACATTGCCCGCGATCTGGATGGGCATGGTGCCGCGCGACCGGCCGAAGCCGACATCGGCATAGGCCGCGCCGCCGTTGGCCAGAATCCACGGCACGGCGGCAAGCGTCAGCACATTGTTGACCACGGTGGGCTGGCCGAACAGGCCTTCGAGCGCGGGCAGCGGCGGCTTGGCGCGAACTTCGCCGCGCTTGCCTTCAAGGCTGTTGAGCAGCGAGGTTTCCTCACCGCAGACATAGGCGCCCGCGCCGACGCGGACTTCGAGCGCGAAGGGCGCGACAAGGTGTGCGCTGGCGCGGATCGCGGCCTGCATCTTGGCAATGGCGTGCGGGTATTCGCTACGGATGTAGACGTAACCGCGCGTGGCGCCGACGGAAAGGCCGGCGATGGCCATGCCTTCGATCAGCATGAAGGGATCGCCCTCCATCACCATGCGGTCGGCAAAAGTGGCGCTGTCGCCTTCGTCGGCATTGCAGACGATGTATTTCTGCGCGGCAGGCGCCTTGGCAACGGTGGTCCACTTGATGCCGGCGGGGAAGCCCGCACCGCCGCGCCCGCGCAGGCCCGAGGCGGTGACTTCGGCAATGGTGGCGTCGGGGCCGAGCAGGCGCGCCTTTTCGAGGCCTTTCCAGCCACCGGTGGCAGCGTAGTCTTCAAGGCTCAGCGGGCGCGTTCGCCCTGCGCGCTCGAACGTGAAGCGCTGCTGGCGGGCGATGAAGGGGTGATCCTCGATCCGGCCGATCGCCTTGGGCGAGGTGCCGGAAAGGACGGCGGGAACGTCCGACGGATCGAGCGGACCGAAACCGTTACCGTCGATTTCGGCAAGCGGTTCCAGCCAGTGCATGCCCCAGCTGGAGACGCGCTCCACCGTGCAGCCCGCGGCGGCAAAAGCGGCGGCGACCGCATCCGCCCCGCAGGCGAGCGCCAGCGCGTCGTCCGAAATGCGCACAACAGTCATGCCATCTGCTCCACCAGCGCGTTGAGACGGGCACTGTCCAACCGGGCGTGGAGCGTTGTGCCGACCATCGCGTTGGGGCCGACGCTGCACAGACCAAGGCAATAGACCGTTTCCACCTTGACCCGGTCCTGCATGGGCAGCGCGGCGGCAAGCGCTTCGACGCCGCGCGCCTGACAGGCTTCGGCGCGGCAGAGCTTCAGCACGGGGCGCGGTTCAGGCGCTTCGTGGAAATCGTGGTAGAAGCTGACCACGCCATAGACATCGGCGCGGCTGAGGTTCAGCGCGGCGGCGATGGCGCGGATCGCGTCTTCCGACACATGGCCGAATTCGGCCTGCACATCGTGCAGGATCGGCAGCAGCGGGCCGGCGGTGCCGGCGTGCGCGGCAATGATCTGGTCTAGCCTCTCCATCATGGGTCCTGCCTTGGCAGCTCCGGCGCGCGCGTCAAATCGATTTGCCGGAAGGTTGATAGATATATCCTATCACAATGGCGGGCGCAGGCCAGCCGGTTCAAGCAGCCGCGCAACGGCAAGCCCCGCGCTGGCGAGCGGCCCGGCAGGATCGCGGTTGACGATCACCAGCCCGATGCGGCGCGCCTCCTCCAGTTCGTCAAAGGGAAGGAACCGCGCCCACTCCAGCCCGGCCATCAGGCTGGCGTAGCCATCGGGCACGATCGTGGCGAACCCGCCCGAGCGGACCATCGCCAGCAGTGCAACATAGCTGTCCGCCACCACGCGCGGCGCGATGGCAAGGCCACGGGCGCTGAGCCGGGCATCGAGAATGCGGCGGTACTGCATCCCCTGATGCAGCAAGCACAGCGGCTGCGCGGCTGCCTCCTCCCAGCCGATACTGGTACGGCCGTCGAACCCGCCGCCGGCCCTCGCAACGAACAGGTAGCGCTCGGCACAAAGCGGGACGGAAAGCACGTTGGCGGGCGGTTCGTGATCGAGATAGGTCAGCCCCGCGTCGAATTCGAAGGCGTGCAGGCCGCGCTCGATTTCGCGCGAGGTGGCCGACCGGACCGAGAGCGACAGGCCGGGATATTGCTGCAACAGCGCCTCGCCAAACAGGCCGACCAGCGGCAGTGCGGCGGGAATGGCGGCGAGGCCGAATTCGCCGGTAAGCGGGGCCGCGCTGGCGGCGACGGCGTGAGCCATGCCGCTCACCGCACCAAGGATCTGCTCCGCCCACGGCAGCATCGCCTCGCCATGCTCGGTCAGGCCCACGAAGCGGCGGTCGCGCTCCACCAGCCGGCGGCCGAACTCCTGCTCCAGCACGGAAAGTCCGGCCGATAGCGTGGGCTGCGAAACGCCGCATTCCGCCGCCGCCTTGGCGAAATGGCGCACGCGGGCAAGCGTGGTGAAATAGCGCAAGTGGCGGAGTTGCATGGCGGACATCCAGCTTTCGCGGTGAAAGGAAACGCCTATCAGAAACGCGCCCGATCGTCAGCGCGGATTCGCGACGGAAAGAGCCTTGCGCACACGCCGGCAACGCCACCCAGAAACATTCGGATTCAAATACTTATAAATGGATTAAGTTTGACCCAAAATGGTCATAAATTTCGCACATTTGGAGATGGCGATACCGGGATGACTTCCAAAAAATCCTTTTTTAACAATTGCCGATATCGAAATGCACAGAACTCATTCCGATATGCGCTCGCAATTCACCCCAATTGCTTGCCCGGTTGAACACCCAAGCCTATAGGACCCAAAGATGCTTGGGCAATTCAAACTGGAAGCAAGCGTGGCTGACGCTCGATCCACGATCGAATTGATCCACCGTGGGCGCGATGTGGTCGAGTTGGAGGCCCGCGCCCTCGTCCGGCTCGCCGAGGACCTTGACGATACGTTTGCGGATGCAGTCCGGATCATTCTCGGTTTGAAAATGCGCGTCGTCGTTACTGGCATGGGCAAGTCCGGCCATATCGCACGCAAGATCGCCGCGACACTGGCCGCCACCGGCACGCCGGCCATTTTCGTTCACCCCGCAGAAGCCGCGCATGGCGATCTGGGCATGATCGTGCCGGGCGACGTGCTGCTGGCCATCTCCAATTCGGGCAACACCGCCGAACTGCGCCCGATCATGGCCTATGCCCGTGATCTCGACTGCCAGATCATCGCGATCGCCTCTCGTGCAGATTCGGAGGTGATGCGCGCCGCCACCGTGGGCCTGCTGCTGCCCGATGCGCCCGAGGCGTGCCCGGTCAACCTTGCCCCGACCACATCCACCACGCTGACGCTGGCGCTGGGCGATGCGCTGGCGATGACGGTGATGGCCGTGCGCGGGATATCGCGCGAGGCGTTGCAGACGCTGCACCCCGGCGGATCGATCGGACGGCGGCTGGCCTCGGTGGCCGAATTCATGCGCACCGGCGATGCCCTGCCATTGGTGGCGCCGGACCAGCCGATGCGCGAAGTGTTGATGACCATGACCTCCAAGTGCCTGGGCATCGCCGGGGTGGTGGACGCCAATGGGCGTCTCGTCGGCGCGATCACCGATGGTGACTTGCGCCGGCACGTGGACCAGTTGCTGACCTGTCGCGCGCGCGACGTAATGTCGGTACGGCCCAAGACCATCGCTTTGCAATCACGCGCCACCGATGCCGTGGTGCTGCTGGCGGAAAGCCGGATCACCGCGTTGTTCGTGGTTGACGACGCCGCGCCGGGAATTCCGGTCGGCATCGTGCACATCCACGATTTCACCGCAGCCGGGATTGCGTGATCACGCCATGACCCCGCGCACGGTCATCGTCATCCCGGCGCGGTTCGCGTCGAGCCGGTTTCCGGGCAAGCCGTTGGCGCCGCTACGCGGGGCCAACGGCAGCGCCAGCCCGCTGATCGAGCGCAGCTGGCGCGCCGCGACCGCCATCCCGGGCATCGACCGCGTGGTGATCGCCACCGATGACGACCGAATCGCCGCCACCGCCCGCAACTTTGGCGCGGACGTGGTCATGACGCCATCGACGTGTCGCAACGGGACCGAGCGCTGCGCCGCCGCACTCGCCGCGCTGGGCGACACGCCGGACATTGTGGTGAACCTGCAAGGCGATGCTCCGCTCACCCCCACCGACCTGGTGCTGGCCACCATCGCCCGCATGCACGATGACCCGAGCCTGCCGATGTGCACGCCGGTGGTGCCCTGCAGCGCGACGATGCTGGACGGGCTGCTGACCGACCAGGCAGCAGGCCGCGTCGGCGGAACCACCGCCGTGTTCAACCGCAACCACGACGCGCTTTACTTTTCCAAGCGTGTTCTGCCGTACCTGCCCGCCGCACCGGTGGCTGACGCGCCGGGCATCGTGCACCTGCATCTGGGCGTCTATGCCTATCGCCCGGCGGCGCTGGATGCCTATCTGGCGCATCCGCCCGGCGCGCTCGAACTGCTCGAAGGGCTGGAGCAACTGCGTTTTCTCGACGCGGGCATCCGAGTGGGCGTGGCGGTGTGCCCGCCGCCAGCATGGGACGTGGTCGAACTGAACAACCCGTCGGACATTCCCGCGATCGAGGCCATCCTGGCCGCGCGCGGCCTGGATTGAAGGGGCGTACGATGAAGCTGCTTGGCCGCACGGTTGGAAATGATCAGCCGCTTTTCCTGATCGCGGGCCCCTGCGTGATCGAAAGCGAGGCACTGTGCCTGACCGTAGCCGAAGAACTGCGGCGAATTGCGGACCGGACCGGCATGCTGGTGCTGTTCAAGGCGAGCTTCGACAAGGCCAACCGCAGCTCGGTTTCAGGCTATCGGGGGCTGGGTCTCGACAAGGGGCTGCGCGTGCTTGAAAAGGTCCGGGCGGAAACGGGCCTGCCGATCCTGACCGACGTACATGAAGCCGGGCACGTTGCGGCCGTGGCCGAAGTGGTGGACATGCTCCAGACTCCGGCATTTCTGGCTCGCCAGACAGACCTGATCATGGCCGCAGCCGCCAGTGGCCGGCCGGTGAACATCAAGAAGGCGCAGTTCATGGCGCCGCTGGACATGTTGCAGGTCGTGGCGAAGGCGCGCGAGGCCGCGCGCACGGCAGGCGTCGAAGACGACGCATTTACGGTCTGCGAACGCGGCACCAGCTTTGGCTATGGCAATCTGGTGGTGGACATGCGGTCGCTGATGCTGATGCGGCAGACCGAATGCCCGGTGGTGTTCGACGCAACCCATTCGGTGCAGTTGCCCGGCGCCAACGGCACCAGTTCCGGCGGGCAGCGCGAATTCGTGGCGCCGCTGGCCCGCGCCGCCGTGGCCGTCGGCGTGGCCGGCCTGTTCATGGAAACGCACCCCGATCCGGCGCAGGCGATGTCGGACGGGCCGAACGCGATGCCGCTGGCCGAAATCGCGGACCTTGTGACGCAACTGGCCGATCTGGCGCGGTTTGCAGTGGCCAACGCCGCCAAGGATGGAGCCACCGGCATTGCGTAACGCACCTGACGCCCCAAAGGACCGACCGGCGATGTCCAGACCAGCACGCGGCCCCTTCGACATGGATCGCACGGCCTCCACAGCGCGGCCGGCGCGACTGCGGCACGCCTTGCGGACCTGCGTCACCCTTTCGACGACGTTCGCACTGTGCGGTTGCCAGATCATGTCGCACGGCGGGCCCTCCACCTCGCGCATTGTCTCCACCGGAACGGCCCACGGCGACGAGGCCCCGGCCTTTCAGGTCGTGGAATTTTCCGACGCGGTGGCGGATGTGCTCAGCCGCTCGTCGATACCCAGCCTCAAGGCCAGCTTTGGCAGCGAGCCACCACCGCCCCGGCTGGTGCTGAATTCGGGCGACGTGCTCGACATCGCAATTTTCGAAAGCGCGCCGGGCGGGCTGTTTGCCCCGGCTGTCGATGGTGCGATGAGCGGATCGCACGTGGAAGCGCTGCCCAAGCAGATCATCGATCAAAACGGCTTTATCGATGTGCCCTACGGCGGCCGGATCCGCGCTGCGGGCCGGACTCCGGAAGAACTGGGCAATGCCATCGAAATAGCCCTGCGCGGACGCGCGATCGAGCCTCAGGTGCTGGTCAGCGCGATCGACACCACGGCCAACACCGCCACGGTGCTGGGGGATGTGACCCGGACCGGACGGATCAAGCTGAGCGTAGGCGGCGACCGCCTGCTGACGGTGCTGGCCAACGCGGGCATTCGCGGGTCGGAAACGGAAACCGTGGTGCGACTGGTGCGGCAAGGTTCGGTCCAGACCGTTCCGTTGACCGCCATGGTCAACACGCCGGCAGAGAACGTCTATGCCTATCCCGGCGATACGATCATCGTGCTGAACGAGCCGCAGGTGTTCAACGTGCTCGGCGCGGTGAACAAGCCGGGCCAGTATCCGATCCGCTTCTCGACGCAATCGGTGGCCGGTGCCGTCTCGCTTGCGGGCGGGCTGGTCGATGAAGCCGCAGACGCGGGCGGCGTGTTCCTGTTCCGCTTCGTCCCGGCGGACACGGCGCGGCAGCTTTTGCCGGGCGGCGCAATCCCTGCCGAAACCGCCGCCGGGGTGCCGATGGTTTTCCGCATCCGCTTTTCAGACCCACGGTCCTTCTTCTGGCTGCAACAGGCGCACATCCGCAACAGTGACATGATCTATGTCGCCACGTCGGTGGCGGTGGAACTGGCGAAGTTCGTTGCGCTCGCCTCTCAGGCCAGCCTTGTCGGGCTGAGAGCGGCGCAAACCCGCAACGCGTTGCAGAAATGATGATGCCAGCCTCCGGAACCAAAGCAGCCGCCAGCCATGGCCGCGGCGACACCAAGCGTGTCTGGCTGATCGGGGCCGGCCCGATGGGTGCGCTCTATGCACCAGTGCTGGCGGACATGGGGGTAGATGCCACCGTCGTGGCGACCAGCCTGCAGCGCGCGGCGCCGCTGGCCGCACAATTCGGCATGGCCGCGTATGGACAAGGGCTGGATCAGGCAATCCGCGACCTGCCCCTGCCAGACGCCGCCATCGTTGCCTTGCCCGTCGACAAGCTGGCGAGCGCCGCGACAGCACTTGCGCAGGCTGGCGTGCCCCGCGTTCTTTTGGAAAAGCCCGGCTGCCTGACCGGCGCCGAACTGCTTCCGGTGATCGAGGCCGCAGACCGCAATGGTTCGTTCGTCGCGATCGGTTACAACCGGCGGTTCTTCGCGTCGGTGATTGAAGCCCGGCGCCGCATTGCGGCCGCTGGCGGGGCGCTGTCGTTCAGTTTCGAGTTCTGCGAGGACGCGCCGCGTATCGCCGCACTGCCCACGACCGATACGATCAAGAACAACTGGGTGCTGGCCAACAGCAGCCACGTGATCGATCTTGCCTTCCATCTGTGCGGCACGCCCGCTGTGCTGACCTGCGAGACGCGCGGCACCTTGCCGTGGCACCCGCGCGGCGCGGACTTTCGCGGGATGGGCGAAACGACGACCGGCGCGCGCTTTTCGTACTTCGCTGACTGGCGGGGGCCGGGACGCTGGGGACTGGAAATCGTCCTGCCGGACGAGCGGTTGATACTGCGCCCCATGGAAAAGCTGGTGGTGATGCCGCGCGGGCGGTTCGATACCCTGCAGGTGGAACTGGACGACACGCTCGACCAGGCTTTCAAGCCCGGACTCTACCTTCAGACCAGGGGATTCCTCGATGCCGCGCCCGATCCGGCGCTCGTCACGGCCAGGCAACAGCTGGCTGCCATTTCTGACATCCATGACCGCATCGCCGGGTACGCGGGGTAATTGAAGACCATGGCACGTATCGCACTCATTGGCGCGGGCCGCATGGGTTTCCGGTTCCTGCAGGCCATCCGCAAGGCTGGCCACGAGGTCGCGGTGATCTATGACCTTGCCGAAACGCCCTTTGCCGTCAGCAGCGACCCGCAGCTTGCCCGGCTGCACGTGCGCGATCTGGCAGCGGTCGCCGCGTCGGGGGCAGACGCGACGGCGATATGCACGACCGCCGATTCCCATGTCCCGCTGGCGCGCCAGCTGATTGCGATGGGGCAGCGGCGGCTGATCATCGAAAAGCCGCTGAGCCAGAGCGTGGCCGATGCCGAAGCGCTGGCCGCGCTGGCGCAAGCCCAGGGCGTGCGGATCGTGGTCAACCACGGCCGTCGCTATTGCGCCAACACCGAGCGGCTGAAGGCGCTGGACGGAGGCGAGGATACCGGGCGGCTTCGATCCGTGGTCATCAAGATGGGCGGCGGCGCACTAGGCTGCGTGGGGACGCACTGGATCGACTTATGCAACAACCTGCTTGGCGGGGTACCCCAGCAGGTGTTCGCACGGTTGAGCCCCGAGACACCGGGCAACAACCGTGGCGCGCAGTTTTTCGATCCCGGTGGCAGCGCCTTGCTGTTTTATGCCGGCGGCCGGCGCGCGATCCTGGATCTTGGCGATGACGTCGGCATTGTCGGCGGCGCCGATTTCATTTTCGAACGCGGGATGGTTTCGTGGACCAGCGAAGGCGGCGCGTGGACCTATGCCCACCGGCGCGAAGAGGACCGGGCGCGTCCGCTGACCCTTTACGGGCTGCCGCTGGTGGCGGGCGCGTTCGATGCGGTGCCGCCTGACCTGATCGATTATGCTGCCGCGGCGGTGAACGATGCCTTTGCCACCGGAGAGGTCCGCAGCGGAATCGATCTCGCCGTGGAAACGATGACGACCTTCGCGGCCATCCGCCGCTCCGCCGCGCTGGGCCTGCCGGTCTGCCTGCCGCTCGACGATGCGGCGAAAACCGAAATCTACCGGATCCCCTGAGGACGGCCCATGACATATCCCGAAGCCGATACGCCATCTCCTGCAAGGGGCAACGATCAGACCGAGGCTGCCCCTGACCAGCCGACGGGGCCATTCGGCCGCCTGCGGCCGATACGAATTCCCATCGTACGCCTGCTGTTCATCGCCATTGTCCTGGTGCCGACCGTGCTTGCGTTCGTCTACGCGCTGACGACCAACGCGCCGCTGTATTCGTCGCAGGCGGAGTTTTCCGTCGAGGATCGACAGCAAGGTGGCGGCGGAAGCAACCTCAGCGGCCTCGCTGCGTCCTTCGGGATCGCCACCGGCGGGGAACCGAATGCGATGTATTCGCTGCGACGCTTTCTGATGTCGCCGGATGCGTTGCGGGAACTGGAAAAATCCTATGGCTTCCGGGATCGCTTCCGTGCGCCCAACGGGGACATGTTCCTTCGGCTGGATGCCACCTCGGACAACGATGCGACCCTGCTCTATTACCAGAACAGGATCGACGTACGCACGTCCGCCACGGAAAACATCATCACTCTGAATGTCCAGGCTTTCGATCCGAAGGTGGCTCACGACATGACCGAGCATCTTCTGGTGATCTCGGAAAACTTCATCAACCGGATGAACAACCGCGCGCTTGAGGATCAGGTCGCGTTTCGCGAAGCGCAAGTGGCCCAGGCACGCGACCGACTGCGACGCGCGCAGGAGGCGGTGACAAACTGGCGCCACAACAATGGCGTGGTCGACCCGGGCTCGCAGGGCAAGCTAATCGAAGGCGTGATCTCCGGACTGGAAGTCGAACTTTCGCGCGTACGCGCGGATCTGGAACAGTTAAGCACCCCGGACAACGTCATCCAGTTCCAGCCGCGGATCAAGGTCCTGCACGAACGCGAGGCCGCGCTGAAGGCGCAAATCGAACAGAACCGCAGCCAGTTGGCGGGGCGGGCGCACAGCACCGTAACGAACCAGCTGGCCGACTATGAAAGCCTGCAAGCCGACGTGCAGTACGCGGGCAAGAACCTTGAAATGACGATGGCCACGGCGGAATCAGCGCGACAGGATGCGTTGCAGCAGCACAAGTACCTGATCCGGATTTCCGGTCCGACCCTGCCCAGCGACAGGTCCTTCCCGCTTCCCGGATTCCACACACTGCTGACCCTGGTGGCTACGCTGATGCTGTTCGGCATCGCCGTGCTGGTTCATTCGATAATTCGCGATTACAGGAGCGTTTGAAACATGGATCGACATCCGATTGGCAAGTTGGCTCGCATCCTTTCAGCCAGAAAGGCGGCCGTCGCAGCCGTCGCGGCGGGCTCTGCCGCCGCCCTTTCGTGGCACGTTCCGGCCGATGCCGCTCCGCGTTGCGCGGCCGGTCAGGACTCCAGCTTTCCGGTGCGAATGCTGAACGGCCTTGAGGGTCAGCGACTGGATGCGACCCATGTGGTCATCTATCCCGGATCGGCAGTCGACAACACCAGCTGCGCGCTGCTGAACGTGTATCGCACGATGACGCTCGATATCGAGGCAAAGGGCGCCGGGGGACGCGACGATGTACTGACCCCCGACGATCTCGAAACCACTGGCGCTACCAGCGCCCCGGCTGCGGCAGCGGGCACGGCCGGCGTTGCCGCCCCACGCGTCGGCGCGAGCTATCGCGGCGGCGCCTACGCCGGAAAGCCGCTCGCCGGATGGTATTACGTCGTCCTGGCCCGCGAACAGCGCCCGGACGCGCCGGTCACCGCGATGCTGACGCGCCAGCAAAGCTCGCAGCGCACCGATCAGCCGGGATCGGCCGGCGTGCCGGCAAACTTCGTATATCGCCGCCACCTGCCGATGGCGTTCTACTATGATCCGGCCAGCGGTTTCCGCCCGTTCAACTGCTATGGCTGGCCAAAGCCGTTCTGCGAATGGACCCGCGTGCTTCCGCGTGAGAACTACCAGATCGTGCAGGGCGTTTCGGCCCCCACACCGCACGCCATCGACGCCAGCGCGTGGCTGCCGGGCTATGGCCGGATGTTGCGGATGGAAGTTGTCGTCCATGGCGCGCACGGCGGCGGCAGCGCCTATATCAGCACGCTCGGGCGTTCCGAAGGCGAATTCCTGGGCGGCACGGTAAACCGCGCAGGCGATATGTCGGTCATGCAGGTGGAAATTGCCGCAACCAGCAAGGCAACGTTTTCGGTTCGCACGGACCCGGGCGTAACCGTCGACATCTATGCCGTCGGCTTCTCGATCGCCCAGCCCAGCTGACGCAGTGACGACACAACGGTGAGGCACCTGGCCACCCTGAAGCACGTGTTGCGCCAGCCAGTCATGGCGTGGGAGCGGTGCCTTTACGCGCTGGGGCTACGGGTATCGCGGCTGGCGCACCTCAATCCCCGCCCGGATGCGCGCTATCGCGCCGTCGTGGTCGGCCTCCCGCGCGAATACTGGGATAGCTTCGACGCAGCCTATCCCGAGTTCGACAAGCTGTTTGCCGAGCCCGACGTGCTGGCGGGGGAACTGCGGCTTGCACTTCAGGCCCGGCACGTTGCGCTTATCCTGTGTCCCGAGGCGAACCGGCGCCGAGCCTTGCACGCGACGAAGGGGCGCAGCACGACGATCTTCGAAGCCGGACCGGCCCCCATCCCGCTTCTCGAACGTGATGGCGAACTGGCCTTCGGGTACTGGCTGGACAGCATGGATCATTGGGTTACCGCGCGTCGCCCGACGGAACTGTCGCTGATTCTCGAACACTTCGATCTTGCAGGCCGGCACGCGATGGGCAGGATGGGCTGGGAAATGGCCGAACGAACCGCCCTTGCACCAATCGGGTCCGGTCCTTGCCTCCACATTCCCGACGATGCGGGCGATCCTGCTCCCACCGACGTGGCGGGCCCCGTGGTGCGGTTCGACGATCATCTGGACATGCCATGGTACGCGCCCGAGGTTCAGCGCAATCTGATGGCAGCCTTGGTGCACGCCCCGTGCGTCATCGTGCATCACTCACCGCTGGGCGTGCTGGCCCTGCTTGCGGGGCGCAAGGTGATCGTCACCGGCAAGCCGGCATGGGCCGGTTATGGCCTGACCGAAGACCGCGCCACGATCCGCCGCGTCCGCACCCTCAGCCGCGACGAATTCGCGGCCGTCCTCTTCGGCGTGCTGGCGCGCTATGTGGACGAAAGCGGGGAACCGGTGGACCCTGCGGAGGGATGGGTACTGCCGGGCCAAAGTCCGGCACCTCCACGTTCTGCGGCCCCTGCGGCCCATGGCTGAACGCCCGCCATCGCGGCGCATGCGCTGGGCGGGAACAGCGTTCCTGAACGATGGCCGGCTTGCCGATCCGGCCATGGGCACGATCGCGTATTGGGAACACACGCTAAAGCCACTGGGCGTGCGCCTGCGGCATCGCCCTTGTCTGGCAGAGATCGTGGTCCATGCCAGACGCGTCTGGTCGGGCAGCGCCCGAACGGACGAGACCATGGCGCCTGCGGCTACCGTGGCAATGCTTCCGCCGCTGGCCGCCATGGCCGTGACCGAAGGCCTGGATCAGCTCCGTGCAACGCCTGAACCGCCCGTTGCCATGCAACATACCCAGCCACCGAAGCGACGGGTGGCACGCGCACAGCACTGCGATGCGTCCGCGATCACGCTGCCATCCGTTCTGGCCGTCCAATCCCGAGCCGAGGATGCGGACCGGAAACTGGCCGTCGTTGCCGATCTGATCGGTCAACTGCGTGCCCGGCCCGGCAGCGTACCCGCTGGCCCGTCCATGCCATCGGTCGAAACGCTCGGCACGCGGGCACCATCGCCGCCCGGGTGGCTAGGCTGGACGCGCGCCTTGCTGACGAGCAGGCGGACATGGGCCTTTCTGCAGCGGGCTCTGGATACGATGACCTCCACCGCTGGCGATGCCTGCACGGCGGCGTTCGGGCAACGCGCCTCCGCGCGTGCGCTTGGCCCGTTGACGCTTGCCGAAGCACGGCGGCGACAGGACGATGCGCCGGAACAGGCTGCGGTCGTGTATCTGGGGCTACTGCACAAATTTGCGGTTAGCCGCACCGACGCGGCCCAACAGGCTGTGCTGGACAAAGTGGCGCGCCTGCCGCTGGCCCCCTGGTTTGCGCCTGCCCTGGAAGCCTTTGCCGCAAACCAGGCACTGGCCAGCACCGACCGCGTGGTCAGCAACATGATGCTGCGCGCCATCAGCATACGCCCGCCAGATCCTGCGGCAGATGCGCTTCTTGCATGGGATGGAGTGGCGACAGGTGGCCTTTCAGCCTCGCTTGCGGGGCAGTTCGATGGTCAGCGGCTGGCCCATCTACCGTCCGGCGACCTGTGGATAATGGACAATGACGCGCCGCTTGCCATGCTGGCGCAAGCCGTGTCCGGTAAGACGGCGACAATCATGCCACTCGGTCCGCAGGATCTGGCAGCAACCATCGGCGGCTACATGGCTCGCTACGCCGGCCACACGGACAAGCCTGCGGTCGTCCCGGTCGCCAGCGTGCGGGTGCGGGCCTACAGTCCGGCCGAAGACGCGCTGAGCCGCCTGACGGCGCAGGTTGCGCATTCACTCGTCTCCGGGGTGATCGATACGCTGGAGGACGCGGCACCGGATTGGGCCGAGGCGCTTGAACTGCCAATCGACGACCTGCTGTTTTCCACCGTCGTCGATTTCTGGAGCGTGCTGCACCACGTGGTGGAAACGCCCAATTGCCGCCCCACGGTGCTGGCCGGGCGTGACCTGACACTGGCCTTCCATGCGGGCATGGCATCGTTCGGCGCGTCGGCTCGCGGCCGCGTTGTCCTGGTGACGAACCTGAATGGCACCACGCCCGATCTGTCGTCGGCGGAGCCCTTGATGCAAATGATCGCGCTCGCCTTCGACGACGGCGTGCCCATCGACGAACACGCGATCTGGCGCAAGCTGCGCGGCGCCGCAAAGTCGACAGGCAAGGCAGCGCCGATCACATCGCAAGATGGCGATGCAACGCTGCTCATAGGCCGCAACTTCGACCGGAACTATGGCACCGATCTGGTCGAATTGGGCCGCGAGCTGCGGCAATCGGGCAAGGTGGTATTCCTGCCCACCGCGGGCCAGCCGATCAAGGGGCGCATCACCACCTTCGTCGATTCACTGACCAACGACTGGTGCGACAGCGTGGAAAGCGGTCCTGCGGCGATGCTGTGGGCGTGGCCGATGCGCCTGCGCAACGCCAATGGGAACGGCAACGGCCGGCAACTGCTGCGCCATCTGGTGGAGCACGCCGTGCAGGCAAAAACGCTCGACATGGCACAGCTGGCCATCGTTCTGGCGGCCCGCGCCCGGTTGGAACAGTTCTTCGACACGAAGATCTACAATCACCTGAAGGCCGGGACCGAAACCGCCCGCACCGTTGCCACGCTGTTGCCCAGGCACATGGCGCTGCTGCCGGGGCGCGACTTCATCGCCCGTGTTGCCGCCATTAGCGGCCGTGCGCACGCCATCCCCAGCTTCGATGTCCAGACGGTCTTCGTCGGTCCCCGCTCGCGCTACAAACCCACGATCGCGGACATCCAGTTCACCATCGAAACGCACTCGCAGTCCGTGTTCTGCAGCTACTTTGGCCTTGCGCCCGAGCGCACCGCCCTCACCGGCTGTTCCAAGGTGGGCGTGGTGCAGGAACAGGCGCGCGCGCTCGATCACGCATCCCTGCGCGCCGGCCTGCGGCTGACGGACGAAGTCCTGCTGGTTTTTGCCGGGTCCCCCTTTCTGGCAGAGGACGAACCGATCCTGACCGCGCTTGCCGAAACACTCGGGATCTCGCCCGACTGCCGCCTCGGGATCAGGCTGCATCCAACCGCAGAGCCGGACTACGCCGGTTTCTGCGCCAACCTGCAGGTAACGCACCCCGGTGCTTCGGTGCTCGACAAGCTCGATCTTGCGGCCACCATGATCATATCCGACATCCTGATTACACGATTTTCCAACGTGGGACTGGAAGCCGCACTGTTGGGCAAGGACGTGATCGCGTGCAACTTTGCCAGAACGATCCCGCCCATCAGCCTTGACCGCATGGGCGTGGCGACCGCCGTGCATTCGCCAGACGAACTGCGCGAATGCATTGCCGATTTTCGCGCGCACGGGCCGCGCTGGCGCGATCTCCAGCGTGCACGGGGCGATTATGTGGCGCGCAACGGACAGCTTACCAACGCACGCGCTTCGGCCAACATGCGCAAGGTGATGGAAACCCATCCCCGCCATCGCGGCGGGGCATGATCAGACCGGAGCGGCAAACCGGTCCGGGTGGAGCCGAGCAGTGGCTTCGGCCAATGCCCAGTCGGTTGCGGTGTCGATGTCGACCGACCGATCCGCCGACATCACGAACCCCACGGTACCGGCCGGAGTGAAGCTGCCGCTTTCAAGCAAGGCCGAACGCCGCACATGATAGATCGCGCCGTTGAGCATGTGGGTCGGCGGCCCCTCTATCGGTTCGGACGGCGCCGTCAGCCAGCCCGTACCGTCCAGCCTACGCAGGACAGGCCAGGGCTTGTCGAATGGCGTGACCGAAACGACGCCCGGGGCGCCGCCATCCAGCGCCATGGCATGCGCGTCGCGAATATCGTCTGCGCCGCGCAAGGGCGACGTCGGCTGCAGCAGCGTGACATGATCCGGCGCAAGGGCGAGCGCGTCCAGCAGATGCAGCACCACATCCATGCTGGTCGCTTCGCTCGTGGCGAGGTGCGCAGGGCGCAAGAACGGCACTTCCGCACCGGCCGCCACGGCCGCTTCGGCAATCTCGGGATCGTCGGTGCTAACGATCACGCGATCCATGACCCCGCAATCGAGCGCCGCGCGGATCGTCCAGGCGATCAGCGGGCGCCCCATGAACAACCGCACGTTCTTGCGCGGCAATCGTACCGACCCGCCGCGCGCCGGGATGACCGCCACACTGTTCACGCAAGCGCCCCACCGCCAAGGTGGGCGCGCACGCGCGCGATGACGTAGTCGATGTCATCGTCGGCCAGATTGGTCGAGCACGGCAAGGGCAGCGCCCGCGGCCACACCTGCTCGGTCACCGGCAGAGCAGCACGCGGGCAATCGGCATAAGGGCGCTGCATGTGCAACGGCTTCCAGAAGCTGCGCACTCCGATGCCATCATCGTTCAGGGCCTTGATCAGCTGCGGCACCTGCATCGCAGAGCGATCGTCCAGCACGATGCCGGTAAACCAGACAGAGCGCGAGGCCCATGCCGGGCTGGGGAACATCGTCACGCCTTCCAGATCCGACAGCCCGCCTGCATAGGCATCGGCGACCTTTTGCTTCGCGACATGGAACGTCTCCAGTCGGTCCAGCTGCGCGAGTCCCAGCGCGGCCTCAAGGTTGGTCAGGCGATAATTGAAACCGACTTCGTCGTGCTCGTAGTCGGTGCCCACCCGCGCCGTAGTGGAAATGTGGCGAACCCGCGCCACCAGGGCGGCGTCCGGGCCCACGACAGCCCCGCCCCCGCCGGTGGTCATCGTCTTGTTCCCGTTGAATGAGAACGAGGTCAGGTCCGCTTCGCCGCCCAGTGGGCGCCCGTTGTACAGCGCGCCGATCGACGCCGCCGCATCGGCGATCACCGGCAGGCCCAGCGGACGCGCGACGGCGTTGATCGCGTCCATGTCCGCAGGGTGGCCGTTGGTATACACCGGCATGACCGCCGCGATCCTCTGCCCGGTAGCGCGCAGGCGGACGGTGCCGTCGGCGTCCACCGCGCAATCGTTGACCAGCGCGCGACGCAAGGCCTCGGGGTCCATCGTCCAGCTGTCGGCCGCAACGTCGATCATATAGGGCTGCGCGCCAGCATGCGCGACCGCGTTGGCGGTGGCGATGAACGAATAGGCGGGGATGATCACCAGGTCGCCCGGCCTCACGCCCAGTACGCGCAAGGCCATGTGCAAGCCCATCGTACCGGCCGCAACGGCAGCGCAATCCGCAACGCCCGATACCTCGGCGATGCGGCGTTCAAACGCGGTGACGTCGGGCCCGACGGTGGATACCCAACCCGATCGCACGGCCTCCGTCACCCGGGCTTCTTCAAGCGGGCCGATGTTGGGAACCGCCAGCGGTATGAAACGTGATGTCACGGAGGTTCGCCTAGATGTTGTAGATATCGGCCTTGTAGCGGGCCAGATTGCCTTCGTCGGAAAACCATTCGATCGTCCGCGCAAGGCCGCGTTCAAAGCCGTCTCGTCCACCGAACTGCGGCGCCCAGCCCGTCAACTCCAGCGCCTTTTCATTGCTGGCCCAAAGCCGTTCAACCTCGCTGCCTGCCGGGCGAAGGCGCTGTTCGTCCTGCAGGATGGCCACGTCACGCCCCATCAGGCGCGCAATCGTCTTGGCGGTTTCGCCGATCGAGATTTCGAAGTTGGAGCCGATGTTGATGACCTGCCCGACCGAAGCATCGCTTTCGGCAATGGCGATGAAGCCGGCGACCGTGTCCGACACGTAGTTGAAATCGCGCGTCGGGGCGAGGTCGCCCAGCTTGATGCTGTCGACGCCCGACGCGATCTGCGCGATGATGGTAGGGATCACGGCGCGTGCCGACTGGCGCGGGCCATAGGTGTTGAACGGCCGGATCGTCGCTACCGGCGTTTCGAACGAGGAGTGGAACGACATCGCGATCATGTCAGCGCCGATCTTCGAGGCCGAATAGGGGGACTGCCCCTGCAACGGGTGCTCTTCGGTAATCGGCACGAAACGCGCGGTGCCATAGGTTTCGCTGGTGGAGGTGTGCACCACCTTGGCCACGCCCAGATCGCGCGCGGCCTGCACCACGTTCAGCGTGCCCTTGACGTTGGTGTCCACATACGTGTCGGGCGAATGGTACGAGAACGGAATCGCGATCAGCGCGGCAAGGTGGAACACCACATCGACATCGCGCATGGCATTACGCACGCCGTTGGGGTCGCGTATGTCGCCAGAGAAGATGTCGATCGACTTCTGCAATTCGCGCGGGAAGGTATCGATCCAGCCCCAGCTGTTGAAGCTGTTATAACAGACGAAGGCCCGCACATCGTGGCCCGCTTCGACCAGTTGCTGCGTCAGGTGCGAACCGATGAAACCATCGGCGCCGGTCACCAGAATCTTCTTGTTACGCAAATCCATAATGCAGTCCCTGTAGCAACTTGGCGCCTTATTCAGTCGGCAGATCGAAGAACGGTTTGGCCTTCATCGCGGCAAAATCGGTCGTGGAGAGAATATCGGCGATGCGGCGGCCGGCGGTGCCGTCGCCCATCGGGTTTTCCTTGCGCGCGGCCACGGCCTTCATGCGGGGTAACAGCGCGTCGGCAATGGCCGAAGCGATCTTGCCCGCCTCAGGTGCCACGTCGATGACGCTAGGTGCCCGTAGCCTGCCGTGCTGGCGCGGCCCGATGTTGACGGTCGGCACGCCAAGGCTCGGCACCTCGATAACCCCGCTGGACGAATTGCCGATCACCGCGTCGGCCAGTTCCACCAGCGAAAGATAGCGCACGAAGCCGAGCGAGGGCACCAGCAGCCGCTGCGCCGGCCGCTGCGCGACAAACGCGATGATCGCCTCCGTGATATCGGCATGGCCGGGATCGGCATTGGCTTGCGTGAACACGATCCGCGCGGTCTCGAACCGGCTGAGCGCATCGAGCACGGCGCGGATTTCATCAAGCGCGGAAAGGTCCTGCGCGGTGGTGACGGGGTGGTGCGTCACCACGAACAACGGCGCGCCATCGAGCGAAAAGCCGAGGCTCTGCTCCAGCGCGGCCCGGTCCATGCGCGCCGCATGCGCGATATTGTCGAGCCCGGTGGCGCCGACGACATGCACGGTCGCCGGATCTTCGCCCATCTGCCGCAAGCGCCGCGCGTAGGTTTCGGTGGAGGTCATGTGCAGACGCGCGATCTTGGTCAGCGCATGGCGGATCGTATCGTCTATCGCGCCTTCGGTCACGTGCCCGCCTTCAATGTGGACGAGCGGTATCCCCAGCGACAGCGTGGCCGTGGCAACGGCGAGCAGTTCGAACCGGTCGCCCAGCACCACCACACAATCGGGCCGATCCGCCTCGAAGCGCTCGACGAAGCTGATCGTGCCAAGGCCGATGCTTTTGCCCATGGCGGCCCGACTGTCGCCCCCGACCAGCAGGTCGACAACGCAATCGGGTGGGAATCCGACGGCGCGCATTTCATCGATCGTATGGCCATGCGCCGCGATCGGATGGGTGCCGGTGGCGTATATCCGGGGCGTTGTGCCGTGCCGGTCGCGCAGCGCCTTGAGCACGGGGGTGAGCAGGCCGAATTCCGCCCGCGTCCCGGTAACCACGGCAATCCTGGGGTGCTGCATGTTCATGGTGCCGACCTGCTCGAGCGCGAATGATATCCGTCAGCCGGCACATCGCGCGCCACGCAGCTGCCGGCGGCAATCACCGCGTCGGCTCCGATCGCCACGCCCGGCAGGATGGTGGCATTGGCCCCGATGAAGGCCCCCCGCCCCACCACGACCCCGCCGCACAGCACCGCCCCCGGCCCCACGAACGCATGATCGCCCAGATCGCAATCGTGTTCGATGCGGCAGCCGGTGTTCGCCACCACATTGTGGCCGAGCCGCGCGCCTGTCTGGATGACGGCCCCGGCCATGACCTGAACTGCAAGCCCGAACGCAACATCGCCGCGTATCACGGCCGAAGGATCGATCACGCCGATCAGGCGATCGCTACCCGCAGCGGAATGGCGCTGAAAAACAGCGCGGCGGACGTGAAGGCCGGTCGCCGTGCGTGATGGGATGGCGCCGATGCCGATGGCGATGGCAGCACCGCCCATCGCGCCATCCAGCACGCTTTCATCCCCGATGACGAGAACATCCGCCTCGGCACCGGGCGCGGCGCCGACCTTTTCGACGAACCCCGCCACGGTTCGGCCCGCTGCGACAAGGCTGGCGCGCAGCACGCGTGCGTGGCCGCCCGCGCCCAGGATGACCACGGGCCGATCGTCGCTGGCGAACATGGTCAAGAAATAGCCTCGTCCGCGGCGAAATCGCGCGGGCTGGGGCGGCCGAGGAAATCGTAGAACCGGATGGCCGGAAGCCCGCCCATCGTCCGCTTGAGCGTGACGTTTTCCTCGGTCAGCATTTCGCCCGCACGGATCGCACGGGCCGCGACCGGGGCCTTGCGCGCGATGGCCTTGTTGGCGATTTCCGCAGGCTTGGCACACTTGATGCCATCGCCCAACGCCTTGCCGAGATTGCGGATCTGCCCGATCATGGCTGCCAGTTCGGCAGGCTCCATCGAAGCCTTGTGATCGGGGCCGGGCATCGTGCGGTCGAGCGTCACATGCTTTTCAAGCATGGTGGCGCCCAGCACATAGGCCGCAAGCGCGGCCTCGCTCCCCGCCGAGTGATCGGAATACCCGACATCGATCCCAAAGGCCCGGGCCATCGCGGGAATGGCCCGCAGATTGAGGCTCTCCCACGGGGCGGGATATTCGGTCGTGCAGTGAAGCAGCGTGACCTTTTCCCGCAAAACAGCCCGCGCCTCGCCTGCGCCATAGGCGTCGAGGAAGGCGGCGGGAGAGGGAGCCTCTTGCGCGCCGGCAAGGTAGCCGAACGCCATCGCGCCAAGCGCCATCTCGATATCGCCCAGCGTGGACATTCCACTCGACAAAATCACGTTCACGCCCCTGCGCCCCAGCGCGACCAGCAGCGGCAGGTTGTCGAAATCGCCCGAGCCGACCTTGATCAGATCGTCGCCCAGTTCGTCGATCTGGAACATGGCGCTGCCGATATCGAACGGCGTCGCCATGAAGCGGACGCCATTGCGTTCGCATTCCCGTTTCAGCTCGAAGAACGCCTTGTCCTCAAGCTCCAGCGCGCGCAGCATCGCCGATTGCCCCTGCCCTTCGGGCGCGCCGAGATTGCGCTGCTGATAGGACGCCTGCGTCGCCGCAGCGGTGACAAGTCGATCGGTCTTGAAGATTTGAAACTTCACAAAATCAGCACCCGCTTCAGCAGATGCCCTGATAAGTTCGCAGGCGATCTTGGAATTTCCGTTGTGATTGACGCCTGCTTCGGCGATAACAAGCATCGAAATCGGCCCCCAGCGTAATTCGGTTGGGCGGTTAGCAAAGCGATACTGTAATGTCCATTGCCTTGCCTTCACCGCAACCAGCAAATTCGTCGGATTTGGACAGTGATGTGACAACAATAATAAGTTACACCAAGCGCTTGCGTGCTGCCCGCACAGCTTTCCGGGAAAGGGATACGGACACGGCGCGGGAACTTGCGCTGGGGCTGATCGCAGACCACGGGCGCGACGATGTGCTTGACGCCTTCGTGGGCGCGATCAACCGATACCTGAACGCGACCATGAGGGCCGCCTTGCGCGCCGGCGACCACCATGGCGTGATGCGCCACGGCGAGCCACTGCTGGCAGAGCCCGATCACCGGGACGCGGCGCGTGCAGCCTTCATCGGTGCGGCACGTGCGGCGCTTTCACCCGAAGATCGGGTCACGACCTTGCGCAATCTGGAAAGCGCGCTCGAAGCCGTACCGGATTACTGGACCGCTCTGGCCGAAGTGGTGGGCGACCTGCCGCCCCTACCCGAAAACATAGAACTGGGTTTTGAAGTCCTTGAGCGACTGCCCGGACATGATAGAGGGCTGCACGGTCTGCACACCCTTGTGGACCGGTACCGGCAGGCCGGTGCGCGGCAAACCATGAACGTCGAGCCATGACTTTCGTAAACAAGAGCGCCAAAGCTGGCATGCCTTGCGCCCATGACTGATCTGCAACCGGTGGACAGGGATGCGATTGCCGCCGCGGCTGCCCGGCTGGACCGGGAATTGACCGCCGACGCCAGCCGCGAAGACAGGCTTGCCTGTTATGCACGGCTGCGCGCGGAGGTCGCGGTCGATCTTCCCGCAGATCCCGCCGACGCCTTCACGCGCCGTCTTGCGGTTGAATACGCGATCCGGGACATCGAACGGCGGTTTGAAGTCGGTGCCGACAGCAACGCGACCAGCAGTGTTTGGGACATGGTGGACCCGACATCGCCGGAATATGCGCTGAGCCAGACGCCGCGCCTGCGCGAACCGGTACGCCGGCTGTTCGAAGTAACGGAACGTGAGGGCAGCCGCCGGTCTACGGGCGTGTTCTACCGGATGCGGGTCATGCTCTCGCTGTGGCTGCGCGCGATCAACCATGAAGCCTCGCAAGACCGCATCGGTTACATCTGGCTAATTCTCGACCCGCTCATCCACGTGATGATCATCTGCTTCGTGTCGCTATTCATCCACCCGCGCAACATCTACGACATGCCGTCCTACCCTTTCGGCGTTGTCGGCGCGTGCTTCTGGCTGACTTTCCGCACCGCGGTGACGGGCACAATGTTCGGTGGGGGCGTCCTGCGCCCGCAACTGGAACACCCCGTGATCCGGCGGTTCGACATCATGATGGCCCGCGCGCTCAACGCGCCGATCGTTTACATCGGCGTGGGTGCCTTCCTGATGGGGCTGGCCATGTGGCTGAACCTGACGACATGGCCGGTCAACCTGCCCGGGTTCATGGCCTGTTTCCTGACCGTGTGGTTGATGGGCCTGTTCTATGGAACGCTCGTCAACTCGCTGATCCTGCACTACCCCGGCTTCCGGCGCGTCAACGGGTTCGTCATCCGGTTGATCGCAATCATGTCGGGCCTGTTCTACGTTTCGGAACAGCTGCCGGAACCAATGCGCGGGCTGATGCTGCTCAACCCACTGATTCATATCGTTCAGCTTGCGCGCACCTGCTGGTTCGCGACGTATCACACGCGCGATGCAGATCCGCTCTACGTGCTCTTTTGGTTCCTGGCGCTCGGCCTGCTTGCGCTGACATGCCTGACGCTGGACGAAAAGCGACCGGAGACCGTCCGCGCATGAGCGACCTGGAATTGCGCAACCTGACGCTGAACATCAAGCAGCACGGACAGGTGGTCAACGTCCTCGACGATGTGTCGTTCACGTTCCCGCGCGAGCACATGGCGCTGACCAGCGACAAGCGTGCGAGCACCGTCGCGGTGATGGACCTGCTGTGCCGCCGGCTGGTGCCGCAGCGGGGCGAGACCATTTATCGCGGGCGCATTTCGTGGCCGATCGGGCATTTCGGCCCCTTCTCCGTCGCGGTCACCGGGACGCAGGCGATTTCCCACTTTTCGATCCTGTACGGCGTCGAGCGCGACCTGATCGTCGACTTCATGGTCTCCGAATTCGACAGCCCGAAAAAGCTGAACTCCGCGATCTATACATGGCCTCACGCGTTGCAGCGCCAGTTCATGATGCTGATGGCGCTGGTGCCGAGCTTCGACATCTATCTGGTCGATGCCAGCATCCTGCTGGCCGACGACCCGGTCTTCACCCGCCGCTTTCTTGAAATGTTCGTCGCAAGGATCAAGGATCGCACCGCCCTTTTCACGGTACGGCAGAGCCGTTTCCTCAAGGCGATCTGCAAATCCGGCGTCGTGATCCAGGAAGGAAAGCTGACCTATACGCAGGATCTCGACCAGCTCCTGTCACGAGGCGAGCAGTTCAACGCCAATCCGGACGATCTGCCCGCTGACGATGAGGCGATGCGACAGCAGGACGATGAATTCCTGCTTTAAGGGCCGAATTCCCGCGCAACCAGCTTGTCGCAACACACACTCGCCTGTCGCAAGCGGCCCCCGCATCCTGAACAATTGAGATGCCCCGCAAGACAAGCCTCGAAATGAAAAGCACTTTTTCCGTTTCACGCTGAACCACATCGCCAACGTTCGAAGAAATTTTCGGCAACACCTTGCCTGCCGCAACGCAAATGCTGTTTCGTAGCAATTTCTTGCTACAAGACTTCTTATCATGAGAAACATTTTCCGGCCCTTATTGGACGCATTGGCCCGCCCGCGCGGGGCCGCCGCCGCTTCGCCGCCCAAGGCCCGGCCAGCCCCGGCTGCACCGGGCATCGAAGCCGACCCGATGGTAGCGATCCGTCGCGCCTTTTCCAGCGCCTCACGCGCGTCGGACCATGCGGCCGCCGTCGCCGTGCTTCGGGACATCCTGAAAGGAGACCCTGCGGCCGGGGATGGGGGCGAACTGGCCGATTTCGCCTATCGCGGCATTCGCGCGGTTTCAGCCCATGTCCCGCCTGCACAGCATCATGATCTGCTGCTGACGTTCGCGTACCGGTTTCCCGATGCCGGCGAACGCCCCGCGACCGCCGTGAACATTGTGTTGCGTGAAGCGGGGCGCGAACACGTGGCTGGCTTCTTCCAGCCATACCTTGATGGGGCGCTCGGTCCGGATATTCGGCAGCGGCTGGAATGGGTGGCAGAAGCGCTTGTGCCTACGGCGCGGGACTGGTCGAGCGCGGTACGCACGGCAATCCGCGCGCAAGATTTCGATGGCCTTGCAACCGTGCTTACCAACGCGCTGGCGCTGGAATGCCACCCCGCCGAATCCGACGAGGAATGGGGAGCACTGCTTCTGCCGGGCCTGAACTGCGTCGTTCCGGCGGGTCCAATCGCCGAAATGACACACCTTTCGATCGAATTTGCATCCCGGTTCCGGCGCATCCCCCATCTTGCCACGGCAGCGATGGCACTCCTGCTGCGTCGCGCCTCACCCGATATCGTTCTCGGCCAATTCGGGCACGAAGACCGCGCCACATTCGCGTCGGATCTGCTGCGCACGACCATGCGGCAGGAGGCAGGCCTGCCTTCAGATACCGCTGCGCCGCGGTTCTCGCGTCAAACGCCGGACCAGCGCGTCGGCCTGGCCCGCAGCGCGGCGATCAGCCTCGGCAACCGTGGCGACGCGCTGCCGGACGAGACCATCCTGTTCGTGGCCGGGGACACCTCCGACGCGGCAGTGGACCTGCTGGCACAAGCGTTCGTGGACCGCGAGGCAGCGGGCCGGGCGCGGGTCCTGTTCGAAAACAGTGATGAAATGACGCGCCACCGGGAGCGACTAATCCATCAAGCCGGGTTTACTGCCGGTGACTTTGCCGTCTTGCCGCCGATCGATCTGCGTCTCGACAACGCACTGTTTGCTGCGGCGGAAACGATGGTCGATGCGGTTTTTGCCAACCTGCCCGCTGGACCGGGGAAAGATGCCTTGGTCCGCGTCGAACCGGACTTGCGCGGCGACCTCGTCGATCGACTGGTGAACGTGCTGCGCAAGCAGGAGATGTTGCGGCTGGACGATGGTGCCCTGTCTCGCCGTATCGTGCTCTGTCCTCTGCGCGAGGGCGATGTCTGCCTGGCGCACGATCTGGCAGGCCTGTGCACGATGACCGAAATCGTGATGGCGGTCTGGCCATGGCCTGAGCACCGCCGACTACGACTGGCCGACCCATGGCAGGCGGACGCGGGCCCCCGCTTTGCACGCACCGCGCAGGTGCTGGACCCGCACGCGGCGGCAACTGCGCTGGAAACGGCAAAGGGGCGATCGGAGATATTTTTGATCAATCTCTCCGACCGGCAATATCTTCAGACGTTTGTGGCTCTGGCGGAACACGCCGATACGCCGGTGTGCGTGATTTCCCCCACCGCGCTGCCGGCCAATCCAGCCGGTACGGCCACCACCGCGCTACCCGCGAATGTGATCGCCGTGCAGCTGTCCCAAACGATCGCGCCCGCCGATCAAACCGGCTTGCCCGAAGCGATCGATCTGGATGCCATCGCCGACACGCTGGAGCAGGCACTGCTCACGCTGGCTACCGACAACCGGACGTCCGATGGTGCCTTGGGTCGCAGCGCCCTGCGACAGCTGGGGCGGATCCTGATGCCCCGCACCAGCCTTGCGCTGTCCTATGATGCCTTCTTCAGCGCGCTGGCTGGACACCCGGGCATGAAAGTCCTTACCGTCTCGCCCGGACGCACCATGCCGGCACGCATCGCCGTGCGACGCGCGCAGGAAGCGGGCGTGCGCACCGTCGATCTCCAGGCGGGCGCGGTGTCCCGGCTCCGCAGGTTTCGTGCCCCGATAGCCGAAATCGCCACCTGCATCGACAGACCGCATTGGGACATCTATCGCAATCACTTCGGCTTGGCGGACGCGCGTATCGCCGTCACGGGGTCACCCCGTATCGACGCCCTGCTCAAACCGCTGCGCGATGCGGACAGAAACACGGTGCGGGACAGCTTGGGAATCGATGCCTCGGTTCGGGTGCTGTTTCTGGCGACGCAGCCCATCGAAATCGACCGGATGACGGCGATCGCGAAGATTGCGATGACCGCAACTGACGACGGTTGGCACGTGGTGCTGAAGCCCCACCCCGGCGAGCGGGACCACCAGATTGCGGCGTATGAAGCCTTGCGCCGTTCGACCGGCCGCCCCGACCTGATCCGCATCGACCGCGAACTCGATGTCTACAAGCTGATGGTGGCAAGCGATGTGGTGGCCACCTACTTCAGCACCGTGGGGCAGGAAGCTTTTGCACTGGGGCGCAAGGTCGTGGTGATCGACCCCTTCGATGTACCACCCGATCTGGACTACGTTGCCATGGGCCTTGCCACTCGGGTGCGTGATCCGTCCGAACTGGCCGGTGCATTGCAGGAAGATCGGGGCGCTGTGGGCCTTTCCACCGATCCCTACCTTGCGGTCCTGCAGGATGGCCAGGCGGCCACGCGCGTGTGGGAAACGATCCACGCCAACTTGCGACCAACCGCGACCTGACTCCGACTATCCCAGGGCCGCGCGCCGCCGTCCCAGATGATCGATCACTGTCTCGATTTCACAACGACGATGCGTGTTGCCGGGATCGGCGTAAACGGGATACCGGACAAGCGCAGCAAAGGCGAGCTGTGCCAGTGGCACAGCGGAGCGGCGGGCCGGCGCGGGCAATGCGTCGCCCGTCAGCCCCCACCCTGCATAAAACGGCATGCCGAAGCATCGGACCGGCTTTCCCCAGATCAGCCCCTCGAACCCCATCTGCGAGGTCACGGTATAGACCTTGGCCGACTGCGCGATCAAACGGGCCGCATGGCACCTTTCCCCGATGATGACGATGCGCGGTTCGGCCCTCAATGTGGCAAGATCAAAATGGCCCGCCCGCTTGCCGAGCAGCGTATCGGGATGGACCTTGACCACCACGGCGCAGTCGGGATTTTCGGACAGGGCGGCCTGAAGCATCGCTTCGAAGGAGGCGGGACTGGCAAGGCCACGACCGATGGAGGCATCGCCCGCAACCTGATCGACGACAAGGACATAACGGTCGGGCAAGTCGCCGCGATAGTCGGGCTCGGAGTTGTATTTCGACACCCCTGACTGCCGCCAGAGCGCCAGTATGGCCTCTGTCCGTGCATGTTCGGCTGCGCTTAACGGCTCTCCCACAAGACGCTCCAGCGCCGACGGGCCCGCCGCGTCGTAATAGATGCCAATGGCGTCCATGACGATGGACAGCGACGGATCGTACCGGCCGAAAGACCGCAAAAAGCCGTCCTCCAGCAGCAGGAACGGATGGCCGTTCCTGCTCGCAATGGACTGCGCGGCGAGACCGGACGGCCGGCGCCCCCAGCCGACAAGCGTGGCGCCGTGCCCGGCCTCAAGGAACGCAGGGCGATAGCGCACGGTGCCGCCAAGAATGCGCGGCAACGCCGGGTCGCGGGATAGCGCCCACGAAGTCGTTCGATAGCGGTTGCCAGCCTTGACGGTTCGTTCTGTCATGCGAGGCATCTTGCCAGGAAAAATCTGCGAAGGACCACGACCGTCACGATGCGCTGCCCCGGCCCGCCCGCCGGGCGGATACGTGTTTCAGGCGCAGGCCCTCGTCAGATAATCGTGCAGAACGTCTCGCGGTTGCTGCTTCGGACGCGCTTCAGCCAGCAGACGCGCCCGGTTCAGTTCGGGTACGGTTCCGATATCGATCCACGTTTCCATCAGCGGGAAAAGGCTGACGGTGGCTCCCAGGGAAACCAGATGCTGGATCAACGTCGGCATGTCGATTTTCACGCCGTATTCAAGATGCTTGAACACATTGGGCGAAAGCACATAAATGGCTGCGTTGATCGCATACGAAAAAGTCGGCTTTTCCCGCATCACGAAATTGCCGACGTCGTCTGCCTCGATGACGCCGTAAGGCACGGCCACCGCATGACGCTTTACCGTGATCGTGATGTCCGATCCCGATGCATTGTGATAGTCGATCAGGCGGTGGAACTGCAAATCGGTGTAGATATCGCCATTCACCACAATCAGCGGATCCGTGATCTCCTTGCTGATCAGCGACAGGCATCCGCCGGTACCCAACGGCTTGTCTTCATGCACATAGCGCACGCGCGCGCCGACCTTCCGACCCTCGCCGAAATGATCCATCAGCGCGTCCTTGCAATAATGCACGGACATGAAGATGTCTTCGACACCGCTATCTACGAGATTTTCGACCAGATGCTCCGCAATGGGGCGATCTCCGATGTGCAACATCGGTTTCGGCAAATTCTTGGTCAGGTCTCCCAGCCGCCGGCCGAAACCCCCCGCCATGACGAGCCCCTGCGCCCGGATCGGCTGGCGTTCTGCCTCGTTCCGAAAATCAACGCCGACAACCCGGTTGCGAGCGTCAAGCCGGGGCACCAGCCGGAACCGCGATGATTGCTTTACGTCGGGGAACATCAGGCGGGGGGTGGCGCTTTCCGCCCGCATGATCTTGACCGCATCCGCGACAGTAAACTTGCGCGAATCGTGTTCCCAAACAAATTGGCGCCAGCGATCACAGCAAAATTCCGCGATCATCCGCCCTTGGTCATCGGTAATGATGACGTTTTGAAAGAGCGTCGAAACGAAAAAGTGCGTTACCGTTTCACACGGAACGTCGCTGACCATTACCCCGATCATTTTCCCTCACTCGCTCGAACGCAAACCACGCGGGCTGGCGTCTTTGCAAAACCATTGAAGCGCTTCCCACTAAGGAGAATCAGCGATTGCCCCACAAGCCTCAAACGCTCCAATTTGGCAGTAAACGGCCATAATTCACTGAATTTTAAGAGACTATTTTGAAATTTTCTCGAAATTATCCAATGAAATTTGTGGCCTAAAGCCTTCTGATTGCTCCATAGGACAACGAACGTTACAGTTCAAACAGTGTATGAAACCAAAATGTCTTTTACAGTGAACCTATACTGAGAAACATATGCGTAGTATCCCACCCCGCTACGGTGAAATGCAGATGCAGGCCAAGTTCCGGCAAATGCACGTGCTGCGAGCAGGGACTTGATGACGGATGCTGTCGGCGCCAGATGGACCTTTCGTCCGTACGGGCTTTCTCACCTCGCTCTCGTCCGCAGCGGCGACGGCGGCTCTCTTGCCATTGACGGGCGACTGATCGGCGCCGTGGGCGCTGGCTTGCTGCGGCCGCCCATCGCAGACTGTCACGCGCTTGCCGACACGCACCGCGCTGCCGCGTGGATCGGGCGAAACCTGCCCCCCGAATCCTGCCACGTACTGGGCAAGCGACGACTTCTGTCGCTGGAATCGGATCGGAACACCTATGCCACTGCCGCCCGCCTGGCGCGGCTGTTGCAATGCCGCACGGGCGCACCCGGTCACGCGCAATTTCCCGACGCGGCCACCTATGGCCTGACGCACGCCCTGGCGCCCCGCATCCGCGTGTTGGTGGAACTGTGCGAGCTCATCGAAAGGCGGGGCGTCACCCGCGTCATCGCACCGATTACGACCGCACTCACGCTGGCGTGCTTGCGCTCGATGCTGGAAGCCCCGGTGCCCTCCTCCCGCGACCGGAAAAGCACCGGCATCGGCAACCCGTCCCACGAAATCGGCCAATGGCCCGAAACGCCCGGACTACATCTGCTTGAGGTCAAATCGCGCGGCCGCCCGTTCAGCCTGCAGGCGATGGCCCAGTTGAAGCAGGCGCTGACCGCCGCCTTTCCGTTGCGATCCACCGAACTCACCCCGCCGCCGGCATGGCGCCGGCTGGCACGCTTCGATCTGGGCAAGCTGGCTTCGATCTACCGGCATTTCCGTCGTTCAGGGCTGGGCCGGGCCATCGCGTGGCGCATTGCCCTACCGGCGACGCATTTCGAAAGCGGGATGCTGGTCCACCTCAACGCCATCGGAGCCAGATTTCAGACCCACGCTCGCAAGGCCCCGGACGAGGTGACCATCGCCACGAACATCGCCCGGCTCCCCGTGCTGTTTGCCCTTGCCGGCACGCGCGCCGGAGGCGGCGCGACCGCCGCCATCGAGACAACACTGGTCACCCGGCTCGATCGCTATCCATCCTTCGTCGCCGATCGCCATTTCGTGATCGATCAGGGGCAGATGGCCGTTTTGGACCAGGGACAGCCGGGGCGAATTCGCGCGGCCGGCTCGGTCCTGATCGCATCACGTATCGACCGCATCGCGCGTATAAAGCCGACCCGCCCGACGATCGTGATCGCCAGCCAGCCCGCGGACCGCGAAATGCGCCAGATCCTGAAACTGGCGGCGGACCTGCCCCCGGACGCAGACGTGATCGTGGCTCCGCATGCCGAGGACGGCCCTGCCAGCCGGGCATGGCTGGGCGCCATGATCGCGCGAACCGGCCACCCAAGGATAAGCTTGCAAACCGGCGCGCAGGATCCTTTGGACCGGGCATCGCTGATCATCACCGCGACAAGCAACTTGGCGATCGTGGCGCAGGCCTTGTCCATCCCGGCGCTTCTCGTGGCGGAAGAGGCCGACCTGCGCGACATATGGGGCGACGGACCGGTGCCGGGCTTCCGCTTCGATCCGTGCACCGACGATCGCAGCCTCTTTCGCCAGCTGGTGGACGCCGCTCTTGCGAAGGAGCCATGCGATTATGCCACCGCGAACAAGGCATTTCTGGACAGGAACGTAGGGGAACGGATCGTGGCCGGTCTTGGCGCCTCATGATCAAAGGGCTGGCAGTCGTGACAGCTTCCACCAACCGCAAGCGGTCCATGCACGGCCAGAAATCGCCGCGTCACGACAAAGCAACCGATCCGGATTACTACGGTCAAACGCGATTGTATTTGCCGATCATTGCATGCGATACGCGCAAACCTTGCTGTCCGGACCGATGACCAACGCGCAATTTCTCAGAATGCCGCCGTTTCCGCGGATGAGGCCGGCACGACCGCTTCCGCGCGACCCCGACCGCAGCGATGGCTGGACGCTGGACCAAGGCGATCTGGTGACAGCGCTACGTGCCGCAAAGGTCGGGGGCCAGTTCTGGGGCATACAGCCGGAAAACGCGCGCGGCAGGCTGCTGCTGGCACCCACCGATATGGCGATGGCGCGCGATATGCTCGGCCAGGCACGCGACGCGGGGCGGGCGGAGGATGTCATGATCCTTGCGCCACGAAGCCTGCCGCTTCCCAAAGGCATCTACCGGGTCCCGCCCGCGGCGGACCCCTGGTTCCTGATGACCCGCTGCGAGCAGGTATGGGCGGGCGCCGACAGCGAGGTTGCGCTGGTCGCCGCAATCGAGGGCAAGCTCGCCCCCGGCCACGTCTTCGGTGGCGGACGCTTCGCATCGCTGCGCGATCACACGCCCGACCGCGTGGCGGAACTTGCGCGGGATTGCATCGTGCAAAGCGGGTTCACCGATCCTTTCACCGGAGCGCCAATGGCGCCCATGGCCGCCATTGCGCTGCTGGCGCAGTGGCGGCGACTGATCGATTCCAACCGGTCGATCTCCGCAATATTCGGCGTGGCCCGCTGGAAACGCGTGACGATGGATGCGCTGCTGTGGGACGGATCGGGGCCAGTGCGCCATCGCCCCGCGCGCACATCGATCCTCCGGCGATTGCCCGCAGACCGCCCCGTGATCGCGTGGCAGACGCGCGTGCCGCCGGCTTTTCTCGCCAGGCTCGACCAATCGGGCGTCCACATCGGCGAGATCGAAGACGGGATGATCCGGTCCACCGGACTCGGCGCCAATTGCGTGCCGCCGCTGTCCGTGACCGTGGACTTCGACGGCGCCCATTTCGATCCGTCCAGGGTATCCGGGCTGGAGAAGATGCTGGCCGATTGCAGCATCGATGACGCGATGCGTGCCCGCGCGGCAGCGTTGCGCCATCGGCTGGTTGCCGAAGGCATCAGCAAGTACGGGCTCGCATCGCCGATTCAGGCACGCGTGTCCCCCGGCGTTCGACGCGTTCTTGTGACCGGACAGGTGGAGGACGACCGCTCGGTGCGGACCGGCGGCGGCGGAATGACCAATCTCGAACTGCTCAGGCGCGCACGCGCGCATGAAGAAGGAACGTACATCATCTACAAGCCGCATCCCGACGTCGAGGCCGGGCACCGCCGGGGCCACGTGCCGGATGCGCAGGCGCTGCAATATGCCGACGCGATTGACCGGACCTCGGCCATCACCACGTTGCTCGCGCAGGTGGACGGGCTGCACGTCATCACCTCGCTGGCAGGATTCGAGGCACTGATGCGCGGCATTTCGGTCACCACCCATGGGGTGCCGTTCTATGCCGGGTGGGGGCTGACCGAAGACCTTGGGCCGGTGCCATCACGCCGGACGACGAAGCGCAGCCTGGACGAACTCGTGGCGATCACGCTGATCCTTTATCCGCGCTGCCTTGACCCGGTTACCCGCCTGCCCTGCACCACCGAATTGCTGGTGGACCGGATCGCAGCCGGGCAAGCGCGGGTCACTTCGCCGCTCGTCCGCCTGCGCGAATGGCAAGGGCGGCTGAAACAATGGGTGCAAGGACGCGGAGGGGCACGATGACGAACCTTTCCGCACAAGGCCGCACCTTCCTGTTCCTGCAAGGTCCGCCGGGCCCGTTTTTCCCCATACTTGCCAAGCGGATAAGGGCGCTGGGCGGCGCGGTGCATCGCATCAACATTTGCGGCGGCGATCGCTATGACTGGCGAGACGAGGCCATCGATTACCGTGGCCGGATGAAACGCTGGCCGTTGTGGTTCGATCGCTTCATTCGCCGTGAAGGGATCACCGATCTTGTTCTCTACGGCGATTGCCGGCCGATGCATCAGTCGGCCCTGCGCATGGCGCAAATGCGCGGAATTCAGGTTCATGTGTTCGAGGAAGGCTACATCCGGCCCGACTGGATGACACTGGAACGGGACGGGGTTAACGGGCATTCGCGGTTCAACCGCGACCCCGATGCGATCCGCGAGGCCGCGCGGCAACTGCCACCGATTCCCCACCTGCCGTCGATCACCGCATCATTCCGACGGCGCGCGCGCGACAGTTATTGGCATTACCATCATGTCGTGACCGGCAAACTGCGCTTCCCCTTCTACCGATCGCACCGCCCGGGATCGATCTGCGTCGACGGGCTGGGCTGGGCCAAGCGGCTGCTTCTGCGCAAACGCCGCGCGCGTCAGGCCGACGCCACGCTGCGGGCGGTTACGGGAAAGCCGTTCTTCCTTTTCCCGATGCAGTTGACCCACGATTACCAGATCCGGGCGCATTCACCGTTTGATGGCATGCCCATGGCTTGCGACTATGTCATGGAGAGCTTCGCACTCCATGCGCCGGCGGATGCGCACCTGCTGGTAAAGGAACATCCGCTGGACAGCGGATGGCGCAACTGGCGGCGCTTCATCGAAAGCCGGGCACGCCGGCTGGGCCTGCACGGTCGCATTCACCACGTCGATGGCGGAAACCTGCTCGACCTCTCGCGCCAGGCGCTGGGGATGGTCTGCGTCAACAGCACGTCCGGCACGCTGGCGGCGGCGGCAGGCACCCCGGTGATCGTGCTGGGCGACGCGGTCTACGATATTGCCGGGATCACCCACCAGGGCGGCCTAGACGATTTCTGGACAGCGCCGGAAAAGCCCGACGCCGACCTGTTCGATGCCTTCACCCGAACGCTGCATGCACAATGCCTCGTGCGCGGCGGGCTTGCCAGTGAATCGGCAATCACGATCCTTGTCGAAAACAGCCTGGGGCGGCTTCTGGCCTGAACCGTCGCGCGCGGGGGTACCGGGCTCAAGCCCCGGCAACGACGATAATTCGGGGCATCTTTACAACCCGCTAGTGTTTTGGATGGTAACGGAAGGCCTGCGGGGAATCATCCCCGTGGGCTGCGATCCTGCGCGGCCGGTTGAAGCTAGCCTGACGGGAAAAGCCAGTTGTTCCATCTCGCCCCTCATCGCCATCCGGCCAAGGTATCAGCCAGCCCTCGCGGCGGGGAAAACGGCGCGCAGGGGCTTCGGTAATGCGGGTCCTCACGGTTTTCGGAACCCGGCCAGAGGCGATCAAGATGGCCCCGCTGGTCAAGGCGCTAGAGCAGGCGCCCGGCTTCGATGCCCGGCTGTGCGTGACGGCGCAGCATCGGCAGATGCTGGATCAGGTGCTGCATCTCTTCGATATCCGGCCGGACTTTGACCTCGACATCATGACGCCGGGGCAGACGTTGTCCGGCCTGACCAGCGCCATCCTGACGCGGATGGAACAGCCGTTGAAAGACTTCCGGCCGGACATCGTGCTGGTCCACGGCGATACGGCGACGACCTTCGCCACCACGCTTGCCGCGTATTACCAGCAGATTCCGGTCGCCCATGTCGAAGCGGGCCTGCGCACCGGCAACCTTTATTCGCCCTGGCCAGAAGAGGCCAACCGGAAGCTCACGGGGGCACTGGCGCGGCTGCACTTCGCGCCCACCGAAGAATCGCGCGGCAACCTTCTGCGCGAAGGCGTGCCCGGGGATGCGATCCACGTCACCGGCAACACGGTCATCGACGCGCTTTTCCTGATCCGGGACAAGCTCCGGTCGGACCCTGCACTCAGCGCCGATCTGGCGGCACAATTCGCACCGCGCCTGCGCGAAGGTGCGCGAATGGTGCTGATCACCGGCCACCGCCGGGAGAATTTCGGCGACGGCTTCGAACGGATCTGCGGCGCGATTGCCGATCTGGCGCGGCGCTATCCGGACGCCGATTTCGTCTACCCGGTTCACCTTAATCCCAACGTGCGCGAACCGGTGAACCGGGTTCTGGGCGGCATGGCGAACGTCCATCTGATCGAACCGCTGGACTACATGCCGTTCGTCCACCTGATGATCCGCAGCCACCTGATCCTCACGGATTCGGGCGGCATCCAGGAAGAAGCGCCGTCGCTGGGCAAGCCGGTTCTGGTGATGCGCGACACCACCGAACGGCCCGAAGCCGTGGCGGCCGGCACGGTGCAAATCGTGGGCACGGCCCAGGATGCCATCGTGTCCAGCGTCGCCCGCCTGATGGACGACGCCGGCGCCTATCGCGCCATGGCCCATGCCCACAATCCTTATGGTGACGGCCGCGCGTGCGCCCGCATCGTCCGCGTTCTGGAGACACTGAAGTGAATTTCCACCCGCAAACCCAAAGCCGCCGCCACAAGGCGCGGGCCAACCTTCCCTTTCGCCGCATTTCGGTGATCGGGCTCGGCTATATCGGCCTGCCCACCGCTGCCGCCTTTGCCTCACGCGGGGTAGAGGTCATCGGCGTCGACGTGAACCAGCGCGCGGTGGACACCATCAATTCGGGCGGCATCCACATCGTGGAACCGGATCTGGACATGGTCGTGCACGCAGCAACGCTGGACGGAAAGCTGCGCGCAACCACCACTGCCGAGCCGGCCGAGGCCTTTCTCATCGCGGTCCCTACCCCGTTCAAGGACGATCACGAACCCGATCTGTCCTACATCCATGCCGCCGCAAAGGCGATCGCGCCGGTCCTCCAGCCGGGCAATCTCGTGGTTCTGGAATCGACCTCGCCCGTGGGCGCCACAGAGCAACTCGCGGTGTGGCTGGCCGACGCGCGGCCCGACCTGACCTTCCCGCAGGATGCCGGGGAGGATTCGGACGTCCGGCTTGCCTACTGCCCGGAGCGCGTGCTGCCCGGCCATGTCCTGCGTGAACTGGTCGAGAACGATCGCGTCATCGGCGGCATGACAGCGCGCTGTTCCGACGCTGCGCGCACGCTTTACAAGACTTTCGTCAAGGGCGAATGCGTCATCACCAACGCGCGCACGGCCGAAATGTGCAAGCTGACCGAAAACGCGTTCCGCGATGTCAACATCGCCTTCGCCAACGAGCTTTCACTCGTTTGCGACAAGCTGGACATCAGCGTGTGGGAACTGATCGCGCTGGCGAACCGCCACCCCCGCGTCAACATCCTCAAACCGGGCGCGGGCGTTGGCGGGCATTGCATCGCGGTGGACCCGTGGTTCATCGTCAAGCGCACGCCGGACGAAGCGCGGCTGATGCACACCGCGCGCCAGGTCAACGATAGCAAGCCCCAGTGGGTGGTGAACAAGATTGCAGCCGCCGTGTACAATGCCGCCGCCGCCCGGGGATGCGCCCCGGCGGATGTGCGCATCGCGGCGTTCGGCCTCGCCTTCAAACCCGATATCGACGACCTGCGGGAAAGTCCGGCGGTCGACATCGTGGAACAGCTGGCATTGCAGTTCCCGGGACAGTTGCTGGTGGTGGAGCCGAACATCGAGGTGTTGCCGGTGCCATTGGCGCAGGCCGGGGTCACGCTGGTGAAGGCGGACGAAGCAGAGAGCGCTGCCGATGTCTGGGCGCTGCTGGTGGACCACCGTCCGTTCCGCGAAAACGTGCCTGTCGCCCCCGCTGACGTGGCGATCATCGACACGCGTGGAATCTGGGTCCGCTGAACGCCCGCAGGGCGGGCCTTGGAGGGGGCCAGACCGGGTCAGACGGGGTTAGCCCCGTCTAGACCCCCTCTAGACCCGCCTCAACTTTCACAGGCTCCAGTAACGCAGCCTGCCCGCGAACTGGTCGGGTGACAGCATCGACTTGACGTCGATCAGCACGCCGTCGGGCACCACCATCGCCGCCAGCTGATCCGCCGAAAGCGTGGTGAACTGGCGGTGCGAGACCGCCACGATCAGGGCGTCCAGATCGGTCAGCGCCTCGATCGGGCTCAATTCCATGCCGAATTCGTGCCGCGCCGCCGCCGGGTCCGCCAGCGGATCGTGAATCAATGGCGTGATGCCGAATTCGCCGAGTTCGCGCACGATGTCCTCGACCTTCGAATTGCGAATGTCGGGCACGTTTTCCTTGAAGGTCAAGCCAAGGATGCCGATTCGCGCGGCGCTGAGCGCGCGCCCGGTGGGCGCCATCATCTTGATCGCGCGCTGGGCAATGTGGCTGCCCATGCCATCGTTGATGCGCCGCCCGGCCAGGATCACCTGCGGATGATAGCCGAGCTGCTCCGCCTTGGCGGTGAGATAGTACGGATCGACGCCGATGCAGTGCCCGCCGACAAGGCCGGGATAGAAGCGCAGGAAGTTCCACTTGGTCCCCGCCGCCGCCAGCACTTCGCTGGTGCGGATGCCGACAAGGTCGCAGATCTTCGAAATCTCGTTCATCAGGGCGATGTTGATGTCGCGCTGGGTGTTCTCGATGACCTTCGAGGCTTCGGCCACCTTGATCGACGAGGCACGATGGATGCCCGCCGTCACGACCACGCCATACATCCCGGCCAGCGTATCGAGCGTTTGCGCGTCCTGCCCCGAAACGACTTTGACGATCTTTTCGAACGGGTGCTCCTTGTCGCCCGGATTGATGCGTTCCGGGCTGTAGCCGAGCGTGAAATCGACCCCGCTTTTGAGGCCCGAAACCTGTTCGATGACCGGCGCGCAGACTTCTTCGGTGGCGCCGGGATAGACGGTCGATTCGAACACCACGACCGTTCCGCGCTCGATGATCCTGCCCACGGTGCGGCAAGCGCCATCCAGCGCGCCGAAGTCCGGCCGCCGGCTCTCATCCACCGGGGTCGGCACGGTCACGATGATCACATCGCATCCGCGCAAGCGCTCAGGATCGCCCGTGATCTCGAGCGTGGATGCAGCCAGCTCTTCCGGGGTGATTTCGTTTGTGTAGTCTACGCCGGCCAGCAGGGTGCCGATGCGATGCGCGCTGATGTCAAAGCCGGTCACCTGAAACTTGTGCGCGAAGGCAATCGCCAGCGGCAGGCCCACGTAGCCGAGCCCTACCACCCCGACGCGTTCAACAAGTCTTGCCACCAGGTCCATCCATTGCAGAAGCGCCCGAAAAACCGGGCCGCGATGCCCATGCGCATAGCCCGGCAATCCTTCGCGGATGGTTAAGCCGACGGAAATTGACGCCCCATCCGCATCAGACAAGGCAGGGGCGCCCCATCCAATGTTTCATTTTTGCGCAAGCCTACCGAGGCATTTTGGATTAAGGGGCCGGTGAATCGATTGAGTCACCGGGAGAAACCCATGAACGCCGCAGCCACGCTTTCCGCCTCCGCCAGCGCGGTCCGCACGGACTGGACGCGCGAGGAGATCGCCGCGCTGTTCGACCTTCCGTTCACCGAGCTGGTGTTCCGCGCGGCGGAAGTGCACCGGGCGCACCA